>JAFQEB010000089.1 GCA_017399225.1 Clostridia bacterium | reverse complement strand
GGCTCCCCCTTCGGGGGAGCTCCCGCGCAGCGGGTGAGAGGGCCCTGCGCGTCCGCAGACGCGCCTCTTGCGGCAGAATGGGACTGCGGCAAAGCGGGCGAGCAATGCTCGCCCCTACGGGATACGCCATTTGCCCCCTTCCCCCCTGGGGGAAGGGGGACCGCCGCGCCAGCGGTGATGGATGAGGCTGTCGCCTCTACGGGAGCTTCGGCGGGATCAACGAAGCCAAAAGCCTCCCTCCTTGAGGGAGGTGGCATCGCGCTCGCGCGATGACGGTGGGAGCCTGCGCCAACGGTGGAGGATGAGGCTGTCGCCCGGCTTCCACACGCGCCCGCGTCCGCCTATAGCAGGCAAAATCGCCCGGAGCCAGCTTTTTTCGTTGCACATGCGGCAAAACTGTGGTATCATAATTCCGTATATGCCAATCAACGCCAATGCAAAGGAGCATGAGTGCTTATGGATATGATGACCCGCATTGCGACCCTGACCGCCGAGTGCCTGACTTCCACCTGGCCGGAAGCCCAGGGCCTCCCCACTGCCGATGAGATCCGCGGCCTGCTGGCCGTTCCCCCGAACCGTGAAATGGGCGATTACGCCTTCCCCGTGTTCCGCCTGGCCAAGGCCCTGCGCATGGCCCCGCCCATGATCGCCAAGACCCTGTGCGAGAAGTGGAACAGCCCCGAGGTGGCCCGAGTCGAGCCCGTCAATGGCTATGTGAACTTCTTCCTCAACCGTGTCAATTTCGCCAAGGAGACGCTGGATGCCGTGCTGGAGCAGGGCGAGCGCTTCGGCTCCTCCAATATGGGCAACGGCAAGACCGTCTGCCTGGACTACTCCTCCATCAACATCGCCAAGCGCTTCGGCGTGGGCCATCTGTCCACCACCATGATCGGCCATTCCCTTAAGCGCATCCATGACTTCCTGGGCTACAAGACCGTGGGCATCAATCACCTGGGCGACTGGGGCACCCAGTTCGGCAAGATGATCTACGCCTACAAGACCTGGGGCTCCAAGGAGGAGGTCGAGGAGAAGGGCATCACTGAAATGATGCGCCTGTACGTCAAGTTCCACGAGGAGGCCGAGAAGGATCCCTCCCTGGAGGACGAGGGCCGTGCCTGGTTCAAGAAGATCGAGGACGGCGACGAGGAAGCCCGCGCCATCTGGAACTGGTTCAAGGACATCACTCTCAAGGACGCCGCGCGCGTGTATGACATGCTGGGCGTGGAGTTTGACTCCTACGCCGGCGAGTCCTTCTATATGGACAAGATGGATGTGGTCATCGACGAGCTGCGGGAAAAGGGCCTGCTGACCATCTCCCAGGGCGCGTCTGTGGTCGATCTGGAGGAGGACAAGATGCCTCCCTGCATCATCCTGCGCTCCGACGGCGCGACGCTGTACCACACCCGTGACCTGGCCGCCGCCGTGTACCGCAAGAATGTCTACGACTTTGACAAGTGCCTCTACGTCGTGGCCTACCAGCAGGATCTGCACTTCCGCCAGCTGTTCAAGGTGCTGGAGAAGATGGGCAAGCCCTGGGCCAAGGACTGCGTGCACGTCTCCTTCGGCATGATCTCCTTCGAGGGTCAGGCGTTCTCCACCCGCAAGGGCCGCGTCGTCTACCTCGAAGATGTGCTCAACCAGGCCATGCAGAAGGCCCTCGATATCATCAACGAGAAGTCCCCGAACCTCCCCAACAAGGAAGAGGTCGCCCGTCAGGTGGGTATCGGCGCGGTCATCTATTCCGACCTGTCAAACGGCCGCATCAAGGACATCGACTTCTCCTTCGAGCGCGCGCTGAACTTCGACGGCGAGACCGGCCCCTATGTGCAGTACACCCACGCCCGCTGCTGCTCCGTGCTGCGCAAGGCGGCGGAGGTCGAACTGCCCGAGGTGGACTACAACGGTTTGGCCGATGACGAGGCCCAGCACCTGCTGCGCCTGCTGAGCCGCTTCCCCGACGTGGTGAAGGAGGCCGCCGACAAGTACGAACCCTCCATGGTGACCCGCGCGGTGACCGACATCGCCCAGGGCTACAACAAGTTCTACTACGAGCACCGTGTCCTGGATGCAGAGCCCGGCGTGGCTGCTGCCCGCGTGGCGCTGACCAAGGCCGTCAAGGACGTCATCAAGACCGGCCTGTGGCTCATCGGCATCGAGGCGCCGGAGCGCATGTAAGCCCCGAATTGCATATGAAAACGCCCGCCGCACGGTCTGATTGCTGTGCGGCGGGTATTTGTCCGGAACGTAGAGCGCTCTGTGTACTGCAGCTTCATTGTCTGCTGCCAGCCATCTGTGATATAATGACGTCATTCCAGAGAGGGAGGTGACCGGTGATGCCCTTTCCCATGATCGACGTCCGCGCAACAGGACAGAACATCAGCCATCTGATGAAGCAGCAGCAGATCTCCATTCGCACGCTGCAGGCTTACTTTGGCTTTGATTCGCCCCGGGCCATCTACAAATGGCTGCGCGGGGAGAACCTGCCAACGGTGGATAACCTCTATGCACTAAGCAAACTCCTGTGCGTCCCCATGCAGGACATCCTGATCGAGCAAGCAAATGACGGTCAGGATGTTCCTTTTATACAGCCCTGGAGGTTGTTTGAACTGATTCAACGGAATTTGGGCGGCGGAAGCCGCTTTTTTGCTGTTTTCGGGCAACCTGCCATTCATCATCAGACTCCGGACCGCACTGAATGACGCCTCTTACTGCGCCGCCCCCGGCATGCGCCCCACTCGGGTGTTGTCGATGCTGCGGTTCTGCAGAGCCGGGATGGGATTCGCGCCGGTCTCCCAGCGGTAATCCTGCCCGAAGCGGTGGATATGCTCGTTGATCACCTCATGGCTGGCGACGTGCTTTTCATCCGCATTCACCACGCCCTGGTAGCGGAAGAAATCCGCGCCCTGCGCCAGCTGCTCCAGGGGCTTGTAGGCCTCCCGGTCGGCGGTGAACTGCACCGAGCCGGAAAGCACCGCGCGGACGTGGTCGATGTTGCTTTCCAGCTTGAGCGGCGGCAGGAAGGTGCCCTCGCCCACCACCTGCTGATGCTGCTTCCCCTCGTATTTCTCCAGCAGGCGGGCGGCCTCGTGCAGATGGGCGATCTCGATCTCGAGCATCTGCGCCCAGAATCGCTTGATGGCCGGGTCGGTCTCGGTTTCATGGCAGCTCCAGTACAGGTAGCATTCGGTGTACTGGTGCATCAGCAGGTTCTCCAGCCAGGAGCAGTTCACGTCCATCAGGCTGCCGTACTGGGTCACATGCTGCTCCTCGATCATGCCGATCTCCCGGTACAGCGCCCGTCCGGCGTCGTTGGGGTAGGCGGCGGAGACGTTCATGTAGTAGTTCATCGTCTGCTGCTCGGCGGCGGTGATGATGCCCACGCACATCTTCGTCTGCGGGTCGGCGGCAGAGTGGTTCACATCGGCCTTGCAGTCGATGGGCTGCTTGACGGAATCAAAGGGATGCCGGTGATGGGCGATGGTGGGGCGGGCCGGCATGATCTCCGTGTATCCGCCCACCAGATCCTCGGCGTGCGTGCCGTTTTCCATGTCCAGAAGATCGGCATAGCGGTAGAGGTGGTCAAAGTCCTCCAGGAGGGCGAAGTTCAGCGCATCCCGCACATGGGCGTCCGGTTCCCGCTTGGCCAGATGGGCGGTGAGGTCGACCGCCAGCTGCTCATAGCCGATGGTGTGCTCCAGCAGGGTCTCGTTAACGGGCTTGAGGGCGGCGATCGCCTTCTGCTGCTGCTGTTCGCTGCGGCGGATCAGCGCCAGGCTCCGGCGCAGGTCATTGTCCGGGCAGTTGCGGGAGAACTGGTGGGAGAACCACACGTTCTCGAACTCCGTGCCGTTCATGAGGATGACGCGGGTGCGGGTGTAGGGATCGACGGTATGCTTGTCATAGGGCGCGGGAGCCATGGCGTTCCAGTCCAGCAGACAGCTTTCGATGGGCATGGCCTTTTCCTTGAAGGGATTCATGGCGGTCACTCCTGTTCTGTCGGGTTTTGCTGTCAGTATGGACGGAGGGAGGAAATCCTATGCAGTCGTGGAAGCGGAATTGCAGACAAAAAAAGATCCTGCAAGAATGCAGGAAGCAGTACGCGCGTGGCGGGTGTGCAGGCTGAATACTGATTTGATGAAGAAAGGCTGCCTATTTGCGGGCAGCCTGTTTTTGTGACAGGTATTCGGCATAGTGCATCAGCTCGCCCAACGCCCGCTGAGGAAATCTGGAGGGCAGGCGCAGAACCGGAACCTGTTGATCGATGGGCAGCGGGTTGTCGGTAACGCAAAGCAGGTAATCAACGGATACATTGAAGTGCTTGGCAATAGCGATTTTGATGGCGTCGGGTGGTTCGCTTTTATCGCGCTCATGAGAGGATATGGAGTGTTTATTGATGCAAAGGATGGCAGCAAGCTCATCTTGCGTCAAGCCTGCATCCTTTCGAAGTTCGAGTAATCTTTCGCCGATCATGGACTGTCCTCCGCACTGACTGTGATCCATTGGTTTGGGGAGGTGGTGGCTGTATACCAAACAAAACCATTATAGAATATAATTCGACAAAGAAGGAAAATGTAGACAAATCAGACCGCGAATGGTATAATATAGAATAAGAATCTACAGAGCAAGTTTTTCAAAAGCAAGATGTAATTCAACAAAACATGCGCTGTTGTGATGGAGGGATACATATGTTTCGGGTGTTGGTGTATTACGGCAAGCGCTGTAAAACGCTCTATTTACCTGATGTTGCCGCCCACCAGGAGGAACTGATCCTGCCGGCAGGAGAGACTGGCTGGCAAACGGCCTGCCGGATCCGCTTCTATGCGCTGGATGGGATCTGGCGGGTTTGCCGTCCGGAAGGAATGCTGTGGCAGGATGAAACGCAGGAGCCTGTTGATCGCCGGTTGACCAACGGCTTCAACCTGGCAGCAAAGCATACAGAAGGCCAGATCGGGCTGTACTGCACCCAGTGTGACGTGCAGGATACGGTGATGCTGCGTTATTGCACCGGAAGCCAGGTGCGCATTGGACGGCAAAACGACTGTGAAATCACGCTGAATGATGAATTCGTCAGCGATGTGCACGGACGGATTCAACAGGATGGACAGGAATACCGCTATACAGACACCAGCAAAAATGGCACTTATGTGAACGGAAGGCTGATCTGTGGAGAAACGGTGCCGCTGCTGGCGGGTGATACGCTGTCCCTGGCCTGCGGCTTCAAACTGGTGTTTTTCGGCACCTTTTTTGCGGTGAACAGGGGCGTGTTCCTCAGGGGCGTCTCCTGTACAGCTTTCGGCGGACAGATCGTCTACGCTCGTCCCAAGGCTGAGGGAGCATATGTACAGCTGAGCCGGCCGCCGCATTTTATTCCGAGCGTGGAGCCGAAGAACTGGAAGCTTGAGGCGCCGCCGGTGCAGGAGCAAAATCAAAAGCAACCTTTGATTCTCACCATTGGCCCTTCTCTTACCATGAGCCTGCCCATGCTGATGGGCAGCTTTCTGGCAGGCAGTGGCGGCTATGCGGCGTCTGGCGCGATCATGATGATCACCTCCTCGGTGATGGCAGTTTCCTGGTCGCTGGTGAACCATTTTTATAGCAAGAACCGCAGCAGGAAGCTCTTTGAGGAGCGGATGGAAGATTATATATCCCGCGTGCAGAATGCCGAAGAGGAGATCCAGGGCTGCATTGACGAGATCATGCGGGGAATGCTGCGCACCTACCCGACAACGCAGGAATGCTGCGAACTGGTTGCGCAGGGCTCTGACCGGATCTGGGAGAACGTGCCTGGTGCGCCGGGCTTTGTTACGGCGCGGGTGGGCAACGGCATGATCAAGCTGCCTTATGAGATTGCCGTGCCGGAATTGAAGATGGGCGAAAAGACGGAGGGTGTGCGCAACGCCCCCTACGCCCTCAAGGAAAAGTTTGATCATCTGCACAACGCACCGGTCACAGTGGACTTCAAGAGCCGGACGCCGCTGGGTATCGTTGCGGGAGAGGCTGATCTGAATATTCTGCAGGGATTGATCGTTCAGCTGGCAACGCTCAACAGCTATACGGATCTGCGCATAGCGGTCATTGCCGGTGAAGGCGAGGGCGAGGCCTGGCATTATCTGCGCTGGCTGCCCCATACGGCAGTCGAAAATGATCCGTCCGCCCATATGGTGGTCAGCGGGCGCAGTGCGGGACAGACGTTGCTGAACCAGCTGAATGAAGAACTTGTTTGCCGGATCGAGAACAGTGAAAACGGAAAAGCCGGCCGCCATTACCTGCTCTTCTGCACGGATCCGACATTGCTGGCACAGCATCCCTTTGCGTCCAATGCCATGGCCGCTGACGAGAAAATGTCGGTATGCGTCATTGCACGAAGCGAGGGTGAGCTGCCCAAGGAATGCCGCAGGGTGCTGCATCTGCCGCTGAAAACGCTCTTCGATTATGAAAAGGGACAGAAAGTGGAGCTTCAACTGGAGGCAACCACGGACGAACAGCTGCGTCGGACAGCCCGTCGGCTGGCCTGCCTGCGGGAAAACGAACGGGCTGAGAATGCAGCGATCCCTACAAAGGTGACGCTGCTGGAATCCTTCTCTGTGCGTAAGGTGGAGCAGCTGGATATCTGGCGGCGCTGGAACCAGAATTCTACCGGCAAGGACATCTGTGCAAATCTGGGCTTGGGTGCAGGCGCCCGTCCTTTTGAACTGAACCTGTCGGATAAGTTCCATGGCCCCCACGGCATTGTGGCAGGTACTACCGGTTCGGGTAAATCGGTGCTGCTGCAGACGCTGGTGATGTCACTGGCGCTGAACTACCACCCGGATGAGATGCAGTTTATCCTGATCGACTACAAGGGTGGCGGCTCCTTTGACTGCTTCAAGGATCTGCCCCATGTGGTGGGCAATATTGATAATCTGCAGGGCAAGCGGGCCATCAACCGCGCGCTGCTGTCTGTCCGCGGCGAGGTGATGCGCCGCGAGGCGATCTTCAAGGAGAAGGGCGTCAGCGACATCAACACCTACATTAAGCGGTTCAATCATGATCCGGACTGCAAGCCCCTCTCGCATCTGATTATCATCATTGATGAGTTTGCCGAGCTTAAGGATGACATGCCTGATTTCATGGACGAGCTGATCTCCACAGCGCGTATCGGCCGTTCGGTGGGTCTGCACCTGATCCTGGCGACCCAGAAGCCCTCTGCTTCGGTCAGTGCGGAAATCTGGTCCAACTCCCGCTTCCATATCTGTTTGCGCGTGCAGACCAGGGAAGACTCTATGGAAATGCTGCATCGTCCTGAAGCGGCGTATGTCCGCGGCATGGGCAGGGGCTATGTGCAGGTCGGTAATGACGAGCTGTTTGAACAGATCCAGTCTTCCTGGTGCGGAGCTCCGTATTTGCCGGACGCCCCTGCCAGCGGAGAAACCCCCCGGCTGCTGGATGATGTGGGTGTTCCGCTTCCCCTGGATGGGCCCAGGCAAGAGGCTGAGACCAACGAGCTTGATCGTATCTGCAAGGAGATATCGGACATCTCCAAACGGCACGATGTAAAGGGGCATGGCCCTCTGTGGCTGCCGGAGTTGGCACCGGTCATTGCCTTTGAGGGAATCTCCATGCCGGAGAACAGGCTTCCCTTGCGGCTTGATATTCCCTTTGGCATGCAGGATGACGTGGAGAACCAGCGTTATCTGCCGGCGGTGATCAATCTGATGCAGTCTCCCTGCCTGCTGTTTGTGGGCCGGTCCACGTCGGGCAAGACGACGGCGCTGCAGACGATGGCCTATGCTATTTCCCGGATGTATGAACCAGAAGAGGTTCAGGTATGCTTGATGGGATTGAGTGGTATGATGCTCAAGCCGCTGACGGCCTTGCCCAATGTGATTGACTACACTTCGGGGCGCGAGATCAAGGAACAGCAGCGAATGATCTCCGTCCTGGCAACTGAATGCCGCCGCCGCGATGATCTTTTTGCTGCGGCCCAGACGGATAATTATTCAGCGTATAACCGTGATCAGAAGCAGCGGGGCGGAGAGAAATTACCTGCGCTGGTGGTGATGGTGGATCGGCTGTCCCAGTGGTATGAACTGCTGTCGGATGCAGAGCAGGATCGCCTGACTGGCATCATTAAGGGTGCGGCAGGCCGGGGCATCTACTTCGTTTGCACGGCGATGGCCCGCAATGAAATTGCTACAGGGCTGCGGGAGTCCTTTACGTGTATGCCAATGGGTTTGGATGCTGTAAGCGACTATGCAGACGCGCTCAATTGCCGTATTCCCACGGATGTGGCGCTGCCCCGAATCACACCCGGCCGCGGCTTGATGAAGACCGAGGTTGGCGTGCGGGAGTTCCAGATCGCCCTGGCATTTGGCGAGGCTGGAGATTCCCTGCGCAGCCAGCGCATTGCTGCATACGGTGAGGACCTGGATCGCAGCGTGCAGCCGGTGATCAATATCGTCCATGTGCCGGAGATCTTTGGCGCGGAGTTCCTGGCGCAGACGGCCCGGAAGTTGGGCAAGGCTTCGCCGGAGATGCTCCCTGCGGCCATTGTACAGCAGAGCGCCCAGCCGCTGATGCTGGATCTGATGGAAAAGCATATCGTGTTTGTTTACGGCAAGCACGGCACGGGCAAAACCTCCATCCTGCGGGCGCTTGCAGCGCTGCGGGCGGGCGAAGAGGGATCCGTCTTTGTCCTGGGCGCCGGCAACGAATGGTACAGCTGGAGCCGCGATCATAATGCCCAGTATGCCTCGATTGATGGGGATCAAAAGGCATTCACATCCGCATTGGATGACGAATTCCGTTCCCGCCTGGCGTTCCGCAAGACCCATGCCAATTATACCGATCCTGCGGCAGCCCGCGAGATCGCGTTGAAGATGAAGCCGTTGGTATTGGTGCTGGACGATGTGGAGCGTTGGCTGGAGCAGCCCCGTGAAAATGGTCAGCCCTATCTGGAACGGCAGCTTTCTCAGCTGCTGGGCAGCGCGATTGCCAAGGGCGCGAATTACGGTATTTGCATCCTGGCGGGCTGTGGCGCCTCCGGCATGACCGGCGCTTTGCCGAACAACACCATCCGGCAGTTGAAGGATGGCGGCTGGGGACTTGCGGCCGGCAATACGCTGACGGACTGCAACCCCTGGAATGCGGATCTGCCGTATAGCCGCGAAAATCAGGCCATGCGTGCCGGCGAGGGCTTCTATGTCCGCAATGAAACGGTAACGCATGTGCTGCTGCCTGCAGAGGTGTGAGGAGGTAAGATGGATGGAGACGATTCAGATCGAAGTGTTTCTGCCTGCCACGGATGACACGGTGGAGTTCCTGCTGCCTACTGGCCGCCCCATTGCGGAACTGCTGCGGGAGATGATCCGACAAATCACGGCGGTGAAAATGAATATCTGCTTTGATGAGCAGACGACGCCTTGCTTGTGCGATATGGAGCGAAGGATTCTGCTGAATCCTGCTTCCACTTTGGCACAAAGCGGCGTGAAAAACGGCGCAAAGCTGCTGCTTTGCTGAAACGCATGGATGTCGGCACGGTCATGTGCAAGAAGATATCAAACAAATAACCAAGGGAGGAAGGATTACATGCTGAACGAGAAGGTTTACCCCCTGGGAACAGTCGTTACCCTGAAGGAACGGACGGAACGGTATATGATTACCGGTATGCTGCGCCTGATGCGGGATGGCAAGGTGGTGGATTACGCAGCCGTCCGTTTCCCGCTGGGTAATGTGGGATCCCAGTCTTTCCGCTACTTCAACCATGAGGATGTGGCAGAAGTGCTGCATGAGGGCTACCGCCACGAGGACTTTGAGAAGCTGGCGAAGATCATGCCGGACCTTTACAAGGCCCGTGCAGAATACGCCGAAAAGGCGGCTGAGATGCTCAAGGCAGCTAATGTTCCCCAGGAAGTTACCGAACTGGAATAAGCGACCGATCAAGGAGGAATGAAGTATGGCAAAGGTATATGACAGCAGCGACATGCAAAGGGCTGTGAACGTGCTCAACGAGGCGATCTCCTCCCTGGACAATGCGATGAAGAAGCTGACCCTGATCAATCTGGGTGGGCTGCAGGGCCTGGCGCTGGCGGCGATCCAGAAGCAGATTGAAGCACGCAATCAGGTGCTGTCTGCAGCGAAGAAGAGCCTGCAGCAGTCGCTGAGCGTGATTCAGTCCAAGCAGAACGTGCTGAAGTGAGTTTGAGAGGAGTGTAAAGATATGTCCAATTGGTCTCTTGACGCCGGTAAGGCAAAGCAGGCAAAGCAGCAGGTGGAGGCAACCAGCGGCGAAATCCGTAAGCTGCTGGAGCAGTACACCACTGCCCGTACGGCACTGCTCAACAGCTGGGAGGGCTCCAAAAAGGATGAGTTCGTCTCCCAGACCAACAATGGTTTTGAGAATACTGCCCAGGCGCTGATGAAGGCGGCGCGCGCGCTGGCGAACGCCATTGAGTCGACAGCCGGCGGTATGCAGACCCGCGATCAGGAAGCGGCACAGATCATCAACGGAAACTGATTTTGAAGGGAGAGATGATTTATGGCATATGTAGATCTGAACGAATTTACCAAGTGCATGAACGCCTATGAGAGCATCGTCAGCGCCCTTCAGAATCAGATTGAGGCGCTCGGTCAGGCCAACAGCACCCTGAAAATGGGCATCACCGGCGCGGAGGGCGAGGCTCTCTATGCGAACTGCAAGAGCCTGCAGGCGCAGGTGGAGGCCAATATCAGCCAGCTGAAGAAGGCCATTGCCCTGGTGCAGTCCACCAACGAGTACTATGTTACCAACCTGGGTGTGCTTGAGTAAGGCGTGCTGACGAAGTAGAAAAATTGCGAATGAACGGAGGGAAATACCATGGCGGGTGAAACTCGCATTGTATATGATGACAGCGTATATTCCACGGCGATCAGCGCGGTCAACGAAGTATCCGGCGCAATGGCGGCCGGTGCGGACGCAGTGAGCAATGCCATCAGCGTGCTGAATAGCATTTCCAGCGCGGGCGGCAGTCTGTCCTCTGAAATTGGTGGTACGGTGCTGGGTGCTGTACGCCAGAGCTTTACCAAAGTGGAGGGTGCACTGTCCCAGGTCAAGTCCATTGCTCAGAAGCTGGGCTTTGCACAGCAGGTGCTGCGGGGCTCTGTGGGCGTAGGGATTGGCGGTGCGGCTGCTGAGTTTCCAATTGGCGACATTGGCTCGGTGATTGGCGGTGCGGCTGCTGAGTTTCCAATTGGCGACATTGGTTCGATGGTTGGCGCTGCTGCAAAGATTTGGGACGGCTTGGGCAATATTGGCGACGCTGTCGGCAAGCTTGAAGACTTCCTGGGCGTCGATATCCTCCCGGAAGATATCGGCACGATCCTGGACATTCAGGGCAAGATCGACAACTACGCTGACAATATTGGCGACATTATGGATGCCTGGAACAGCGGCGACACGAACAGCCTGATTGAGAATATCTTTGATGTGGGCGGCGATATTATCTCGGACTTTACAGCCGATCCGGTTCTGGGACCTATAATGGGGAATCTTGGCGATATGGCGCATTCCTACACCTATGCCGATACGGTGATCACCAACAGCAACGATCAGTTGGTTACCGCTTATCACAACGGCGAGGCGGGCCTTGGCGAGACCCTGGGTGGCGGCATCGGCGGCTCCCTCGGCGGTTCTATGATGGGTACGCTGGATGCGCTTACTAACTCCTTTGGCGTTGATCTTCCGGACTCCTGGACGGATGCTGCGGTCAGCTTCGGTACCACGGTGGGCCAGGTGGGCGGAGATATGATCGAAACCGGCGTTGACTTTGTCTGCGATGTGGGCGGCGCGCTGTATGACTTTGGCTCTGATTGTGTCAGCTTCATCGGAAGCTGGTTCTCGTAATGGGAGGAAATGAGTGATGACTGTGGATAAGAATCTGCCCATCGGTACGGTGGTGGTCCTGAACGATCAGCAGACCAAGCCTGTAATGATCAACGGCTATTGCATGGTGACCAAGGACGGTATGCGCGACTATGCCGGCGTGCCCTATCCCCTGGGTCTGGAAAATGACGTGCAGATGGTGATCTTCAATGCTGAGGCGATCACCGAGGTGCTCTATGAGGGTATGCGCGCCAATGATTATGAAATGTTGGTGAGCTTGCTGGATGAGCAGCGCGCCAAGGCAGTTGAAAAGCTGGCCCGCAAGGGAGCGGAAGGCCCCGCAATGCTGGAGTAATTCCTGGTGCGCAGGGGCAGCGGAGGTGTCTGCTGCCCCTGTGCCGTGGCCGTCCGGACTCTGCTCATGTGCAGACGTGGGCAGACTTTGTGCGGCGACGCATGGATGAGACGACAAAGGAGGGAATGCAACAATGTCCGAGCAGAACATCCGATATAATGACAGTGCGTTTTCGCAGGCCATCAGCGTGATGGACGAGGTGAACGGCGCCCTTGGAAACAGCATGGATGCAGTGCTGAAGGCTGTCAATGTGCTTAACACCATTTCCAGTGCTGGCGGTGAATTGGCGTCTGCTGTGGGTGGTACGGTCATCAGCACAGTGCGGAAGAATGCAGATGCGGTGGAAGGCGCACTGTCTGACGTCAAAAAACTGCTGAGTCGTCTGGGAAATGCCCGGATGATCATGCGCGGACGCGTTGGCCAGGCAGCGGAGGCAGTGGCGAATGCGGGCATTGATGTGATAAGGGATGTGCTGGGCGATATCCGGCAGGAAGGCCGCGACTGGATGCGGGAAAACTTCGAAGGCAAGGCGTTTCTGGAGACTGTTCTTGATGAGCTTGCAGAGATTGGAAGGACGCCGGATGCGATGAAGTGGGCGGAACTCGTAGCGGACAAGGTGCTCGGAAACCTGAGCGATATGCTGGATCAGCAGGTGCAGCCGGATTTTGACCTGTCTGCTATCCTCGGAGAGGGCACAGATTTCAAGCCTGAGCCTCCGAATTGTGTGGTGCCGGATGACATTATTTTTTATCCTGACAACTTTGAGCTGTTTGAAGAACCGAGCATCTGGGATGGCGTCGATTTCGTAGATGCTGACTGGCCACCGGTAATAGAAGCCCCGAGACCGCCGTTGCCGGATGTAGAGGACCCGCTGCTTGGTAGTGTTGGTAGTATAGGCGATATTATAGCCGAAAACGCACCCATTCCCGACGTTGTTTTCATCAACCCAGCCACGCTTCCCGGCGGCCAGATAAACCCCGGAAGGTCAGATGTGGCAGAATGGGCGGCCAGCGGTATTCTGGGACTTGTAGAGTAAAGAGGAAGCGAGGAGGAGACAAGGATGAAGCGGATATGGATGTTGCTGCTGGCAGCAGTGCTGCTCCTGCCGGCGATGGCGCTGGCGGAGTATGACTACAGCGAGGTCATGGATGACTATGACATGATCGTGAGTCGCTATCAGAAAGCTGTGGCGGAGTCCTATGCCTATGCGCGGGATGACTTCCAGGGGTTGCTGAACTACTATGAAGCAAAGCCTGAGCGCAAGGCTGCGCTGGATGGACACAATGACTCCCAGCGAATCTACTACTATGCCAAGGGCCGTGTGGCCATCTATGACGGCAGCTATTCTGAGGCCTGCAACTGGTTCTCCATCTGCGGGCTCAATTACGGCCACTATACGCAGCAGTATTATTACTTTGCGCAGGGCATGAACTACATGGAGAACGGCAATTATGCCGACGCGCTCAAGGCACTGGAAAATGCGCGCACGCTGACGGAGCTTTCGGCAGAGGCAACCACGCAGATCATCAACTGCCGCGAGCGCTATGCCGAGCAGCTGCTGACCCTGGGCGATCTTTATGATCAGCAGGGGGATCACGAGAAAGCGCGGGAGTACTATCAGACGGTGAACCTTCAGCTGAATAATCCCGAGGGCAAGCGGCGCTATGACGCCTGCGTTGCCCACAGCAATGCTGCGGCGGTGAAGCGTACGCTGAACATCCTTTATGGGGAGAGCTTGGACGACGGCTCGGTTGTTGTCGAGTGGGAGGGCTTCTCCGATGCTTACCTGGTGTACCTGTCGATGGATCTGGTTGCCAATGCGCAGGATCCGGTGGAGCAGGTGACGGAGCTTGCCGGCGGCCAGGAAACCACTGTAGCCTGGCCTGCGGATCGTGCTGTCCGCGCGGCGAAGTACAGGATCCAGTATACCTCCGGCGAGGGTGAGAGCAACGAGCGAACCATGAAGATCATGGGCCTGCTGCCGGGCGTGATGTACCGCCTGGAGATCGTTGATGCAGCGGACAGCACGGTGTTCAGCGTACGAGGCGTGATGGCTGAGGCTGCGGAGCTCATGGAGGGAAGCGAGTACTACAGTGAGTCCCTGTGGCGGTATGACCTGAGGGCCTATGCCAGCTCCAAGGCGACGATGGATGAGTCTGCCTCCTTGCACAAAATGCTCCTCAACCGGAACAAGGTGACCAGCCTGGACAATGGAGAGATCAATCTGTCCCAGTCCAGCCTGCGGAAGGAAGGCGTCTATCTGAACCTGACCCTGGGTGCGGATGAGGAAAAAGAGGCGCTGAGGGGCAAGGAATACACGATGCTGCTGTACCTGAACGATCTGGGGACGATCATGGAGAACGGATCGTTCTTTACCGAGAAGGCGGCAGAATACGGCGGCAACAAGATCACTTTCCTGCTGGATGATCTGCTGGAGGCGGCTGAAACTCGCTATGGCAGCATCGTTGGAAAGGAGTGGCTTCTTCAGATCCTGGTCGATGACCAGCTGCTGTATGCTATGAACGGCGTGATTCGCTGAGAGAATGGACTGTAGTATAACGACTTAGGTGGGATGCTGAATATGATCCGGGAAAATGGATGGCCAAAGCCGCTTGACGGCTTGAAAATGCTGGCGGACTGGCGTTGCGAACGGGAACTGGGCCGCGGCCGCTTTGGCGTTGTATATGAAATCAGCCGTGACAGTGGCGCAGAGGGCGGGACGGAAAAGGCCGCGCTGAAATGGGTGGCGCTGTGTCCCAGCCAGAATGAAATTGATGATTGCCCCCGTAGAGGCATGACCCTGGAAGACCTGGCGGAGAAGTATGATGCGCGCAAGAACCAGTGCCTGGGTGAAATCAGCATCATGCAGTCTGTTCAGGGCGAGTCCACCCTGGTCAATTATCAGGATTATCAGGCTTACCGCCGCGGAGAGGGGCAGATTGGCTGGGATATCCTGATCCGCATGGAGCTGCTGACTCCTGTGAAGGAACACATCCGGGAAAACGGTATGTCCCTGGGTACGGTGCTGGATGTAGGCGTGAGCATGGCTACGGCCCTCAGCCTATGCCACCATGGCCGGGAAGGCCGGCAGATCATCCATGGCGATGTAAAGCTGGAAAACTGCTACTTCTCCCGTGACAATGTGTACAAGCTGGGTGACTTTGGCCTGTCCTTTACAGGCGAACAGGCTGCTGTGGGCGGCGGAACGAGGGTGTACCTTGCGCCGGAGTGCATGGCTGGGGAAGCCAAGAGTGTTTACAGCGACCAGTATGCACTGGGTATGTCAATGTATGTGCTGCTGAATGATATGCACCTTCCAGAAGGGATGAGCAGCTTCCCCCGCCCACAGCGCTGCACAAACAGCAAACTGTGGCAGATCATCAGCCGGATGCTTCAGCAGGATCCCGCTGATCGCTTTGGCGATATGCAGGAGGTGCTGGAAAAGCTCAAGGCGCTGCGCCTGACAGAGGCGGAGCGCACGACCGTCTGGAACCCTCTTGCCCCCCGGCAGGAGGATGAGACGCCGCTGTCGGCGGTTTCTACCCGGACGGACTATATGCAGAAGCAGGCGCTGGAGGAACGAAAAGAAGGATATCTGGCGGGCCGCCCGGACTTGAATGCGGGGAAAACGGAGACGGTGGAAGAAAAGAAGGAGGACACCAAGATCTCCCGAGTCTCTGATGATCTGCTGCAAGTGGAGCGTCAGCGCCAGGCCCAGGGGAAGAAAAAACGCCGTTTTGTGATCATGTGTGCCGTTGCGGCAGCAGTGGTGATCGCGATGGTGGCCGCAGTGCTCCTGTGGCCGAAACCGGCTGCGGGCCTTGGAAAGCCGGTGCTTTCTCAGCAGAACGGGAAAAGCCGCATCGAATGGAGTACCCATGGGACGTCGGGGCCGTATACGCTGATCGTGGCCCGGGACGGTGCATATCCGACTGTACAGCGCACGGATTTGCAGGAGGCCTCTCTTGAGGTGACGCTGTGTCCGGGAGAATCCTATGCTGTGCAGGCAGCCAGTGGGGAAACAAAATCTGAGACAGCCGTGCTTTCTGTTCCGGAAAAGCCCCGATATGAGGGGGGGTACCAGCTGGAGCAGGTTTATCTGCGCAGCTATACCATTCGTCCGGAGGAGAGCGGCCCTGAGGAGTCGCGGGATCAGGAAACCTGTAGCGAGATCCTCCTGAACGGCAATGCGCTGGAGGAGGGCGGCAAAGGCTATTTCCTGCGCCTGCGTTACACGGCACAAGATGCGGCGCCGGAGACGCTGCCGTTGAAATGCTACATTCTGTGCGGGAGTCAGGAGACACAGCTGGAGGGTTTGTTGACGAAGGATGGCAGCAGTATGAATCTGGTGCTTAATGATACGCTGCGGGACGTGCGAACTTCGGCGGAAATGAAGTGCAAGATCTATGCGGAGGATTGCCTGCTGCTGGAGATGACGGCGCCTGTAGTGGTAAAGTGAAGGAGCGTGCGGTAAATGAAACGGCTTATTGCGCTGTTATTGCTGCTGTTGCTGCCTGTTGCAGCATTTGCGGAAGAACTGACGCCTGAGGAAGCCTACACGGAGTATGTGGAGCTGCTGGATCTCTATATGCAGGCGGGCGCTGAGGAGCAGGTGGATATCGAGAAGCTGATCGAGGGCTTTGAGAGCCTGAGAACCTATAAAAGCAGCGTGGAATACCTGATGTATGCGCAGGTCATGCACTGCCTGGCTCAAGATGATTTCTTCCGGGCAGAAAGCTGGCTGAGCATACTGGCGTTTTACCCGGATTTTGCGGCAATGCTGGAGGAGGAGGATTACCCTTACAGCTGCATAGGCAGTCTCGGGGAGATGCAGCTGTATCTGTCGGCCCGGAAGGCCGAAGCAGAAGGAGATATGTCGGCGGCGTCTGAGAATTACAGCCGCTGCCTGACCTTCTATGACAGTATGCTGCGTTTTACTGCCCTGGACTCCTCCCTTGAGGAAATGTTCGTGCAAGCAGTGCAGAGCTATTCCTGGGGCGACTATGAGAACGCTATGCGGACAGCGGAATTCCTGCTGAAGCATGGGTATGCACAGGCTCAGCCGCTGTATGATATGGCCAGGGATGCGCTGGGCGAGGAGCGTTCTCCTGCGGCGACGCCTGCACCTGAAGCAACGCCGGTTGCAGTGCAGCACATGCAGCTCAAGGGCTTCTACAATGGCACCAGCGCTGCTATGTCCTGGGACGCAGTGCCCGGAGCGGACGGCTACCGCCTGTACCGCTCCCGCGGCCGGCAGGGTGAAATGGTGCTGATCGCAGAACAGGAGAAGGCGGGCTATTACGACCGGAACTGCTATGTGGGTATCTACAATGGCTACATCGTGGAAGCTCTGCAGGGTGACGTGGTGATTGCCCGATCCCAGCAGACGGATGTTTACTGCGTGGCAGAGAAGAAAACTTCGGCGCCTACGGCGGCGCCGGTAGTCACCCAGCCGCCTGCGCATAATCCGGATAATGAAGTGACCTTTGCGCCAAACCACAATGATAGCGTGGGCTTTGATCAAAACGAGAATGGGGACTATGTGACAGACGAAGAGCTGCCGGCAAAGGCGACGCCTACGACTCGTCCGGATGTGGAGCATAGTGATAACAACTATACGGATAATCCGTGGGATTGATTTGCGTGGTAGAAAAACGATGGGAGGAAAACGGACATGAAAAAATGTCTGGCTTTGATCCTTGCGTGCCTGATGGTGTTGCCGCCGGTTCTTTCGCTTGCGGAGGAAATGACAAAAGAGGAAGCGTATACGGAATACGTTGAGCTTCTTGATTTGTACATGCTTGCTGATGAGGAAAGCCCTGTGGACATCCAGAAGCTGATAGAAGGCTTCGAGGGGTTGAGGACGTACAAGTACAGTATACAGTTTCTCATTTACGCACGGATCATGGATTTCCTTGCGCGGGAGGATTATCAACAGGCAGGGGTATGGCTTGATGTGCTGATGCTCTATCCGGACTTCGCTGATATGCTGGAGGCGGAGGATTACCCTTACAGTTCCATTCGTGCGCCGGAAGAGATGCGCCTGTATTATGAGGGTCGCGTTGCGCAGGCTCAGGGAGATATGACTGTGGCAGCGGAGAAATATCAGCATTGCCTGAGTTTCTATGACAGCATGACACGCTTCATGGCTCTTGGCGCCTCACTGGACGGTATGTTTGCACAAACGCTGCAGCTGCTGGCAGACGGCGACTACGAGCAGGTTCTTGCCAATACGGAATTCCTGCTGAGCTACGGTTATACCCAGGCGCAGCCGATCCACGATATGGCGAAGGCGCAGCTGGAGGTACAGCCGACGATGGCAGTGGAAACTCCGAGGCCCCAGGCTCAGGTGAAAAACATGCAGCTCAAGGGCTTCTACAATGGCACCAGCGCTGCTATGTCCTGGGACGCAGTGCCCGGAGCGGACGGCTACCGCCTGTACCGCTCCCGCGGCCGGCAGGGTGAAATGGTGCTGATCGCGGAACAGCAGAAGGCAGGCTATTATGACCGGAACTGCTATGTGGGTATCTACAATGGCTACATCGTGGAAGCTCTGCAGGGTGACGTGGTGATTGCCCGCTCCCAGCAGACGGACGTCTACTGCGTGGCAGAGAAGAAAACGCAGGCGGCCACAGCCGCACCCACAGCAGAGCCTCCGACGCCTACGCAGGCCCCTGTTACTCAGCCACCGGCGGTTGCTACGCCAACAATAGGCGGCGATGATGATTTTGACTGGGGATTTACGATCGGCGACCAGGGTGACTCTGACACGGGTGGAGAAGCAGATTTCACCATAGGTGGCGACGGAGAAATCGATTGGGACTTTGAATATGATGATGGGTCTGGATCCGATGATGGGTGGACTATTTAACGACATGGAAGAGCAAATGAAAATAAGGAGGAACTTAGGAATGAGAAAAAACGAGTTCATCAGCATGAAAAAACTTCTGAGTACTATCTTGGTGCTGCTGCTGGCCATGTTGCCGGCGGCTGCCCTGGCGGAGGAGCTTTCCCCGGCAGATCAGACGGCCAACGGGCTGCTGGCACAGTACCGGGCGGGGGAAATCGCTCCTGGACACCTCTATGAGGAAGCTGTGGAGCTGCTGGAGCTGTACATGCGTGCGGAGAAGGATTCTGCACCCAATCCCAGCATTTTGTGGGAGCTGTTCGATGCGCTGCCCAATTACGAGTTCAGCATGGAATACTCCCTGTATGCGCAGATCATGGTTTACCTGGAAGAGGAAAACTATAATGAGGCTTCCAGCTGGCTGACGGTGCTGGGCTTCTATCCGGAGTTCGGCGAGATGCTGAAGGCTGAGGACTATCCCTACACCTCCATCCGCGGCCTGGAGGAGATGGAGCTGTATGTGGCAGCACGCAAGGATGAGAAAGCCGGCAATCAGGCTGCTGCTTCCGAAAAATATCAGCGCTGCCTTAAGTTCTTTGACGCCATGGAGCGCTTCAAGGGGCTGCGGGTTGATCTGGATGTGATCTTCAATGAAGCACGGGATCAGTTCAAGGCGGGCAATTATGCCAAGGCCATGGAAAATGCGCAGTATCTGCTGGAGTATGGTTACGCTGATCAGGCAGCGGCTCAGTCGCTGTATGATGTGGCAAGCCAGCAGATGCAGAAGGCAGGCCATACGCCCCGACCGGTGGATAAGCCCGCAAAGGTGACGGAAGCTCCTGCTGTTACGGTTGCGCAGGCTCCGGCGACGTTCCACCTCTCTGCATCCCCGGTGAATGACTATATCCGTTTGAACTGGGATGCTCCCTTCGCTGGGGCAAGCTACACAGTGTATCGCCGTGATGGCGGAAACTGGCGCAGCGTTACAACCACGAAAGAGACTTACTACTTTGATAACGCGGTTTCTGGCGGCAACAGCTACACCTATTACGTTGCGGCGGAAAATAACTCTCGCAGCGCGACCTCTGCGGAGGTCAGCGTGACGGCTCAGTATGGTAACTCTGGCGGGAATAAGCCGGTGACGGCAGCGCCTGTCACGCCCGTGCCGGTAACGCCCAAGCCGCAGGTCTGGGGATCCTGGAGCGGCTGGAGCACCACGCCGGTTTCCTCCAGCAGCACCCGCCAGGTGGAAACCAAGGTGGAGGAAGAAACGACGTATGTAACGAAGTATAAGTACAACAAGTGGCATTACTGGACGACTAAGGGCGTTTGGTATAATTCTCCTGTGGTGCTGTATAACTCCTCTATCTACAGCGATGAGAAGACCGCCTACTGGGACTACAAGACAACAGATGCTCCCTTGAGCGTTGCAGGAACCAGAACGGTCAATGGTAAGACCTATACCTTCTACAAGGGCTATTGGTGGAATGAAACCAAGGTGCAGGAACCTGCCGGTACCAAGACGATCACTTACTACCGCTACAGAGATCTGCAATAACAGGCATAAAGAAACAGGGCTTGCGCGATGCAGGCCCTGTTTTCGTGTGAGAAAGCCCCCCATCCCTGTCGGAATGGGGGCTGCAGTGTGTCAAAAGCTTCGGGAAATGTCAATGCTTTGGAACGTCCTCATCATGCGTACTCACGCATCCGCGTTCAGGATCTTGCTCAGCAGGCGGTGCAGCGTCTGCATTTCCTCGCTGTCCAGCCTGGCGCAGCCTGCCAGCTTCGCGGGGATCTCCACCGCATCCTCCCGCAGGGTCATGCCCTTTTCGGTGATGGTCACCAGCAGTACGCGCTCATCCGCGCTGCAGCGGCGGCGAGTGATCAGCCCGCTCTGCTCCATGTGCTTGAGCACCGGGGTCAGCGTGCCGGAATCCAGGTGCAGCCGCCGGCCCAGGTCACGCACGCTGATCGTCCCTTCCTGCCAGACCACCATCAGCACGATGTACTGGGTGTAGGTCAGGCCCAGCTTTTCCAGATAGGGACGGTAGCGCTTGATCACCTCCCGCGAGCAGGCATAAAGCGGAAAGCACAGCTGATTTTCCAGCAGCAGGGCGTCGTAGTTCTTCTCGTTCATCAGATCGTCTCCCTTGATGATAACAGACGTTATTCCATCAAGTGCTATTATAACTCAAGCTGCCGGATTTTGCAATAGTAGTTATAATAATTCTGCGATCTCTGATTCCAGCCGGTCCGGCTCAACCATCGGAGCATAGCGGCCCACGACGCAGCCCTGACGATCTACCAGGAATTTTGTGAAATTCCATTTGATCCGCCTGCCCAGCACCCCGCCCTTCTGCTCTTTGAGAAAGGTATACAGCGGCGCTTCGTTCTCGCCGTTGACCTCGATCCTGGCAAACTGCGGGAAGCTGGTCTGGTAATTCAGCTGGCAGAAGGAGACGATCTCCTCATCCGTGCCCGGAGCCTGATGGCCAAACTGGTTGCACGGGAAGTCGAGGATTTCCAGCCCTTGATCGTGATACTTGCGGTGCAGCGCCTCGAGCCCTTCATACTGGGGTGTAAATCCACAGCCCGTGGCCGTATTGACGATCAGCAGCACCTTTCCGCGGCAGAAAGAAAGATCCGTCATTTCTCCAGCGGCGGTCTTCATCCTGAAATCATAGATCTCCATGTCGTTCACTCCCCTTTTTGATTTGACGCAATCAATTGAATCAAATTGATTGTAGCATGAAAACCGTACTTTTGTCAACAAAAAGCGCAGGATGCCTCGTCAGCAGCCTGCGCTTGATATATGGGATTATGCCTTGACCAGCACCATCACGCCGTTGACGGCAAAGTCAAATGTTCCGGTGACCGCTTTGCCGGTGAGCAGGTCGGTGTACTCGCCGCCCAGGGTCACGGTTTGCGCCTTGCCGGAGTAGTTCTGCAGGAAGACGGCCCCGCCCCGCTCGGTGGCGATGACGCCCCGGGGCAGCTCGTCCGGCAGCGCGGTGCTCAGCTGCAGCTCCTGGGCGATGGCGCCATAGACGGCGTCCAGGCCGGACTGCTCCACCTTCGCGGCCAGATAGTAGGCCTGGCCCTGGCCGAAGCGGTTCTTCGTCAGGCAGGGCATACCGCCGTAGAAGTCCTCGGCGTACTCGCCCAGGGGCATCGCGCCGTGCATTTCGGGGATCTCGCACAGCTCGGTCACCTTGTAGGCCTTGCCGCCCAGCAGCAGCGCCTGCTGATCCTCGGGGAAGAGGGCGTCCAGCTCGGTAGCCCGCACGCCGATCACATCTACGAGGTTGTGGGGCGCGCCGCCCAGCCAGGCATTGCCGGTCTCGTCCACCACGCCGGAGAAGTAGGTCAGAAGCAGCGTGCCGCCGCCGGCTACAAAGGCGCGGAGCTTCTCGGAGAAGCTCTCCTTCATCATGAACAGCATCGGACAGATGACCAGCTTGTAGCCGCTGAGATCGGTGCCCTCGCGCGTGTCGCGGAAATCGACGTTCACGCCCTGCTCCCAGAGGCTGCGGTAGTGCATGTTAACGCTGTCGAAGTACTGCATGTTGCCCTTTTGACCGGTCTGGGCGTAATCGACGGCCCACCAGTTGCTCCAGTCGAAGATGATGCAGGCCTCGGCTTTGCGCTTTTCCTGATCGTAGAGGGGCTGAATGGCCTCGAGGCCCGTGCCCACGCTGGTCACGTCCCTGAACACGCGGGTGTCGCCGCGGCCGTCGTGATCCACCACCGCGCCGTGGAACTGCTCCGCGCCGCCGCGGCCCTTGCGCCATTGGAAGTACATCACGCTCTGGCTGCCGTGGGCCACCGCCTGCATGGAGGACAGCAGGTGCATGCCGGGGCGCTTGAGCTTGTTGACGGGTTTCCAGTTGACCTGGGAGGGGGTCGATTCCATCAGGAAGAAGGGCTGATCCTTCAGGGAGCGCATGATGTCGTGGTTCATGGCGAACTCCGCTGCACGGGCCACGTCATCGCCGGAATGCCACATGGGGTAGCTGTCCCAGGAGACCACGTCCATGCCCTCGGCGAGGTCGAAGTAATCGTAATCCCAGAAGCGCTCCATCAGGTTCGCGGTGCATTTGAGGTTCGGGTTCACGGCCTGTACCGCGTCGCGCTCGGCCATCATAAAGGTCTTGCACTGCCAGGTGGAGAAGCGCTGCCAGTCGATGTACATGCCGTTGGTGCTCGTTTCGCCCAGGCCGCCGGGGGCTTCGACCTGGCTCCAGTCGGTGTAGCGGTGGGCCCAGAAGCTGGTCCACCAGGCCTGGTTGAGCTTCTCGAGGGTGCCGTACTTGTCCTTCAGCCAGCCGCGCCACTTCTCCTGGCACAATTCGCACCAGCAGGAGCCGGAGTACTCGTTGGACAGGTGCCACATGATGACCGCCGGATGGTCGGCATAGCGCTGGGCCAGCTTCGTGTCCATCTCGTGCACCTTGCGGCGGTACACGGGGGAGGTCAGGCAGTGGTTGTGGCGCGCGCCGAAGTGATAACGCTGGTAGTGGTCGTTCACGCGCAGGACCTCGGGGTATTTCTGTGCCATCCAGGCAGGACGCGCACCGGAGGGCGTGGCCAGAATCACATGGATGCCGCCCTTCCATAGCCGGTCGATCACCTGATCGAGCCACTCAAAATCGTAGACGCCCTCCTCCGGCTCCAGGCGCGCCCAGGAGAAAATGCCCACGGACACGCAGTTGACATGCGCCGCCTGCATCAGCTCCACGTCGCGGTCAAGGATGTCCGGGCGGTCCAGCCACTGGTCGGGGTTGTAGTCGCCGCCGTGCAGGAAGGTCGGGAATTTGGGGGTGAAGGTCATGGGGGATACCTCCCTATCGATGATGTTGCAGATCGGATCTCCTGTACCTATTTTAGCGGTTTGGAGGGCGTTTGTAAAGGTGGAGAGGGGGAAATGTGCGCTTTCAACGGCGTTCCTGCAGTTTTCCGCTTGTGCCAAGCATGTAGTAGAAGGATTTTCTATTTCGATGCAGAATATTAATCTAAATTCTACTTTGCACGGTGGAGGTTTCCATGCGAAATACAAAACACCTACGCACATTGCTGATTATCTTGCTGTTGCTTATCTTCTGTGTTCCCGTCTGCTCATCCGCACATGCAGAGGAACTGACGCCCAGGGACGCCTACTGGGAGAGTATTGAGCTGCTGAATTTGTATCTGAGCGACAAATCCGATGCACAGGTAAACATCAACAAGCTGCACAAGCGTCTGGTAGAGATTGATTACCAGTACAGCTACGAGTTCTCCCAGTATGTGGAGATCCTCACCTTCCTGGAAGCTGGCCGGCTGTCCGATGCAGAGGAGTGGGTGCACTTCCTGCAGGAGACTACCAGCAAGGAATTCAATGAATTCATTTCCAGCGCCGACTTTCAGGAAAAGTACGCCTGTATCCGCAGTGTGGATGATCTGGCTCTGTATGTTTCCGGCAGGGCATACGAAGCCCGGAAGCAGTACGCTGAAGCCGCTGCCTGCTACAAACAGTGCCCCCGCTTCTTTGATGCGCTGAGCCGGTATAAGGAGCTGAAGGTCATTACGCCTACGCCCAAGCCTACCAAGGCGCCGACGCCGAAGCCGACTATAACGCCGTCGTCAACTAAAACGCCGTCCCCGAAGCCCACCAAGGAGCCCACACCGAAGCCTACGAACACCCCCTCAATGACAGCAATGGAATACTATCAGCTTGCTGAGACGGCCTATGCCAAAGGCAATGTGCGAGACGCCTTCTACAATTACCTGCACGCTGGAGATTACAGCGATGCCCGCATCAAAGCCATGCGTGCCGGTGACGGCTGTATTGCGGCTGGCTTGAACGGCGCCCTCTTCCTGAAGGAGGATGGCACGGTATTCTTTATTGGCCATGATCAATACCACATATCCACTCAATCTGTTTTTTCTGCATGGAAGGACATTGTTGCAATCGAATGCGGCGGAGCTGATATTTATTATGGGTTAAAATCCAACGGCACTGTTGTAGCCTCCGGCCCGAATCTCTATGGAGAGTGCGATGTGTCCGACTGGTCAAGCATTGTGGAACTTGCCGCGGGCAGTTCCCATGTACTGGGGCGAAAAGCAGACGGAACAGTGGTGGCTGCCGGGTATAACGCCAGCGGAAGCACGCGTGTCCATAATTGGAAGAATGTCACAGATATCGAAGCTGGTGTGTACTGCTCGTTGGCTGTCACAGATGCAGGAGAAATACTGTTCGCCGGACAACGGGATGGACACGAAGGTGCTGCAAATTGGAAAAATCCACAGCAACTCGTTGCTTCTGGCTATCAATGCGTTATCATCCGCTCCAATGGTCAACTGAAAAGCTTCGGCAAAACAAATGTGGATCACTGGTCGGAAATCGTCCATGTGGTTGCTACGCCATCTTCAATCATCGGCTTCAAATCTGATGGCTCGCTTGTTGTATCAGGCGTTTCGACAGGCTTCCAAGGAAACATCCTCGATGCCGCTAATTGGCAAAACGCCGCAGCAGTTGGCGGCGGTGAAAATGTCACCTACGCCATCACCACAACAGGCCGTATTCTCAGCACCTACGACGATCGCGAATCCGCGGCTGGTGGTGTATGCCTGTTCAAATAACTCTCATACCGGAGGAAACCCATGCAACATATCAACCGGATCCTCAGTCTGCTCCTGTGTGGGCTGCTGGCCTTGGGCTGCATCCCTGTCCAGGGCGAGGAACTCACTCCCCGCGACGCCTACTGGGAATACATCGAGCTGCTGAACCTGTACCTGACTGACAAAGCAGATGCAGCCGTGGACATCAACCGGCTTCGTACCGGCTTCGATGCCATCGACTATCAGCACAGCCTTGAGTTTTCCCTTTACGCAGAGGTTCTTGCCTATCTGGCCAGCGGCGAGCTGCACCTGGCGGAGGAATGGGTCAGCTTTCTGCAGGATATCAGCAGCAAGGAATTCAACGATCTCATTGCCAGCAGCAATTTTCAGGAAAACTACTCCTGCATCCGCAGTGTGAAAGAATTGGCGTTGTATGTTTCCGCACGGAGATACGAGGCGCAGCGGCAGTACGCTTCCGCCATCGATTGCTACAAGCAATGTCCTAAATTCTTCGATTCGCTCTCCCGCTACCGTGCATTGAAAGACGCTCACCCCGAAACTGCCGCACCCACCAAGACGCCGACGCAGCGCCCCACCGCCACGCCAGCCCCCGCCAGATCTTCCCTTGCGAACCAGTATGTGCAAAGGGGCGGGATCGTCAGCTTCGGCTCCTATGAGCAGGATGGAAACCAGTGGAACGGGCAGGAGCCCATTCAATGGCTCGTGCTGGAACGCAGTGGCTCCAGGGCACTGCTGCTGAGCCTCTACGGCCTGGATACACAGCCCTATCACACTTACTCCACCAACATCAACTGGAGCAACTGCTACCTCCGCACCTGGTTACAGACCGACTTTTACTTCGTTGCCTTTGACCAGACCGAGCAAAATGCGATCCTCACCACGCGCAACAGCACACCCCTCTACGCTAACGCATCCGGTTCCCCGGGGCCCGAAACCTCCGATCAGGTCTTCGTCCTCAGTCCGCAGGAAGTGGAGCGCTACCTGCCCAACCGGAACGACCGCGCTGTTCGTGCAACTTCCTACGCACTGTCCCGCGGCGCCTCCACCAAGGTGGACGGCAACAGCTACTGGTGGCTGCGTTCCTACTCCGACTACTCAACCCAACGGGTACAGATCATCAACTCACAGTGTAATTTTTACGCCAGCACCATGGATGACTATGCTGCCGTAGTCAGACCGTCCATCTGGGTTGACGTCAACAAGTAATCAGAAGGAGGCCATTCACCATGTCTGCGCTCAAACGCTTACTCTCCCTGGCACTCTCCCTGCTGATGCTGGGACTGGGTGGAAGCGCCCTGGGAGAAGCACCTTCTGTGGTCAATTACTCAGACTTCCTGGACTCCATGACTCCGCAGCAAGCATATGATGAATATGTTGATTTGCTGAATCTCTACCTGAACAACGATCCCGAATCTGCTGTAGACATCGAAAAGCTCTATTTTGCCTTTGCCCGTGTAGATTATGCCTACAGCTTCGAATTCAGCCTTTACACCAAGGTACTGTATCATCTGGAGCAGGAGGATTTCACCGAGGCGACCAATTGGCTGATCGTCTTGCAGATCAACAGCGACGAGTTTGAAAAGCATCTTGCCAGTGAAGACTTCCGGCTTCGTTATTTCAACATTCTGGGCACCGAAACGCTTTCCACCTATATTGAGGCCCGCCGCGAAGAAGCCGCACACAACGCTTCAGCTGCTGCCATTCTGTATGAACGGTGCCTGAAATTCTTTGACTCGATGGATCGCTACACCAACAACCGTGTAAATCCCGACGTTCTGGTAAGCCTTGTTCAGCAGCAGATCGCCGACGGTGATTATGCAAAGGCTGTTGAAAACGCCCAGCGTCTTCTTGACATGGGGCACCACAAGGCGCAGGCATTGTATGCTGTCGCCTCGAGCAAGTTGCAGGAATTCAACACAGCGGTTACCGTTGCCCCTGCAACCACTTCTCCGCCCATCGACGCCCCCACGCAAAACAGTAGCAAAGCTCCTGCTGGATGGGTTTGGTCAAACTGGCAAAGCAGTTATCCATACGGAATAACCGCACAAAACGTCGAAAGCAAAACACAATACCGCAGTTGCTCAAAGACCCTTCAATATCGCTACTCGGAGCAGTATATCCATCAAACATATAACGAGGTATATACTGGTGACGGCGTCCTTCTCAGCGAGGAATGGCAAGAAGGTCTTTGGTCTGACTGGAGCGATACCCCTGCTACCGCTTCGTCAACTCTTCTGGTAGATACACGCGAAGTTCCCATTTTCGATTCAAACGGAAAAGAGATTGGTTCAAAAACTCAATACAGCACTTGTCCGCTTACTCTTTATCGCAGATATCTATGTTGGGGCCCCTGGAGCAGCTGGGGCAGTTCCCTGATAGTCGCAACAAATTCAAGAAAGGTAGAAACGCGAACAGTTTTGGGAAATTGGTCTGCATGGCGAGACCAGTCAATCAAAGCCGATGGTGACACAGAAGTGGAAACACGCAAGCTTTATAGATACAAAATTGAAAAGTAATTCAACAATAACAGCAATCCCGCTGCATACATCACTTTTTCTCATCATATAGCTTGCAATCGCTGCTATCGGAAATCAGCTGCTGTATTCTACTCTGCCATCTGGACTATCCTAACGAATATGCAAAGGAGGGCATCCACCATGTCCACGCTCAAACGTTTAGTCGCCCTGACACTCTCCCTGCTGATGCTGCTGCCGTGCCTGGGCGGGGCTGCCGCAGCCGAGCAGGAGCCCAACCCCTACGTCGAACTCCTGGAAACCATGACCATTCAGGAGGCGTATGATGAGTACGTCAGCCTGCTGAACATGTACCTGAACAATGACCCTGAAACGCCTGTCGATATCGGGCTTCTTTCCCTGGCCTTTGATCAGGTCAACTGGGCCTACAGCTTCGAGTTCAGCCTGTATACCCAGGTGCTTGCCCTGCTGGAGGAGAACAACTTCGCCGATGCGATGGACTGGCTGCTTGTGCTGCAGATTTCCAACGAGGAATTCGAGGCGCATCTGGTCAGCGAAGAGTTCCGTAAGGCTTACTTTAACATCCTGGGCACCGATGTTCTGGCCATCTATCTGGAGGCCCGCCGGCAGGAGGCCGCTCACAACGAATCTTCTGCGGGCGAGCTGTACAAGCAGTGCCTGCGTTTCTTCGACGCCAAGGAGCGCTACACCAGCAACCGCATTGACCTGGATACGCTGGTCGACCTGGTACAGCAGCAGATCGCCGACGGCGACTACGCCAAGGCCGTAGAGAACGCCCAGCGGCTGATCGACAGCGGTCATGAAAAGGGTCAGGCGCTGTACAAAGTTGCCTACAAGAAGCTGCAGCAGGCGGAGGCCGCAACCCCCGTTCCGCTCTGCACGAACCCTGTCGTGCCCGAAGTAACCGACATCCCTCCCGTTCAGGTAGTCACGCCCGTCCCCAGTCAGTCCACCGCAAGCGGCGGTTCCCTGACGGTGAAGAGCTACTACAACAAGAGCAACGTTTCCCTCTCCTGGGACTCCGTGCCGGGTGCAAGTGAATACCGCGTATACCGTGCCCGCGGCGTGGATGGCCAGTACAAGCAGATCGTGTCCATCACCAAAACCAGCTATCAGGATTACGACTTTGTCAAGGGCATCTTCAACGGCTATTACGTGGAAGCCCTGAGCAACGGTCAGGTGCTGAAGGCGAGCGACCGCTTCACCGTCTACGCGGAAGTCGCAACGCCAACCCCCAGGCCTACCGCAACGCCTACCCCCAAGCCCACCGCAACGCCTACGCCGAAGCCTACCGCGACGCCCAAGCCTACCGCAACGCCCACGCCCAAGCCCACCGCAACACCTACGCCTGCACCGGTCTGGGGCGCCTGGAGTGGCTGGAGCACGACCGCGGTTTCCGCCAGCAGCACCCGTCAGGTCGAAACCAAGGTGGAAGCAGAAGCCGTTTACGGCACCAAGTACACATACAGCCGTTGGACCTATACCAACGTAAACGGCGGGACCAGCTGGTCTTACACAAAGTACACCGACCCCTCCTTTTACGCGGGCAACGGCCGCTGGGAATATGCATCCGCCATGTCTCCGTTCAGCAAGAACGGCTCGACAGGCGGACACCAGCGCTATGCATCGTCCGCAAATCCCGGTTCGTGGTTTAATGAGACGACATCCAAGGTGCAGACCGGCACCAAGAATGTGACCTACTACCGCTACCGCGATCTGCAGAAATAATCAGCAACACCACGGCCCCCATCCGGCATGGATGGGGGCTGCAGTGTGTCAAAAACCTTCGGGAGGTGACGGAGTCTTCCAGCCCCTCTGATTGCATGTGGACATTCCTCCCGGAACCGTCCCTTTTGTGCCCCTTGCACGGCGCTGCCGAATCCGGTATAATGAGAGAAAACCAACGTTAAAGGAGGAGTCCCCTATGACTCTTGAGCAATACCGCTACGACGGCAGCCGCACGCTGGCAGTGAAGGAGCTCGCCACCGGCGCGGGCGACAGCAAGGCGCAGAAAAAGGCGCTGGTCAAGCAGACGGAAAAGAACATGGAGCAGGTGTTCCTGCTGCAGGAAAAGCTCTACGCCCAGGGGCGGGAGGCGCTGGTCATCGCCATCCAGGCCCGGGACGCCGCCGGCAAGGACAGCCTGGTCAAGAAGGTGTTCGGCCTCCTGAACCCTGCGGCGCTGGAGGTGCATTCCTTCAAGAGTCCCTCCAAGGAGGAGCTCAGTCACGATTACCTCTGGCGTATCAACCGCGCCCTGCCCCCGCGGGGCAAGATCGGCGTATTCAACCGCAGCCACTATGAGGACGTGCTGGTTACCCGCGTGCATCAGATGGAAAAGGGCTACGCCATGCCGGAGCGCATCACCGCTGACCCGGCGTTCTATCAGAAGCGCTATGTGCAGCTGACCAACTGGGAGCAGTATCTGTATGAGAACGGCTGCCGGATGGTGAAGGTGTTCCTGAACGTGGGCAAGGAGGAGCAGAAGGCCCGCTTCATCGACCGCATGGTGCTGCCGGAGAAGCACTGGAAGCTCTCCCTGGGCGACCTGGAGGAACGGGAGCTGTGGGACGCCTACGACGCTGCCTTTGAGGACGCCATCAACGCCACCGCCACCCCGGAGTGCCCCTGGTACGTCGTTCCGGCGGATGACAAATGGTTTGCGCGGTATCTGATGAGCGAGATCCTGCTGGCGGCGCTGACGGAGATGGATCCCCAGTATCCGCCCATCGACCCTGACGAGGCGGAGCTGGTGCCTGCGGCCCTGGCGAAGCTGCGCGGCGAGTAAGGCACGGGAGGCGCCTGACGGGCATAGGCTGCTCCAGAGGTGATGCGTCATGCCCATGCTGACCTATCAGGAGCTGACCCCGGCGGAGTGCCTCGGGGTGCTGCGTGCCGCCCATGTGACACGCGCAGCCTTCTGCGACGGGGAGCGGCCCTACCTTGTGCCGATGGCCTTCCGGCTGGACGCCGATGGCCTGACCCCGCTGATCCGCCTGTGTATGCCGGATTCGGGCCGCAAGCTGGACTGCCTGCGCCACACAGGCCGGGTCTGCCTGGAGTTTGAGGAACCCTCCTGCGCCTGGGTGGACGTGGTGCTGCTGGAGGGCGAGGCAGCCCTGGACGCCTGGGAGAAGGGCGAGGGCGTCGCCCTGCATGTGCGGGCGGAGGAACTGTCCGGGCGGCGGTTCTTCCTGCCGGAGGCATAGCGCCCTTGCGCGGGACGCTTGTAACAACCCGATTTACACTTGTAACAATCCCCCCATATCCCATGACACCGGGAGCGGCCTGTGCTATACTGAGGGCAGGTCGCTCCTTTTTTGTGTGATGTGAGGAGGGAATATGATGAGAAAGATATTGGTTTGTTTGCTGGCGCTGATGATGTGCCTGCCCTGCGCCTGGGCGGAGGAGAAGGACAACCGCTATGATGCAATGGAATACGGCGGCGAGCCCGGCTGGGTCTGTGTGCAGCGGGACGGTCTATGGGGCGTGGTGGACAGCACCGGCGTGCTGGTCATCCCCTGCGAATGGGACGAAATCGGCCTGATTACCCAAACGAAGGTGGCTGTTTGCCGGGACGAGAAATGGGGCTGGCTCGACCTGCAGGGCAATGTGCTGCTCCGTGTGGAGTGGGATGCCATAGATTGGGAAATACAGGGCTATTTCAATGTTGGCCGGGATAACTTGTGGGGCCTTATGGATGCGGACGGTACGCTTGTCATGCCGCTTGAACCCGGGGTGATCGGTGAGGAATTGGTTGGCGAGGAAAGCTATGTCTTCCGTGGGTTGGAACCAGTGGACAGGCGCTACTATGTCATTGAAAACGGGGAGGCGCGGGAGGTTCAGCTGGAGCGCCCTGCTGCTACGGCGCTGGTAGTACCGGATGGATATAAAATGGTCTATATTGGTTATGCTGCGGACAGTTCTTCCGGCAGGTGGGTCAGCAGCATGACGGAACCTGTTCATTACCGCTTCGCAGATCGGGAGGGGGATTTCCTCACAGAGGACATTTGGGACGAGGTGGGTCGCTTCTGTTGCGGCCTGTCCAAGGTGAAAAAGGACGGCAAAGTTGGCTTCGTCAACGAGCAGGGCGAGAGTGCCATCCCGCTGGTGTATGACGGCGCATGGGATTTCTCCGATGACATGACGCTGGTTCGTCAGGGCGACGAGCGCTTCTGGATCGACACGCAGGGCAACCGCCTCTTTGACTGGGAATGGGCGGGAGGTTCTGAAATGATCGACGGCGTGGCGGTGGTGCGCTCCGCTGAAGGCCTGTACGGCCTGATTGATCGGGAAGGCAATCTGATTGCCGACTGCGAATGGGATAATTTTGAATTTACCGGCCAGCCCTTCATGCTGGGCGAGATCATGCGGGCTGAAAAGGGCAGCCTGTGGGGGTTCGTCAACAAGCAGGGCGTCCTGATCTCTGGACGGCTGTACGACCCGTCGGCCATCACTGTTGTGTGGAGCGGTGACAGTCTGTTCCTGTTGGAGGACGGTGTGCTCTCCATCTGGCATGCGGATGGCACACAGGTGTATTGAAGCCGCGGCAGGGGCAGCCCCAAAAGGCTCTTCCTTCGGGAGAGCTGTCACCGAAGGTGACTGAGAGGGTCTCTGCGCGTCCGCAGACGCGCCTCCCTGTGCGGCGATCCGGACTTGCCGCAGGGCGGGCGACCAATGGTCGCCCCTACAGCCTGCCCCACTCGTAAAACCTTCCCCCTTGGGGGAAGGGGGACCGCCGCGTGAGCGGTGGTGGATGAGGCCCTGTGCCGTAGGTGTGCCGCAGGGCGGGCGGCTGATAGCCGCCCCTACAGGTAGTAGCAACAGGAACGGGCATCCCCAAACGTGCGCGAAAAAAGTCCTCAACCCCTTGAAATTCCTATCAAAAAGGGCTTGCAATGGCGCACGCGATGTGCTATAATATCAGCCGACTACGCACCCGTGCGCAGTGGTTCCTTGTGCCGTGAATACGGTGGAGCACCACAAATGCGGACGGGGAGGTCCCACTGAACCCGGAAAGGGCAGTGAAAAAACAAGGAGGAATACCCCAATGGCAGTCATTTCCATGAAGCAGCTGCTGGAGGCTGGCGTCCACTTCGGCCACCAGACCCGCCGCTGGAACCCCAAGATGGCCCCCTACATCTTCACCGAGCGCAACGGCATCTACATCAT
>JAFQEB010000088.1 GCA_017399225.1 Clostridia bacterium | reverse complement strand
TCTCTAACCTTTAGTGATGATCCGCGCGCCAAGGCAATCTCCTTCATGCGCAGCTACGGCGAACCCTATGAGTGGCTAAAGGAAGTGTTCCTCGACTGGGCGTTCACCTTTATGTCAACATACCTGTATTACGAAGACCGGGACATCCTGGACGAGAATGGGCTGAACTTGTACCGCAAGAGCCTTGCATGTTTTGAGGGCAATGCGCCTACCTATCACCTGGCGCTGCGGGAGCACCCGGTCATCGTGTGGGATTTCCATTCGCTGATGCTGACAGTGAAGTTCATGTTCTCTGTCAAATTGACCGACGCGAAGAATCCCATGAGCTTGTGCGAGCATTGCCGCATGGCGTTTTATGCTCCGCGGGCAGATTCGCGTTTCTGTTCTGCCGAGTGCCGGAAAAAGGCGAGCAAGAAAACTTGATGATCAGGCTAACAGAAAATCCAGAAGACCAAGCGTGAGGTCTGTTACCTTCTCCAGCAGCCATCCGGCGATGTGCGGCGCAAAGGCGAAGAAGATCCCAAGGCCAACTATCTGGAAGATCAGGCCGCTGGGAGCGTTGGCAATCCAGCCTGCAACGGAACCGAGGAAGAACACCATTGCGAGCAGATTGGTTGCTACGGAGGTTAATCCAACAATTATGGATGAAATTAACTGAAACATCAGCAGCAGCGCAATGATGGGCAGAGCAGCTATACGAAGGGGCAGCTTGAGCAGTTTCTTCATGTGTACCTCCAAACCATTGAGTTATGTCAGTCATAGATCAGCTCATCCAGCAGCATTTCTTCGATACGATGATGGATACTGTTCATGCGGCGCATCCACTCCATCTGGTCGGCTGCTTTCAGCTCTTCGGTGACACCCTCAGCTGCTTTCATCTGCGGGATCAGCAGATCGAAACGTTCCTGGCAGGCATCGTCAATGCTGTACAGGTGTTTCATGAGCTTGCCGGACAGCAGGAGCTGATTGAACAAGAGAGAACGATGCTTGCGTAGATATCGCATGCGCATTCTGCCGTACTTGCCAAGCGGGCGCATGTCCTCGGCAGGAATGCCGATGTTGGGCAGGTAGTAGTCTCCGCAGCGGCGATAGGTCAGTTTCATAGGGTATCCTCGCTTTCTGCTGCAATAGAAAAAGCAGCTATGTACTTGAAGGTTTCCCTTCAAGCCATAACTGCTTGAATTTACTGTATTTCCCGCGACTCATGACGAGGAGGGGTAAACCTTCCTCTACATAATAACGCGTTGCTCAGCAGGCCCTCTGACTGTGATAGCATCACGCGGGAATCTTCAACCTGTTTATTCGCCTTGCAGCGCGTTTTCACCATTTGGGGAGAGTCCTGAGCCTCATATCAGACAAGCGGAACGCTGTCCACATAGCAGGTGTCAGGACAAAGGTCGAGCTTGTTGCTCCAGACCACATTACTGTCCACCTGCGGATCAATATCCCATGAAACAGCGTGCGTCTCATCCAGATAGACGTACGGGAAACGGCCTGCCTCCTTCAGCTTCATAAAAACGGAGCCTTCATGGAACAGGTGCCTGCAATCGTAAATCCGGCGTTCTCCGTTATCGAAGTCCAGGGTCAGCGTATCGTTTGGATTGGCCTTGACAGCGGTGATCCGCCTGCGTCCGGCAGCAAAATACTCTGCCATCGGACGGTCAAAACCCTTGGAAAGATAGTATTCAACACTTCTTCCCATAAAAGCACCTCACTTCAGGGGATCAATAGGGAAAAGCTCCTGACGCTTTTCAGCAAGCTCCCAGTTTTCGAGCAGTTCATCCTGATGGAGTGCGGCCCACCCAAGCAGCATCTTGAGCTGCTTGTGGGGCAGATCTCCATCGTACACCTCCAGCTCATTGATCAGCACAGAAACCTCTTCTCCACCGTAGGTCGCATGGAAATGGGGCGGCCTGTGTTCGCTCCAGTTGATGTAGATCTTGATTCCACGAAACATGCAGATCGTTGGCATCGCACATCCCTCCTGTATACATTATAGCTGATTTCTCCAGGGGATGCAAGGCAAAAAAACTCGGGGAGATGACGCAAGTCATCTCCCCGATGCTGTCAGGCGAAATTACGCCCAGGGATTCTCGGTGGGGTAGGGCAGGTTCTTGGGCTGGTTGTAAGCGATGTCCTGCACGCCCAAGTACTTGAAGACCTCGAACAGAGCCTTCGCGCAGTGACCGAACGCAACCGCTCCGTGGTGGGGGTAGCGCTTCTGCACCAGCACATGACGGTAGAAGCGGTCCATCTCCTTGATGGCGAAGATGCCGATGCCGCCGAAGGACTGGGTCGCAACGGGCAGAACCTCGCCCTGCGCGATGTAGGAGCGGAGGTTGCCGTCAGAGTCGCACTGCAGGCGGTAGAAGGTGATGTCGCTGGGCGCGATGTCGCCTTCCAGGGTGCCGCGGGAGATGTCGGGCTCGGAGCCTTCGGGCTCAAGCACGCGGTGCTGGATCAGCTGGTACTTGACCGCGCGGTCAGCACACATCTTGCAGGAGGGGGTGTTGCCGCAGTGGAAGCCCATGAAGGTCTCGGTCAGGCGGTAATCGAACTTGCCGGCGATGTCCTTGTCGTAGATGTAGCCGGGCACGGAGTTGTTGATGTCCAGCAGGGTCACGGCGTCGCCGGTGATGCAAGCGCCGATGTACTCGGACACAGCACCGTAGATGTCGACCTCGCAGGCCACCGGGATGCCGCGGGAGGCCAGACGGGAGTTGACGTAGCAGGGCTCGAAGCCGAACTGGGAGGGGAAGGCGGGCCAGCACTTGTCAGCAAAGACAACGTACTTACGGGCGCCCTTGTGGTTCTCAGCCCAATCCAGCAGGGTCAGCTCAAACTGAGCCATGCGCTCGCACAGGTCGGGGTAGTACTTGCCCTCGCCCATTTCGGCGGCCATGTCGGCGCAGATGGCGGGGATGCGGGGATCGTTCTTGTGCTCCTTGTAGGAGACCAGCAGATCCAGCTCGGAGTTCTCCTCGATCTCGATGCCCAGCTCGTACAGGCCCTTGATGGGGGCGTTGCAGGCGAAGAAGTCCTGGGGACGGGGGCCGAAGGTGATGACCTTCAGGTTCTTCACGCCGATGATGGCGCGGGCGATCGGGATGAACTCGGCGATCTTGTCAGCCAGCTCTTCAGCGGTGCCCACGGGGTACTCGGGGATGTAGCCCTTCAGGTGGCGCATACCCAGGTTGTAGGAGCAGTTCAGCATACCGCAGTAGGCGTCGCCGCGGCCGTTGATCATGTCGCCGTCACCCTCGGCAGCCGCAACGAACATGCAGGGGCCGTCGAAGTACTTGGCGATCAGGGTCTCGGGGGTCTCGGGGCCGAAGTTGCCCAGGAACACCACGCAGGCGTTGCACTCATTGGCCTTGAGCTCTTCAACGGCCTTGAGCATGTCCTTCTCGTTCTCAACGGTGGTCTTGATCTCGACGATCTCGAGATCCTTCTGGCCGCACTGGGCAGCGATGGCGGCACGGCGCTTCTCGCTCAGGGTGATCGGGAAGCAGTCGCGGGACACGGCCACGAGGCCGAGCTTGACAACAGGAATGTTCTGCATATCAAATTACCTCCTCATTCAAAATGTCCATACTGGGACATTATCTGAGATAAGTATACAACCTTTCTTGCATTTCGTCAATGCAAACTATGCCGTATATTGCGCATTTTTTGCGAGCCTGGCTCTGGCTTCTTGCGCCGAGAAAAGCATCCGGACACAGCTGCGCAGAAAAAGTCGGGCAGGCTGACACAGGGCGTGTTATACTGTAGCCATCATCCACGAAGGAGGACGCAATCATGCAGGCATGGCTGGAGGGACTGCAATCAGCCCTGAACTACATTGAGGAGCACTTGACTGACGAAGTGGACGTACACGACGTCGCAGCGCGCGCGTATGTCAGCGCCTTCCACTTCCAGCGGATCTTCTCAGCCTTGTGCGGTATGCCGCTGGGCGAGTACGTCCGCTTCCGCCGACTGACCCTTGCCGCGCAGGATATGACCCGCGGCATGAAGGTCATCGACGCCGCCGTCAAGTACGGCTACGACTCTCCCGACGCCTTCGCCCGGGCCTTCCGGCGCTTTCATGGCGTGCTGCCCTCTCAGGCGACTCAGCCGGGCGTAACGCTGCGCTCCCTCGCGCCGATGAGTATTTGCGACCAGATGGAAGGAGGAATCGTCATGGACTATCAGATCGTGGAGAAGGAAGCCTTCAGCGTCGTGGGCTTCCAGCGCCATTTCCACAACGACACCAGCTATCAGCAGATCCCCGCATGGTGGGGTGAAATGATGCAGAAGGGAATGCCCTTGTGCGGCGAGTTCGGCGTGTGCATCGACGCGGACGGCCGGGAGTTTGACTACCTCATCGCCGACCGCTGGCAGCCAGGGGAAGCCATCCCGGAGGGCTGCGTTACCCGTGATATCCCCGGCGGCACATGGGCGGTGTTTCCCTGCACGCTGGCCACGCTTCAGGACGTCAACACGAAGATGTGGCGCGACTGGCTACCCACCTGCCGCGAGTACCGCCTGAGCCACAACTGCAACCTGGAGTTCTACTACCCGCTGAACCGTGAGGATCCCCCGTCCAGCAAAGCGGAGCTCTGGCTGCCCATCCAGCCCGCGTAACCTGATGAATGGATATGCCCCGCATGACGGAAACATGCGGGGCGTATTGCTGTCTCCACCCACCCTCGGTCTTGCATAATGCTTTGTTGACTCTACGTTTTCTGCGTAGTATAATGCAGCTATTAGTAAGGAGGGGTTTTTTATGGTTAAGAAGATTGTCGCATGGTTGCTTATGTTCGTCATGCTGACAACATCTGCAAATCCCATAATTGCAACTGCCGAAGATACAGGCGACTTTTGCTGGTCAGAATACTGGATTTCCAAAACTCGTCCCATTTGGTTTTCTTCTGTATTCCCTTCGTTAACCACCGCAGAATGGTTGGCAAGCAACGATTCACGTGAAAAACTGGTCTTTGGTTTCTTCAATGAGCTCTGCGCGTGCTACAGCAGCACCTTTATGAGTTATCTCTTGTTAGAAGCACTAACTTCCGGCACAGTATATGTTGCGCAAAACGATAATGAAAGCAATCGTATTGATATTACATTTTTTCATCCAACAATTGAAATATACGTCGCATACTATCCTCTTAAGCAAACATATTTCTTGACTACCATCGGCGGTAACTTCTCCAGAACTATATCCGACGATTTGATGCGCACCTCACACAAAACCTACTTCGAAGTAGATTGTCTGGGCGTTTTGTCTAAGATTGGAATTGATCTCAACACTGCGAAAGCAATTCATACACAAATGTCATCAGCCCGTTTCATGATTCAGTACCCACGCTTGAAAAGCCTGACCAGCACCGCATGGTCATGGGAGCCTGTGTCCGCATGGATAGGAAACAGTCCTCAGGCCAGCGACCTTCGCACGGAAGTAGTTGCCCATATATACGGCGAACTTCTCTATCAGGAAAAATACGGAGCCGGCCAGAACATTCGCTCATCGCACTTGAAGGATGCGATTTATTCCGGCAATGTATACGTTGCATTGATAGATGAAACCTCCGATCACCTCATCGTCAGCTTTGAAGGCCAAAACTCTTCTTGTCTTGCAGTATTTTATCCCAACTCACGCAATCTTCTGCTTTTCTCTACGGAAAACGGTTCTTGGTATGTTCCATCTATGAATACACCATACCATTACCACTATGAGATTGAGCGTTCCAACCTCACTGCCCTGATTAATTTCTACAACGATGCCAATGGATGGTAACAGCATAGCGCCTCCCCGGGGCTTCAGCCCATCAAGGGAGGCGCTATCTATATTCTATTACTTGCTGCTCTCGCGGGTATAATTCAGCAATCCACCGCACAGGATGCAGCCCTTCTGGCGCTCAGTCAGGGGGAGCAGCACCTTGTAGTCCTCGTTCTTGGTGGCGTTGTGGAGGACGAATTCCTCGCTGCCGCTCTCCACCAGCGCGCGCACGCCGGGCAGGGTCAGCTCATCCGCCATGTCGATGCGGTCGTAGTCCTCCTCGTTGGCGAAGGTCATGGGCAGGATGCCGTTGTTGATCAGGTTCGCCTGGTGGATGCGGGCGAAGCTCTTCGCGATGACCGCGCGGATGCCCAGGTACAGGGGCACCAGGGCCGCGTGCTCACGGCTGGAGCCCTGGCCGTAGTTGCTGCCGGCCACCAGGATGCCGCCGCCCTCCTTTTTGGCGCGGGCCGGGAAATCCTTGTCCACGGGGGTGAGGCAGAAGTCGCTCAGGTACGGCACGTTGGAGCGGAAGGGCAGGAGCTTGGCGTCCGAGGGGGCGATGTGGTCGGTGGTGATGTTGTCCTCCATCTTCAGGAGCACCTTGCCTTCCACGTCCGCCGGGAGGGCCTTGCCCATCGGGAAGGGCTTGATGTTGGGGCCGCGGACGACCTCCACCGTGTCCTCCAAGCCGGGTTCCACGGGCGGGATGATCAGGTTGTCGTTGACGTCAAACTGCTCGGGCAGCGGAATCTCCAGGTCAATGTCGAGGCACCGGGGGTCGGTCAGCACGCCGGTCAGGGCGGTGACAGCAGCCGTCTCACAGGAGACGAGGTAGATACCCGCGCTCTTGGTGCCGGAGCGGCCGAAGAAGTTGCGGTTGTTGGTACGCACGGAGATCGCGTTGGACTTGGGGGCCTGCCCCATGCCGATGCAGGGGCCGCACGCGGATTCCAGGATACGGGCACCGGCTGCGATCATGTCCGCCAGGGCGCCGTTGCGGGCCAGCATCGTCAGCACCTGTTTGGAGCCGGGGCCGATGACCAGGCTCACGTCCGGATGCACGGACTTGCCCTTCAGGATGCGGGCCACGCGCATCATATCGGTGTAGGAGGAGTTGGTGCAGGAGCCGATGAACACCTGGTCGACCTTGATGGGGCCGCATTCCTCGACGGTCTCGACGATGTCGGGCATGTGGGGCTTGGCCACCAGGGTCTGCAGGGTATTCAGGTCGATCTCGACGATCTCGTCATAGGTGGCGTCCGCGTCGGGCTTGAGCTCCGTCCAGTCCTGCTCACGGCCCTGGGCCTTGAGGAAGGCACGGGTCACGTCGTCAGAGGGGAAGATGGAGGTGGTCGCGCCCAGCTCCGCGCCCATGTTGGTGATGGTCGCGCGCTCGGGGACGGTCAGGGTGGCCACGCCGTCGCCGATGTACTCCATCACCTTGCCCACGCCGCCCTTGACGGTCAGGCGGCGGAGGACCTCCAGGATGATGTCCTTGGCGGCCACGCCGTAGGGGAGCTTGCCGGTCAGCTTGATGCCTACGACCTTGGGGCAAGAGAGGTAGTACGCGCCGCCGCCCATGGCGACCGCCACGTCCAGACCGCCCGCGCCGATAGCCAGCATACCGATGCCGCCGCCGGTGGGGGTGTGGGAGTCGGAGCCCAGCAGGGTGTAACCCGGCACGCCGATGCGCTCCAGCTGCACCTGATGGCAGATGCCGTTGCCGGGCTTGGAGCAGTAGATGCCGTGCTTCTTGGCCACCGTCTGGATGAACTGGTGGTCGTCGGC
>JAFQEB010000087.1 GCA_017399225.1 Clostridia bacterium | reverse complement strand
GATCGCTTTCTTCATTGTTTCGTTCCTCCTGCCTTACAGCTTCATTTCGATTTCGACACCAGCAGGAAGTTCGAGCTTCGACATGGCGTCCACGGTCTTGGGGCTAGCGTTGATGATGTCGATCAGTCGCTTGTGGGTGCGACGCTCGAACTGCTCACGGCTGTCCTTGTACTTGTGGGTAGCGCGCAGGATGGTCACGATTTCCTTCTCCGTGGGGAGCGGGATCGGGCCCGACACGCGGGCGCCAGTGCGCTTGGCAGCCTCGACGATCCGCTCAGCGGACTGGTCGATCAGGGTGTGCTCATAGCTCTTGAGCTTGATGCGGATTTTCTGGATGGCCATTGATTTACCTCCTATTTCGTCTCGTTGGCGCCGTCGCGGTCCTCACTGCAGGTGCAAGCGCCGCCGCGCCTCGAGTCCGTCGCCCGATTGACGGGCTGGTCCATGATAATTACCCGCCTGGCCTGGCGGCAACTTACCACTTCATCCCTAAACAGACAACAGTCATATTATAAGGGATATGCATAAAAAAATCAAGGGGTATTTCGAAGGTTTTTCAAAATTTTTTGCAGGTTTTTTTCACTATTTCATCGCCATTTGCGCTGTTTTCGCGGCTTTGCCAGTTTTTCACTTAAACACGGCAGCGGGTGTGTCCATTGTCAATCTAAAAGCGCGCCCAACATGACCCTCGATTTTCCGTTTTGCATTTTGTTTTCCGCAAACCATTGACATTACTGCATTTTCCGTCATATTTGTATACACGCCAATGTGCGTGTCTATGTGTTATTCACCTCTGTATGGACAAAACGGAGCCGGATGTATCCGATAGACACATCCGGCTCCGTGTATTACTCCCCTTCGGGAGTTTTTCCCTTATATACTCAGATTTCTTCCGCCTCCATGGCTTCCCATTCGGCATACAGGCGGTCGATCTCGTCCTTCTTGGCCTGATATGCCTTCGCCAGCGCTGCCGCCTTGTCCGCATCCTGGTAGGTCGCAGGGTCCGCCAGCTGCATTTCCAGCGCCGCCGCCTCATCCTCGGCAGCCGCGATGGCCTTCTCCGCATTCTGAAGGGCCAGCTTCCGCTCCTTGATGCGCCGTTCCTCCTCACGGGACTTGCGCCGTTCCTTCTCGATGGCCGTGCGGGTCATGCCGGCCGTCTCTCCGTCCGGCTCCTGCTGGCGGTTGATCTTCTCAAAGTAGTCATCGTAGTTGCCCAGGTACTCCTTCAGGCCATCCTGCTCCAGCACACAGACCTTGGTAGCGAAGCGGTTGATGAAGTAGCGGTCATGGCTGATAGCGAGGATCGTGCCAGGGAAATTCTCCAGCGCATCCTCCAGCACTTCGCGGGAGTCCATGTCCAGATGGTTGGTGGGCTCGTCCAGCAGCAGGACATTATCCTTGCGCAGCATGAGCTTGGTGAGGGCCACGCGACCCTTCTCGCCACCGGAAAGGGTGCTGATGGGCATGAGCACCTCGTCCCCCGTGAAGAGGAAGAGGCCCAGCGCGCCGCGCACCTCCGTCTGGTCCAGGCGGTGGAAGTCATCCCAGACCTCGTCCAGCACAGTCTTGTTCTCGTGCAGATGGGCCTGATGCTGGTCGTAGTAACCGATATCCACGCCCGCGCCGAAGCGGATCGTGCCCTGGTCAGGCGTCACCTCGCCGGTGATGCACTTGATCATCGTGGACTTGCCCACGCCGTTGTCGCCGATGAGCGCAATGCGGTCGCCGGCGCGGACGTGCATCTTCACATGCTCAAAGAGCGTCCGGCCGTCGTAGCCCTTGGACAGCTCGTCGATCATCAGCACGTCGTCGCCAGTACGGCGGCGGACGTCGAAGCGGAAGCGGATGGCACTCTCGTCCTGGGGGCGCTCCAGCCGCTCGATCTTCTCCAGCCGCTTCTCCCGGCTTTCGGCCAGCTTAATGGATTTCTCCCGATTGAACTGGCGGTAGCGGGCGATGATGGCCTCCTGCCGGGCGATCTCCTTCTGCTGGAGCTCATACGCCTTCATGCGGATCTCGAACCGCTCCGTGCGCTGGGCCATATAAGAGGTATAATTGCCGTCGTAGCACTCGGTCACGCCCAGCAGCAGCTCGCACATCCGGTCGCAGACATGATCCATGAAGTAACGGTCATGGCTGATGAGCAGCACCACGCCCTTGTAGGTGCGCAGGTATTCCTCCAGCCAGGCGATGGACTTCAGGTCGAGATGGTTGGTCGGCTCGTCCAGCAGCAGCAGGTCGGGCTCGGTCAGCAGCATCCGACCCAGGCACAGGCGGGTGCGCTCGCCGCCGGAAAGGAGGCTCGCCAGCTGGCCCTGCTGCTCCTTGCGGAAGCCCAGGCCCGCCAGCACGCCCTGCACCGTGGAGCGCCAGCCGTAGCCGTTGCGGCGTTCAAACTCGTGGGTCAGCTGGTCGTACTGATTACCCAGGCGGCTCAGGCGGGTCATGTCGTCCGCACACTGGGCCATCTGCTCCTCCAGCTCGCGCAGCTGCTGCTCCATCCTCACCACCGGCTCGAAGACGCTTTCCAGCTCCTCCAGCACCGTGCGGCCCTCCCCCACCTCGCCCTGCTGGGCAAGGTAGCCAAGGCGCAGGCCCTTCTGCATGGTGATCGTGCCGCCATCGGAGGTTTCGACCCCGGCGATGATCTTCATCAGCGTGGACTTGCCGCAGCCGTTCACGCCCACCAGACCCATGCGCTGCCCATCCTGCAGCACGAGCGATGCATTCTTCAGCACCACATTGGCGCCGAAGCTCTTCTGCACGCCCTGCAGCGAAAGCAGGATCATCCTCACACCTCCTGTAAACGTTTACATATAATATAGTAGAAACAGCTTCATCAAATCAGGTAAGCCGCCGCCATTATGGCCAGGATCAGCCCGGTCAGCAGCCCCGCATGCAGGGGCATTTTCCCCCGCTTCTCCCATCGGGCGGCAGCAGCCATTCCCAGGCAGCCAAGCGCCAATGCCGCGCCGCACAGCCATGCCGCGGTCTCGCCTGCCTGCAGGCCGGACAGCACCGCCACATTGTACATCAGATGCGCCGCTGCCGGCACGATCAGCCGATCCGTGCACAGCATCAGCAGCGTCAGCAGCAGGCTCAGCGCCAGATGCCCCGGCAAACCGGCCATGCTGCCGTGCATCAGGGCAAAGGCAAGGGTGGTGATCAGCAGCGCCGCCATGCTGCCGCGCTCCTGCCGCAGACTCCTCAGCAGCGCGCCGCGGAAGAACATCTCCTCCGCCACGGCGGGCACGACCGCGTATGCCAGCAGCTGCAGCAGCTTTTCCAGCCCGCCGGACGCCGCCGGAATGGGGCTGTCCTGAAGAGCCAGCAACTCCGCCCACCAGCGGTTCAGCGGCTTCAGAGCCACAGCGGCCGCAACGCCCAGGCACAGCGCAGCGAGCACCCACAGACAGATGTTGCCCCGCCGCAGGGGCAAGCGCGCCGGACGCCGCCCGATCAGCCAGCCCGGCAGTGCAAACAGCAGCAGGGACTGCCCGATCGTCGTCACATAATGCACCACAGGGGAAACCGCCGCGTCCGGCAGCAGGATCGTCAGCAGATATGCCAGCGGAAGCCGGATCAGCACAAGCGCCAGCAGCACCAGCAGCGCCGCCCTGCTCATACGTCCGCCTCCAGCGTGTAGACGCTGCCTACCCGGTCACGCAGGGCCACATCCAGGCTCAGGTCGATGCCCAGGCGGATGCCCTCGCGCACCATGCGGCTCTCGCTGACCTGCCGCGCCAGGGAGGGGGTGTTGTTCTCCCCGCTCAGATGGCCGAGGATCACATGCTGGGTGCCGCTGTCCACCAGCTGCAGAAGCGCATCCGCACAGGCGTCGTTGGACAGGTGCCCGTGGTTGGAAAGGATGCGCTGCTTGAGCTTATAGGAATAATGAGAATTCATCCGCAGCATGTCCGGGTCATGGTTGCTCTCCAGCAGCACCAGGGAGCTGCCAGCCACCGCATCGCGGATATTGCGCGGGAAATAACCCAGATCCGTCGCGGTAGAGATGCTCACATGGCCGCCCCACAGCCGGTATCCCACCGGCTCCGCCGCATCGTGGGGAATGGCAAAGGGCACCACGCCGATATCGCCGAGGTAGAAGTCGGAAAAGCCGTCAAAGGTGCGCCTGCACCCCTCCGGGATGCGGCCCAGCTTATCCTCCATCGCCGCCCAGGTGCCCTCGGTGGCATAAACTGGCAGCTTGTACTTGCGCATCATCACGCCTGCGCCGCAGATGTGATCCGTATGCTCGTGGGTGATGAGGATCGCGTCCAGCGTGCGGGGATCCACCCCGATCATCTCCAGCGCCTCATCGATCATTTTCCCCGACTTGCCCGCGTCGATCAGCAGCCGCGTGCTGCCGTACTGCACAAACAGCGCGTTGCCGCTCGACCCGGAATAGAGGGGGCAGAATATCATGTCCATAGTACATCCCTTCGGGGAATTCGGAATGTGGAATTCGGAATGCGGAATTTAGTTACTGAACTGACAAATTCTCAGTTCCCGTCCCACATAGTCAATTCCGAATTACGAATTCCGAATTACGAATTAAATATCCAGGTGCTTGGCCACCCGCTCAGATTCCGGCGGCGGGGTCATGTAGTCCGGGCCGAAGAGGATGGTCAGTACCTCGTCCCACTTTTTCGGAATGAGGCACTCCATATCCTCAAAGGGTGCCTTCTCCTTCTCCGCGAACTGCTCCGGATGCCAGATGTGCATCATCAGCTCGAATGCGCCGTTGGACATGCACAGGTCATTGCCGCCGTTCTTCACGCTGCGGCTGGCCTTCTCATACCACTTCGCCTTGGTGGCGGTGGAGAAGGGCAGGCCCATGATGTGCGTGCCGAAGAGCAGGATCTTGTTCTTCCAGGAGAAGCGGGAGTAGTCGACATTCTTCTTCATCATGCCCTGGAGCATGTGCAGGCTCAGGAACCACATTTTGCGCTTCAGGCCCGCCTCTGGCACGGGATCCAGAATGAAGAAATCGGTGAAGGCCGCCGCCTTTTCCGGGTCGCGGTTCATCACGCGGGGCGTCCAGGTGTCCAGGTAGGTCAGTTCAAAGCGGCTGTCGCATTCCTTGGGATACACCACGCGAAACTTCTCAAAATTCTCGCGGGTCATCAGCAGGTCGATGTCGTCGTCCCACGGAATGAAGCCCTTGTGGCGCACCGCACCCAGGAGGGTACCGCACATCAGGTTATACTCAATGCCATGGCGCTCGCAGATGGCCGCGATATCGTGCATCTGCTCCATCAGCTCGGCATGGATCTCATCCAGGTTCAGCTTCTTTTCTTCCATAATATATCGTTTCCTCTCTGTCAGGAGGCTCACTCGTTCAGCCACGCCATCGCGCGCTCGCAGATGGCCTTGTCGTCCATGCGGTACTCGCCGCGCAGATACTGCTGGGTGCCGACGATGGTGGAGTACACGTCCTCCATGCCGATGCGGTGGACGCGGCAGTTCGCGCCGGTCTCCGCGATGACCTCGCACACCGCGCTGCCGAAACCGCCCACGATGGAGTGCTCCTCCACCGTGACGATGTGCTGGAAGCGCTGGCTCAGCTTGATCAGCTTTTCCTGATCAATGGGCTTGAGGCACGGGAAGCTGACCACCTCGGCGGACACGCCCTGCTCCTCCAGGAGCTTGGCCGCCCCGACCGTCTGGGTCAGGATGCCGCCGGCGGAGAGCAGCGCTACGTCCTTGCCCGGACGCAGGGTCAGGGCCTTGGGGGCGGTGTAGCCCTCGATGGGGCCGTCATGCAGCGTGGGTTCGCCGCCGCGGCCCAGGCGCAGATAGCAGGTGCCGGGGGTGTTGAGCATCACCGGGACGATGGCCTCCACCTCGTGGGGATCGCCGGGGGTGAAGACCGTCACGCCGGGCAGCGCGCGGAGGATCGCCATATCCTCCGTGGCGTGGTGGGACATGCCCAGGCTGCCATAGACAAAGCCGCCGCCCACGCAGACCACCTTCACATTGGCGGAGTGGTAGGCGCAGTCGTTGCGGATCTGCTCAATGCAGCGCAGGGTCGGGAAATTGCCGATGGAATAGGTCAGCACGGTGCGGCCGGTCATGGCCAGGCCGGCAGCGAGGCCGGTCATGCCCTGCTCAGCGATGCCCGCGTTGACGAACTGGTCAGGATAGGTCTCCCAGAAGGGCTTCAATACGCCGAAGCCCAGGTCGCCGGTCACCAGCGTCAATTTGGGATCCTTGGCGGCTTCGCGCATCAGCGCACGGGTGAATGCGTCTCTCATGGCCTTTGCGCCTCCAATTCTTTCAGGGCAGCCTCGTACTCCTCGCCCTGGGGCGTGCGGTAGTGCCAGAGGATGTCGTTTTCCATGAAGGACACGCCTTTGCCCTTGGTGGTTTCGGCGATGATGACGGTGGGCTTGCCGGTACCGCGATTCTGCTTGGCCTGCTCAAAGGCAGCGCGCAGGGCAGCGACGTCGTGGCCGTCCACCTGCATCACGTTCCAGCCGAAGGACGCCCACTTGTCCGTGAAGGGCTCCAGGGCGATGGTGTTCTCGCAGAAATCCAGGGACTGCATCCGGTTGTGGTCGACCACGGCGATCAGGTTGTCCAGCTTGTACTGGTGCGCCTGGAGCGCCGCCTCCCAGACGGAGCCTTCGTCGCACTCGCCGTCGCCCATGACGCAATAGACGCGCCAGTCGGCCTTGTCCTTCTTGCCGCCAAGGGCCATGCCCGCAGCGACTGCCAGGCCGTGACCCAGGGAGCCGGTGGAGAACTCCGCGCCCGGCACGCCCTTGTGGCTCACATGGCCGGAGAGGCGGGAGCCGTTGGCGTAATGGGTGGAGAGCTCCTCCACATCGAAGAAACCACGCTCGGCCAGGGCGGCATAAACCGCCGCGCCCGCATGACCCTTGGAGAGGATGAGGCGGTCGCGGCCGGGCATTTTCGGTTCGGCGGGGTTGACGTTCAGAACCCCGGTATACAGCGTTGCCATGATCTCCGCGAGGGAGAAAATCGCGCCGATGTGGCTGCCGCGGGAAATGTGGGTCATCTCCAGGCCATGGCGGCGGATCAGCCAGGCCAGGGTCTTCTCGTCCGCGGTATCGATGGGCGCGCCCGCAAAGGCGGCGTGGGTCTTTTCGGTATACGTCATTCCTTATTCCCCTTTTCCTGCGCCATCTTCTTCGCCTTGCCGAACACGCCGCCGATGGTCTCGAAGAACAGCCCTGCGTCCAGCAGGAAGCTCTGGCTCTTCGCGTATTCCACGCGCATACGGTTCTTCTCCGGCAGCACATACTTCTCGTAGTTCTCCACCGGGTTCTCCGTACCCACGATCTCATCCTGAGAGATGTACACGATGGAGGAGCGGTCGGTGATGCCGGGGCGCACCCACATGATGCACTGCTGCTCCTCGGTGTAGGCGTTGGTATACATCAGCAGCTCCGGGCGGGGGCCGACGAAGCTCATCTCGCCCTTAATGATGTTGAGCAGCTGGGGCAGCTCATCCAGCTTGAGGCGGCGCATGATGCGGCCGGATCTGGTCACACGGGGATCGTCCTTGGCGGTGCAGCCGCCGGTCTTGTCGGCGTCCACCACCATGGAGCGGAACTTCATAATATAGAAGGGCTTGTTCTTGTAGCCGCCGCGCACCGCCTTGTACAGCACGGGGCCGGGGCTGTCGAGCTTGACCCAGATGGCCAGGGGGATCATCACCAGGCTGGCGGGGATCAGCATCACCAGCGCGAGGGTGAAATCCAGCACGCGCTTGACGACTTTGGAATAAAAGGGGTGGGACAGCGGGCCGTCCCAGCGGGGCAGCTCAGGGAGAGGCGGGAGCTTGGACATGGGAGAGTCCCTCCTTTTGCGGGAGAATTCAGTGAATAGTGAAGAGTGAATAATGAATAGTGAATAATGTAGTTTGTGGGGCCAGTCGAGCAAGCAAACCTATTCACCAGCGGGCCGCAGGTGCGCGACTTCACTGTTCACTACTGCTCGGATCATATCAACATCGAATATAAAGTCAAGCCGGGGAACCATCAATTCCCGTTCATTTGCTGCAGCAGCTCATTGAGCCGCTCCAGCTCGTCCTGGGAGTAGTACTGCAGCACGATCTTGCCCTTCTTGGCGGTGCCGCTCAGGGTGGCGCGCATACCGAAGGTCTCGCGGCACAGGGTCTCCAGCTCGGTCAGCTCGACCGGCAAAACCTTGAGCTTCTTTTCCGGCTTGGGGAGCTTCGCCGAATCCTGCTTGAGCAGGGCAGCGGCCGTCTCCAGCTGGCGCACGCTCCAGCCCTCGGCAACGGTGCGGTCCGCCAGGGTCTGCTGCATCTCGGCAGAGTCCAGGCCCGCCAGCACGCGGGCATGGCCTGCGCTGAGGGTCCCCTGGCGCACCATGGCGATCAGGTTCTCCGGCAGCGTCAGCAGACGCAGCAGGTTCGCCACCGCCGGGCGGGACTTCGACAGGCGCTGGGCCACGGTCTCCTGGGTGTAGCCGCACTGCTTCATCAGGCTCTGGATGCCCTGGGCCACTTCGATGGGATTGAGATCCTCGCGCTGGATGTTCTCGATCAGCGCGATCTCCATCTGCGTGGGGATATCCAGTTCCCGCACGACGCAGGGCACGGAATGCAGCCCGGCTTCCCGCGCGGCACGCCAGCGGCGCTCGCCCGCCACGATGCGGTAGCGCCCGCCCTTCATGGGCGTCACCAGGATCGGCTGCAGCACGCCCTGATCCCGGATGGACTGGGCCAGCTGGGCGATCGCCTCCTCGGCGAAGGTATGGCGGGGCTGATCGGGATTCGGGTCGATATCGCCGATGGCGATCTCCTGGCCCGCGCCGGGGGCGATGGTATCCATTTCGGGCAGCAGGGCGTCCAGGCCCCGGGCTAGTCCGCGAGTCTTCTTAGGCATGGCAAAAACTCACTTTCAGTTCGTTTTTGAATTCGGAATGTTGAATTCGGAATTCGGATTACTGTTCAGAACGAGCAAACTTCGCTCCGCATTTCCAACAGACATTACGCCCTGCCCGTTGAATCTTACCACAAGCAGAACAGATTTCCATCTGCAGATCCGCGGGGCCGGCTCCGTCATCCGCAACGAGCAGCGCCTCTGCTGTACCAGTTGCCTCCGTCGCTGCAGTCTTCACTTTCACTTTCACATCCTCTACGGGGACTGCCGGACTTACTGGCTGAGGAGGCGTAGTGTCCTTCCCCTGCAGTTCCTCGCAGATGGTTTTCAGATACGCTTCCTGGGCTGCCGAACGTTCCAGCAGCTCCGCAAAGCCCTTCAGCAAGTCGCTGATGAGAAAGGCCACGAATAGTACGCCGCCGGCAATGCAAAAGCCACAAAGCGCAGCCCACGAGCTTTCATTTGTCACGGTAATAGCGATACCAGCTATTATCGTGATCACCGCCGCCGCAACGCCTATGATAACTATTGTCTTCGCCGTTTGTCTAAGCTCTTTAGACATACCTTTTCCCCTCCCGAATCAAAGCTTCCAGTTCTTGTCCACCTTCACGCCGTTGCGTTTGAGCACCTCGTGGGCCAGGGCCACATAGGCGGTGGTGCCGGTGGAGCGCTTGTCGTAGATGTGGATGGGTTCGCCGTGGGAGGGTGCTTCCCCCAGGCGCACCGTGCGGGGGATCACCGTGCCGTACACTTGCTTCTTGAAGTGCTTCTTGACCTCCTCCACCACCTGCAGGCCCAGGTTGGTGCGGCCGTCCAGCATCGTCAGCAGCACGCCTTCGATCTCCAGGCGGGGGTTGAGGGTCTTCTTCACACGCTGGATGGTGTTCATCAGGCTGGCGACGCCCTCCAGGGCATAATACTCGCACTGGATGGGCACCATCACGCCGTCGGCCGCCGTCAGGGCGTTGACCGTCAGCAGGCTGAGGCTCGGCGGGCAGTCGATGAGGATGAAGTCAAAATCCTTCGCGATGGCGGAGATGGCCGTCTTCAGGCGGAACTCGCGCTTGTCAAAATTGGCCAGCTCCAGCTCCGCGCCGGCAAGGCGGATGTCGCTGCCCGCGATGGACAGGTTCTTGAAATCCGTCTTTTCCACCACGTCCTTCATCTGGATGCGGCCCATCAGCACCTCATAGATGCTCTTTTCCTCCACCGCCATGCCCAGGCCGGAGGTGGTGTTTCCCTGGGGATCCAGGTCGATGATCAGCACCCGCTGCCCCATATCCGCCATGATGGCAGACAGATTGACCGCCGTGGTCGTCTTGCCCACGCCGCCCTTCTGATTGATGATCGCAATCGTCTTCGCCACGGATCTCTGACCCCTTCCGCTTTACCCGGCGCACGCGCCGGCTGTTTGATGGCGCGCAAAAATACGCAATGCCATACGCATTCAATCTATTATACATTCGATTCCTTCAAAAGTAAAGCACGAATGCCGCCACAGCGCAAAATGCAGCGTTCCATTGTCCGCTATTCGATTGGCAGGGAGAAAATTGCAAAATACCATAAACAACATTGACTTCCTATCCTTCTCATGCTATTCTGATTCAACTTGCAGGAACATCTGCAAAATTGTACAACCGGAGGTATATCCCCATGAAGAAGATCCTTTCTCTGCTTCTCGTTCTGTTCATGCTGCTGCCCGCCTTCGCGCTGGCTGAGACCGCGCCCGTGATCAAGATCGGCCAGTCCCTGGGCACCCCCAACGACGCCCGCGCCTTTGCCGTCATCACCGTCGTGCTGCAGGATGACGTGATCATCGCCGCTTACATCGACGAGTTCCAGTTCCAGAATGCTGCGGACTACGTTGGCGTGCCCGGCAGCGACGCCGACCTGGGCAAGAACTTTGTCGAGGGCAAGGTGCTGGCCTCCAAGCGCGTGAACAACGAGCCCTACAGCGCCCTGATGACCGCCTACGCCGGCTCCACCGTGTCCATCGCTGACAACTACGACGCCATCCAGGCCTTCGTGGTCGGCAAGACCGTGGCCGATCTGGAAGCACTGCTGACCAGCGGCGAGAACGTTGTGGACGCCATCGCCGGCGCTACCCTGGTTGCCGCCCCCGGCTACCTGCAGGGCATCATCGACGCTGCCAAGGCTGCCAAGTAATCTCCCGACCGGTACCTTTCAGGGCTCTTCTGCAAATACGCAGAAGAGCCTTCTGCGTGTCGAAAAGTGCTTTAGGCACTTTTTCGAGAGAGCTGCGCTCCGTCACTGGTCGCTACGCTCCCGGCCGTTCCTCCGCGTAAGGAAGCTTTTCCTGACGGAAAAGCACGAAAATCGCCGCGCATGTCGCCGATTTTCGATCTAAAGTCGAAGGGCCTGCGGCCCTCCGACACCTCCCTGGGGTTGTTGACAATCTGAGGGTTCTTCTGCAAATACGCAGAAGAGCCTTTTTTTGTGTTTCGTTCGCCATTTTTCGTGGTATAATTATTTCGACATTATCCTGATGAATACGGCAAATGACGAGGTGCTTCCTATGACCGGCGAGATCATCCGTGAGATCATGGTTCCTTTTCTGGGCACGACCCTGGGTGCAGCCAGCGTTTTCTTTGTGAGGAGATCCCTGCCCCGGGCTTTTCAGCGGGCGCTGACGGGCTTCGCGGCGGGCGTGATGGTCGCAGCCTCCGTGTGGGGGCTGATCATCCCCAGCATGGAGCAGGCAGCCGGGATGGGCAAGCTTGCCTTCCTGCCTGCGCTGGTCGGCCTGTGGCTGGGCTTCCTGTTCCTGATGCTGCTGGACAAAGTCATCCCCCACCTGCACATGAACGCCCAATGCGCCGAGGGCCCCAGCTGCAAGCTGAAGCGCTCCTCCATGATGGTGCTGGCCGTGGCGCTGCACAACCTGCCCGAGGGCATGGCTGTGGGCGCAGTGCTGGCGGGTATGCTGGCCGGGGATGCGGGCATCAGCGCCGCAGCGGCGGTGACGCTGTCCCTGGGCATCGCGATCCAGAACTTCCCCGAGGGCGCGATCATCTCCATCCCCCTCAGGGATGAGGGCATGGGGCGCGGCAAGGCCTTCGCCATGGGCGCGCTCTCCGGCATTGTCGAGCCCCTGGGCGCCGTGCTGACGCTGCTGGCCGCAGAGCTGATCCTCCCCGCCCTGCCCTATCTGCTGGCCTTCGCCGCCGGCGCCATGCTCTACGTCGTCGTAGAGGAGCTGATCCCCGAAATGTCCGAAGGCGAACACTCCCACATCGGCACGGTACTCTTCGCCGTGGGCTTTTCTGTGATGATGGTGCTGGATATCGTTCTTGGATAATCACCTTCATCAACCTGCGCTCTGTACGGATTCTTGCCCGTACAGAGCTTTTCTCTTGCCTTGTTCAAAAAAAGGTGAAATTGTCTCTTTCATTTCCGTAAAATATATGGTAGATTATTGGTATAACAGTTGTGACCCATTCCAATTTCAGCAATGAAGTCAAGGAGAACTGCATGAGACTTACGATTGACATCAACCAGGACTGGCTGTTCACCGACATGGACGGTCAATCCAGGCATATCGACCTGCCCCATACTTGGAACAACCTGGACGGCCAGGACGGCGGCAACGATTACCGGCGCGGCTGCTGCCGGTATGAGCACACCTTCCCCGCCCCGGCCTTCAGTCAGGAGGAAGAGGTGTGGCTGGAGTTTGACGGCGTCAACTCCTCCGCAGTCGTCAGCCTCAACGGCCAGGAGCTGTGCCGGCACGACGGCGGCTACGCCACCTTCCGGGCGGAGATCACCGGCCTCCTGCAAGCCGAAAACCACCTTGTCGTCCTGGCCGACAACAGCGTCAACGACCGGGTCTACCCCCAGAAGGCCGATTTCACCTTCTACGGCGGCATCTACCGCGGCGTACGGCTGCTGGTGGTCAACAAGGCCCACTTCGCGCTGGATCATCTGGGCTCCTGCGGCATCCGCGTGACCCCCACCCCCGAGGGTGAGGGCGCGATGGTTCGCGTACAGAGCCGCGCGACCATGGGCGACGTCGTCATCACGCTGCTGGATGCCGATGGCAATACCGTTGCTGCCGGCAAGGGCGCCGACTGCACCATCGTCATGGACAAGGCCCGCCGCTGGCACGGCGTGGATGATCCCTACCTGTACACCTGCCGCGCTCAGGTCGTTTTTGACGGAGCCGTCACCGACCAGCTGGACATCCCCTTCGGCGTGCGCTCCTTCCGGGTCGATCCCAAGATCGGCTTCATCCTCAACGATCAGCCCTACCCCCTGCACGGCGTCAGCCGCCACCAGGACCGCAAGGGGCTGGGAAATGCCATCACCAGGGAGCATCACGAGGAGGATATGGCCCTCATCGCCGAGATGGGCTGCAACACCGTCCGACTGGCCCACTATCAGCACGATCAGTATTTCTACGACCTGTGCGACAGGTACGGCATGGTCGTCTGGGCGGAGATCCCCTACATCTCCGAGCATATGCCGGGCGGCCGGGAAAACACCATCAGCCAGATGCAGGAGCTGATCGAGCAGAACTACAACCATGCCTGCATCGTCTGCTGGGGCGTGTCCAACGAGATCACCATCTCCACGAAGGACAAGAAGGACATGCTGGACAACCACCACGTCCTCAACGACCTGATCCACGAGACCGACCCCAGCCGCTTCACCACCCTGGCCTGCTATGCCATGTGCGGCCCCTTCAACCCCGTGGCCCACATCACCGACGTGGTCAGCTGGAACCTGTACCTGGGCTGGTATGTGCCGGGGCTCTTCCTCAACGATCTGTGGATCGGCTTCTTCCACCTGTGCTACCCCAGGACGCCCTTGGGCTACAGCGAATACGGCGCCGAGGGTATGCCCAACCTGCATTCCTCCCATCCCCGCCGCAACGACCACACCGAGGAGTATCAGGCCAAGTACCACGAGTTCATGGTCAAGTGCTTCCAGCGCCATCCCTACATGTGGGCCACCCATGTGTGGAATATGTTCGATTTTGCAGCCGACGCCCGCGATCAGGGCGGCGAGCCCGGCATGAACCACAAGGGCCTGATCACCTTCGACCGGAAGATCAAGAAGGACAGCTTCTATCTCTACAAAGCCTGGTGGTCGAAGGAGAAATTCGTGCATATCTGCTCCAAGCGATATGTGAACCGCACGGATCGCGTGACCACCATCAAGGTGTATTCCACCGAGGAAACGGTGGAGCTGCTCGTCAACGGCAAGCCCTTTGCCAGCCAGACCCGCGACGACCATGTTTTCACCTTCCGCGTCCCGCTGACGGGCGAACTCCGGGTGGAGGCCGTTTCCGGCAGCTGCCGCGACGAGGCCGTGTTCCGCCGTGCTGACAAGCCCGATCCGGCCTACAAGCTGCCGAAAAAGAAGAACGCTCAAAAATCCAACTGGGTCTGATCTCACGCACTGCAAAGGAGGCTTCCCCTTATGGCCAAGACCGCTGCGCCCCAGGCCGAAAACGGCATGAACCGGGCCAAGTTTTATCAGCTGGCGCTGTTCCCCATGAACAACGGCGCCACCAATGTGTACTTCGTTCTTGTTCTGAATTTTATCCTCAACTTCGGCGATAACGTGCTGGGTATGCTGGCCTTCTTCGTCTCCACGATGATCACGGTCATGCGCGTGTTCGACGCGATCACCGATCCCATCCTGGGCGCGCTGATCGACCGCACCGTCACCCGCTTCGGCAAGTTCCGCCCCTACATGGTGCTGGGCAACCTGCTCATGGCAGTCAGCATCCTGGCGCTGTATGTCCTCACGCCCCTGGTTCCCGAGAACCTCATGTGGCTGCGTTACACCCTGTTCATCCTCCTGTACTTCCTGTGGGTGATCGGCTACACCTTCCAGACCTCCTGCACCCGCTCCGGTCAGACGGTGCTGACCAACGATCCCAACCAGCGGCCCATGTTCACCCTGTTCAACACCATCGGCTCCCTGGTTGGCATGGGCGCCATGCAGTTCCTGGCCCCCATGCTTGGCAAAGCCACGGGCGGCTATAACTCGCCTGAGTTCTACCGCGTATTTGCGCCCATCGGCATCGCCGTCTCCATCGTGCTGACCATCCTGGCCGTCATCGGCATCGCCGAGAAGGATCAGCCGAAGTACTTCGGCCTGAGCCAGACGACCGAGCGGGTCAAGATCCGCGAATACATTGCGATCATCGCCGGCAACAAGCCCATGCAGCGCCTGATGGTCGCCGGCGCGGGCTGCAAGCTGGCCCTGGCCATCGCCACGCACACGGCCGTGCTGTGTATGCTCTACGGCGCGATGATGAACAACTACGACGGCCTGTATATGCCCATGATGATCCTCGGCTACGCCTTCTCCGCCCCCTTCTTCCTCATGACCATCCGCACCTCCCAGAAGCACGGCCAGAAAACGTCCCTGCAGCGGTTCGTGGCCGTTGCGCTGATCATGTATGTGGGCGTGCTGGTACTGCTGCTGATGTGGCAGCCGGGCAACCCCGCGGTGAATCTCTCCCTGTTCGAGGGGACGCTCTTCTCCAGCGATTTCCGCCTGACGATCAATCCGTACACCATCGCCTTCATCCTCTTCTTCGGCATTGGCTATGGCGCCTACTACTCCACCGCCGATATGCCCATCCCCATGGTGGCGGACTGCTCCGACTACGAGACCTACCGCTCCGGCAAGTATATCCCCGGCATCATGGGCACGCTGTTCTCCCTGGTGGATAAGCTGGTCTCCTCCCTGGCCTCCCTGGTGCTGACCATCGCGCTGGCTTTCATCGGCATCAACAGCACGCCTGACCAGTACACCCCCTACGCGCCCGGCATGAACTGGGTGATCATCATCCTGTTCTGCGTCATCCCCATGAGCGCCTGGCTGGCGACCCTGTGGGCCATGAAGGGCTACAGCCTTACCGGCGCGAAGATGAAGGAGATCCAGGCCGTCAACATCGCCCGCAAGGCTTATATGGCCGAGGGCCACACCCTGGAGGAGGCCATGGAAGCCTACAAGACCTCCGAGGATACGGCCGCAAAGCCTGTCTGATCACCAGATGCACAACAAAGAAGGAACGCAGTCCGGATGTGACTGCGTTCCTCAGACCATCGACAAACCCTGGGAGGTGTCGGAGGGCTCGCAAGCCCTTCGACTTTAGATCGAAAATCGGCGACATGCGCGGCGATTTTCGCGCTTTTCCGTTAGGAAAAGCTTCCTTACGCGAACGAACGGCCGGGAGAACAGCTTGCTGTTCGACCAGTGAGTGAGTGCGATATCTCGACAAAGTGCCTTCAGCACTTTGTCGATGCTTTGAGGAACGCAGTCTGGATGTGACTGCGTTCCTTTTTGCTATTATTCCTCCGGCCTGGCGTTGGTCGTCTCCAACAGCGTCAGCACCTCGCCGAAGTACGTTTCGACCTCTTCGTCCGTGAGCTTCATCGCCTTTTGCAGCAGCTCCGGGATCTTGCGGGGCCGCACGCGGGCATAGTACTTGGTGGCGCTGATGTTGGTGTGCCAGTTCTTCAGCTTCATATTGTCCCAGCGCTCGATGTGGCGCGGCAGGATGGGCTCCAGCTGGTCGATGACCTCGTCAAACCGGGCCTCCACATAGGGCCACTGGAAGCGGATTTCCAGCAGCTCCGCCACGCGGGCGAGGAACTTCGCCTTGTACTCCGGCACGTTCAAAAGGGCGTTGAGGGGCTCGTGGCGGAAGCCCTGCACCTTGCCGGTGACAGGCTTGATGTAGTATTCCAGCGGCGTTTTATCCAGCCCACGCCAGCAGGCCTCCACGTCAAAGAGCAGATACTTCCACTTGCCGCCGGGCACCCGGTAGACGCGAACATTGGTGAAGTCCACATTGCCCAGGATGATCTCATAGGCCGCGTGAGTGAACAGGCTGTCAATGTCCAGCCGCTCCTCCACCCATGCCAGGTTTTCCGGGATGTTCAGGTCATTCCGCTCGCAGAAATCCGCCAGCTCCAGCCAGTCCGCATTGTCGCCGTTCTGCGTATAGCGATCCGTGCCGGTGCGGGCCAGGATATCGATGCTGTCGATGGCGTCCTCGTCCGTCACGCCCTCATAGGCAGCGATGAAATGCTTGTTGATCTTCTCCCGCAGGTTGTAGTGCCCCCAGTATTCACCGTTGATATACACCTGGATGACCACATGATCCTGATAGAGGAGCCCCTCCCCTTCCGCCAGGGAGGAGGCCACGATATCCCGGATGCGGGTGGCGGAAAAATCCGAGTTCGCCGCGCGCAGCAGCAGGGACTTGTAGGAGGTATAATCCCGCGTCGGGAAGGGGTTGAACGCAAACTCATCGCTGCCATAGGCCTTGCGGGCATAGAGGGCGATGGACTTCTGGGCATTCTGCCTCGCGCTGTGACCCGATGCCGTGAAGGTACCCATCTGATTGATCTCGCACTGCCCCTCCCGGTTGAAATACTCGATATTGACCGGGTATTCAAGCTCCTTGGCGTAATTGGGCGTATCCCCGCTGCCCTTGACCAGCGCGCCGGTCTTGCGGTTGAAAAGGTACTGGTCGTCCGTCACCAGGGACACGATGGGCGTCAGCGGGTCGTCGTTGATAAAGTAGGTCGCGCTGACCGCAGCAGAAGGCACTTCGTTTTCCCGGAAGGCCCGGATGCGCAGGGCGGTGGTCTTCGTCAGCGTCAGGCCCTCCGCCGGGAACAGCGCATCCTTTGCCGTGGGCGTTTCGCCATCGGTCGTGTAGCGCAGCACTGCTCCTTCGGGCAGCCGGGCCTGCACCGTTACCGCATCGGCATAGAAGCCGCCGGCAGTCAGCAGGCCCGGGCTTTCCGTGCGGGCTGCGTATGCCGTCTTTTCGTTTTTCTTGCCGCGGGTGGCGTTTTCAAAATAGCCGTATACCTCGCCGCCCACGGGCAGACCGTAGCTGACATTGCCATACTGACGGGGGAATTCCAGCTTCTGTACCAGCTGCACCTCCCCATCGGAGAGGTAAAGCGTTTCTCCGTCGGCGGAGAGGCTGAAGGGCGCATAGAACGTGCTGCCCTTCCCCGGGGCAATGCCGTCCTCGCCGGTGCAATATACAGTCAGGTATGCGCCCGCCTTGAGCTTCGTCCCCGACGGGAAGCAGAACTTCTGCAGGTTCTTCTTGCCGTCAGACAGGAACCATCCGCTCAGGTCGACCGTCTTCTTGCAGTCATTATACAATTCGACCCAGTCATAGGATTTCTCGTTTTCGTACATGCCGTTGGAGGCCATCACCTCATTGATGACCACGTCTGCCAGGGCGTCCGCAGGCAGGAACAGCAGCGTCAAAAGCGCCAGCGCGCAGAGCTTCTTCAGCATTCGGGCACTCCTCCGTGCAGCAATATCGTCAGGCTGCACGATGATATGATTCTACAAATCGGGGCGAACTCCTTTTTCCGGCCGGGGCATATGCGGAATATATGCCAGCCTTTTTCCGAACCCGGGGTATGTTTTAGGAACGCATTTTCCTCCAACGCTCATATTCTGAGCGCCATAGGCGGCAAACGCTCAGGGTCTGAGCGTGACGCAAGCCTCCATGCGAGTTATATTAATATCATGATTTCGCTGCGGGCATCTCACCGCAGCCGCACAGGAGGCAATATGCAGAATCGTTACAGAGCCAATATGGAAAGCGGCATGATCCACGACCTTGAATTGCCCTGCTGGTGGGCGCTCAACACCCGCCGCAAGCGCACCGCCGATTTCATCACGGTGGAAGCTGCGGAGACCGCACTGCAGGAGCGCGGTGTAACGCCCGTCATCTGCGGCCGCTGCCGCCAGCGGAAAACCAGCAAGAAATTCCAGGCGGAACAAAACCGCACTGCAGCCGACAAATAATCCCACAACCGCCCACGTCCAAGCAGGAGATCTCATGTTCTTTGTCAAATCAACGAAAGAAGATCATTCCTGTACATAAGGAGCATCGATTATGATCAATCTGCCGATCCCCCGTCTGTTTGAGCTTGGTGCGCCGCAGCACCAGGCCGGCTGCCCCATTCTCGTGGAGGATGGCGCGCTGCTGAAGCAGGCCAACGGCAAGCTGGCCGTTCAGCTGGAACTGGTCCCCATGGATCAGCGGCCCGTCAGCGCGGTGATCGTCCGCGTGAACATGCTGGATATCACCCTGCGCCCCCTGGGCAGCGTCGAGCATCATTACCTCGACCTGACCGTCCCGCCCTTCAAGGCCTTTGGAGACCGCAGCCTGATCCAGCTGGAGAATCAGGTGGTTCGCGCCTTCACCGTGGCCGTCCGCAGCGTTGTTTATCAGGACGGCACGATTTGGGAAAATCCCTCCGACACAGCGCTTGGGCCGCTGCCGGAGGCCATTCCGCTGCCCTTTGGCGCCCAGCTGCTGGAGCAGTACCACCGCACGATGAACTGCCAACTGCTGCGCTATCTGCCACAGGTGCAGGGCGGGTTCTGGCAGTGCGGCTGCGGAGCCTGGAACGCCGACGCCGCTTCCAAATGCCGCATCTGCACCTGCTCGCTGCTTCAGCAGCAGGAGCTCGCCGATGAACGCGAGCTGATGCCCCGCCTGAAGGCCTGGCTTGCCCGGCAGGAGCAGCTGCGCAGGGAAAAGGCAGAACAGGCCCTCGCGGCTGAAAAGGAAGCCGAAGCGAAGGCACAGCAGACCAAACGCAGGCGCCGCATCGCTGCGATCACCGCCGGTGTGATTGCCGCGGCAGCCGCGATCGTGTACTTTGCCGTCATCCCGCCGGTATTCACCGGGATCGGCGACGACGCCTTCGAGGCAAAACGCTATCAGGAGGCCTACGACGCTTACGCCACCGCGCGCGACGGGGAAAAGGCCCGGAAGGCCGCTCAGCTGGCGGGCGACGCGTACATGGCGGAGGGTGACTATGCCAAAGCCGAGATCGCCTATGGCAACGCGCAGAACGGCAAGGCCCAGGAGGATGCCATGTACTTCCGCCTGGCGCAAGATTCCTTTAAACACAACCAGGCACTCCCCGAGGATGTATACACCTACACCAGTGTAGAATACGGCAACAGCATCGGCTTTGTCCGCTTCGGCGAGAACGGATGGGTCACCCCGCCGCTGTACAGCAGCGTGGTCAACGTCCCCGGCCTGACCGACTGTGACAGCTCCATCATCCTGGCCACCACAGGCAGGGTCGGCTATTCGAGTGAGCAAACATACGTCATCAGCCCAGCCGACAGCAGCAGCAAGTTGCTCGGCACATTGGTGGAGTTTAAGGGCAGCTCCGAAGGCTTCTGGATTTTCACGAGTGGCGGCGGAGCCTTCCCGCAGTATGCCTTCATGGACAAGGATGGAAACGTACTGGGCGGTGAATACTACGGCTATGTGAAGCCCTTCTCCGAGGGCGTCGCCGCAGTGCGCCACGGCAGTTCTTTCAGCGCCCCCTGGGGCTACATCGACGCCACCGGACGGGCGATCACCAAGGTGGAGTTCGACAGCGCCTACGACATGAAGAACGGCTATGCGCAGGTCATCAAGAACGACAAATGGGGTCTGATCGACAAGACAGGCAAATTCGTCATTCAGCCCGCATGGGGCTATGTGGACGCCAGCGAAAGCTTCGTCCAGGAAGGCGTCGCGAAGGTCAAGACGAACAAGCAGTTCGAGGACGGCGGCTATTACGGCCTTGTCCGGCTCTCCGACGGCAAAACCGTGCTGCAAACCCAGTATTCAGAAATGGGCAATAAGTTTGGCGAAGGTTTGCTGTACGTCCAAACTGCCAGTTCTGCCGGGTTCGTCAATGCCTCCGGCACAATGGCGCTCCGCCTCGATCTGTCCTCGATGGGCATCAGTGAACCCTATGGTTGCGACGGTTTCCAGAACGGCTATGCCGTCCTGACCGCATGGGTCAAGAATTCAAGCAACCGCCGCAGCAGCCCTGACCTGATGCACTGCGTCATCGACAAACAGGGCAAGATCGTTGTTCCCTTCACGAATGACACCATCAGTCATTACGGCGATTACATCCAAGTGAAGGAATGGATCATTGGTTCTGGCTACAAGATCATCAAAACCTACTACGTCGTCGACGGCAAGCTGACCACTAACCGACCGAACCAATAATATAAGGAGGTATCCTACATGCGCACATTCTTTCTGTTCCTGCTGATCCTTCTTCCCGTCGCGGCCCTGCTTATCCTCAATTACTTTATCAGCCTCGAATTCGGTCGCATCGCCGAAGCAAAGGGGCACTCTTCCCGGCGTTATTTCCACTTCTGCTTCTGGCTGGGGCTCGTCGGCATCCTGATGGTCATCGCCCTTCCGGACAGGGGCGGCAATGCCGCAGCCTTTAGCACCACCACAGGCCAGGCTTCCCCTCAGGTGCCCGTTGCCTTCGCGGAAGAACGGAAGCCCCAGTCGTCCCCAGTCAAGCCCGCAACATCCCGCGCCCCAGCCCCTTTCACAGGTACCGTTCCGAATCCCTGGCGCTGTCCCTGCGGCGCAGTTAACTCCGCGTCAAAAGACTTCTGCGCGGACTGCGGTGCAGCCAAGCTTCGCGGCACGCCCATTGCGCTTTCCACTGCTGCAGCTGCACCTGCCGCCCACGCCTGGCAGTGCACCTGCGGCAAGAGCAACACCCTGTCGCGCCGCTGTCCCTCGTGCAGTGCGTGGCTCTGCACCTGCGACACGCTGAACCCTGCCTCGAAGGCGACCTGCGATAACTGCGGCGCAGCCAAGCCGCGGTAAGCTCCCCAATACAGCAAGCAGCCCCTCCCCGCTCCGCAAGCCTGCGGAACACCGGGAGGGGCTGTTTCCATATGCACTTAGTTACCCAGGTACGCCTTGCGCACGGCGTCGTCATGCAGCAGCTCGTCCGCCGGGCCGGTCTTGGATACCGTGCCGGTCTCCAGCACATAGGCGCGGTCGGCGATGGACAGCGCCATCTGGGCGTTCTGCTCCACCAGCAGGATGGTCACGCCTGCCGCGTGCAGCTCCTTGATGATGTCAAAGATCTGCTCCACCAGGATGGGGGCCAGGCCCATGGAGGGCTCGTCCAGCATCAGCAGGCGGGGCTTGGACATCATCGCGCGGGCGATGGCCAGCATCTGCTGCTCGCCGCCGGAGAGGGTGCCTGCGATCTGCTTCTCGCGCTCCTTGAGGCGGGGGAAGCGCTGGAACATCTCTTCCATCGACGCAGGGATCTCCGCCGGGGGACGGGTGAAGCCGCCCATCTCGAGGTTCTCGCGGACAGTCATCTGCTGGAAAATGCGGCGGCCTTCGGGGCACAGCGCCATGCCCAGGGATACCGTCTGATGCGCAGGGACCGACGCGAGATTCTTCCCGTCGAAGGTGATCACGCCGCTGCGGGGACGCAGCAGGCCGGCCACCGTGTTCAGCGTGGTGGATTTGCCAGCGCCGTTGGCGCCGATCAGCGTCACGATTTCGCCCTCGTTGACCTCGAAGGAAACGCCCTTGATGGCGTGAATGGCGCCGTAATAAACGTGGATATCATCGACCTTCAGCAGGCTCATCAGGCGTCACCTCCCTTGTCCTCGCCATTGTGCTGGGAGCCCAGGTAGGCCTCGATGACCACCGGGTTACGCTGGATCTCCTCCGCCGTGCCCTTGGCGATGATGCGGCCGTAGTTCAGCACACAGATGCCCTCGCAGATGCCCATGACCAGGTTCATGTCGTGCTCGATGAGCATCACGGCGATCTGGAACTGATCGCGGATCTTGATGATGTTCTGCATCAGCTCTTCGGTCTCGTGGGGATTCATGCCCGCAGCAGGCTCATCCAGCAGCAGCAGGGAGGGATTGGTCGCCAGCGCGCGGACGATCTCCAGGCGGCGCTGAGCGCCGTAGGGCAGGCTGCCCGCCTTGACGTCCGCCATATCCTGCATCCCGAAGATGGACAGCAAATCAAGAGCCTTCTCGTGCTGCTTCTTCTCGCCCGTCCAGAACTGGGGCAGGCGGAGAATGCCGGAGAACATGCCGTATTTGATCTGATTATGCAGACCGATGCGGACGTTGTCCTCTACCGTCATGTTGGAAAACAGGCGGATATTCTGGAACGTACGGGCAATGCCCATGCGGTTGGCCTGCTCGGTATTCATGCCGGAGGTATCCTTGCCGTTGATCAGCACGGTACCGCTGGTGGGATGGTACACCTTGGTCAGCAGGTTGAAGACGGTGGTCTTGCCGGCGCCGTTAGGGCCGATCAGACCGCAGATCTCCGTGGGACCCACGGCGATGTTGAAATCCTCAACCGCCTTCAGGCCGCCGAATTCGATACCCAGATGACGCGTTTCTAGCACGGGACGCTTATCCACGTCACGCTCCGGAACGATGGACTGACTGGGCACGGGCACCATCTTGGTATCCAGAAGGCGCTTTTTCTGCTGCGTCACTGCGCGTCACCTGCCTTTCCGTTCTTTTTAGGCAGGAGCTTGCCAAGCAGGCTCTTGCGGACGTCGCCAAGCTTGTTCACAACCTTGGCAATGGGCTCAAAGCGCATGATCCAGGCAAAGAGATTCTTGAGAATCGGGCTGTTGGTGGTCAGCATCACCACGATCAGCACCACTGCGTAAACCAGCATGCGGTAATCCTGCAGGAAGCGCAGCTGCTCGGGCAGGATCTTGAGCAGAACCGCTGCGATCACGGAACCGCGGATGCTGCCGATGCCGCCCAGCACCACGATAACCAGAATCTCAATGGACATGTTGTAGTCAAAGTCGACCGCAGTGACCGTAGTCATGTTCAGGCCGTAGAGGCAGCCCGCCATGCCCGCCAGCGCAGCACCGATCACAAAGGCCATCATCTTGTACTTCATGACGTTCAGGCCCACAGACTCCGCAGCGATGCGGTTGTCGCGGATAGCCATGATGGCGCGGCCGGAGCGGCTGTTGATCAGGTTCAGCACCACGATCAGGGTGAACACCACCAGCGCAAAGCCCACGATGAAGCGCTCGTTGTTGAAGGCAGCACTCATCACCTTGTTGCTGGTACCCTGGGCGCCGTTGATGACCAGCTTGGCGCCGGAGGTGAAGTTGGCGGCAGCGTCATTGTTCAGCTTCAGCGCAAACTGCACGGAGGAACCGTCCACAGCAACCAGCACGCAGTTGAGCACATTGCGGATGATCTCGCCAAAGGCCAGCAGCACGATGGCCAGATAGTCGCCGCGCAGGCGCAGCGCAGGGATGCCGATCAAAACGCCTGCAATGCTGGCAAACACGCCGCTGAGCAGCATGGCAATGACCAGAATGGCAGTGTCGCTGAAGAGGGGAACGCTCTTCCCCGCCTCATTGACAACGGTGAAGGCCTTCTCCATCCAGCTGGCCACCACAACGCCCGAGAAGGCGCCGATGCTCATGAAGCCGGCATGACCCAGGCTCAGCTCGCCGGAGATGCCGACGACCAGGTTCAGCGAAACCGCCAGCACAATGTACACGCAGCAGGGTACCAGCAGGCCCTTCATGGAGCGGGTGATCTTGAAATCCTTGCCAAGCCAGCCGTTGATGGCCGCCTGACAAACCAGGAACGCGATAACAACGATCGCCAGCGTGATCAGTGTGCTGCGGAGCTTCTTGTTGATCTTCATGCTTTCCACCTCACACTTTCTCATGGACCTTCTTGCCCATCAGGCCGGCAGGCTTGACGAGCAGAACGATGATCAGCACAGCAAAGGCAAAGGCGTCGCCCAGCTGATCGGACACATAGGTCTGACCCAGCTTTTCGATCACGCCCAGCAGGATGCCGCCGACCATGGCGCCGGGGATGGATCCGATACCGCCGAACACCGCCGCCGTGAAGGCCTTGATGCCGGGCATTGCGCCGGTCGTGGGCTGCAGGCTCGGATAGGCAGAGCAAAGCAGCACGCCCGCCACCGCCGCCAGCGCAGAGCCGATGGCGAAGGTCAGAGAAATGGTCATGTTGACGTTGATGCCCATCAGCTCCGCAGCGCCGCGGTCTTCGCTCACGCCGCGCATGGCCTTGCCCAGCTTGGTCTTGTTGATGAACAGCGTCAGGCAGATCATGATGGCCACGCAGGCCAGAATGGTCACGACCATGTTGCCGGAGATCTTCAGCTGGTCATTGAGCATGGAGATGGTATTGTTGCTGATGGTAACCGCGCCGCCGAAGAGAGAGGCGTCGGGCAGGGAGATCATCTTGGGGAATGCCTTGGGGTTGGCGCCCCAGATGAGCTGCGCGGAGTTCTGCAGCAGGTAGCTCATGCCGATGGCGGTGATCAGCACCGCCAGGGACGTAGCCTGACGCAGGGGCTTGTAGGCCAGGGACTCGATCACAATGCCCAGCACCGTGCAGACCAGCATGGCCAGCAGGAAGCCCAGCACAGGATGCAGACCCCAGTAGAAAATGGCGCTGAAGGAAATGTACGCGCCGATCATGATCACGTCGCCGTGGGCAAAGTTCAGCATTTTGGCAATGCCGTAAACCATGGTGTAGCCAAGGGCGATGATGGCGTACACGCTGCCCAGGCTCAAGCCGTTCAACAGGGTGGAAAGGAGCGATATCATTCCTTCACGACCTCTCTTTGCATAGGATTGCGGTCATTTGTGCGATTCCATATGGACAAGAACTGCCCGACTCCCGCAAAAGGCAGGAGCCGGGCGCAAGCGCACGCCTGCTGCTCAGGGCAGCGGATCGATTATTCGACCATGGCGTAGGCGCCGTCCTTAATGACGTACACGGTGGGATCCTTGGTCACAGCACCGGAAACGTCCCAGGAGAGCTTGCCGGTCAGGCCATTGATCTCGAGCGTGGGGAACTGAGCGATCAGCAGCTCGCAGGCTTCCTCAGCAGCGGTGTCGGCAGTGATGCCGGCGTTCATGCAGGCCTGGTACAGGGCGTACACGCCGTCATAGGCGTCGGCAGCGAACTGGTTGGGCTTCTCGCCGTAATCATCCACATACTGCTTCACGAAGGACTGGGTCGCCTCGTCCTGAGAGGAAGCGGCGAAGGGGGTCAGCAGCATCACGCCCTCGGCCAGGGTCTTGTCGAAGCCTTCCAGGTTCAGGATGCCGTCCATGCCGTCCACGCCGAAGAAGGTGGGCGCATAAGCGATGGCATTGCACTGGGACAGGATCAGGGAAGCGGGGGTGTAGTAGATGGGCAGGAAGACCAGGTCAGCGCCGGCATCCTTGCAGGCAGCGATCTGGGCGGAGAAGTCGGTGTTGGCGTCAGAGGAGAAGGAGCTGTTGGCAACAACCTGCAGGTCCTTGGCAGCAGCCTGCTCAATGAAGGCGTCCTTGATGCCGGTGGAGTAAGCGTCAGCGTTGTTGTAGATGATGCCGACCTTGGCGTCGGGGCTCATCTCGAAGATCTTGTCAGCAGCAGCGATGCCCTGGCCGGGATCGGTGAAGCAGACCTGGAACACATTGTCCTTGCCCTCGGTCACGCCGGTAGCGGAAGCGGAGGGGGTCAGCATGAAGATGCGCTCTTCAAAAGCAACGGCAGACACGGACAGGCAGGGGCCGGTGGTGACTGTGCCCAGGATCATCTGAGCGCCATTGTCCAGCACAGCAGAGTAGGCGTTGATCGCCTTCTCGGGATCGTGCTCATCGTCCTGCACGTCCAGAACCAGCTTGATCTCACCGCCGTTGGCGTTGATCTCGTTCACAGCGATCTGGGCGCCGTTGGCAACCGCATTGCCGTACACGGCAGCACCGCCGGTCATGGGGCCGATCACGCCGATCTTGATAACCGTCTCCGCAGAAGCAGCGGGGATCATGCACGCAGCCAGGCACAGAGCCAGCACAGCAGCAAAGAGCTTACGAACCTTCATAACGAAAACCTCCCTAAAATACCTGCTGCGTTTTCCCGCAGCGATCAGGATGTTCCTATTATAGCGACTGTGTGCCCTCACTGCAAGTCATTTCCTGTATCTTTCCTGTTTTTTTGATTGGATCATTCGGGTTTTGGGTCATGCTGGAAAAGCTGCTTCCGTTTTGATTGGGATCGCGCTGCGCTACTGGATCTCCTGCTCAAGGCTGTCAAAAACCGGCGCGGAGAAGAACTCGCCCAGCGTCATATCCAGGCCATCGCAGAGTTTCTTAATCAGGTTGATCGAAACCTCCTTGCGGCGCGGGTCGAGCATGGAATACACGCTTGAGGGGGTGATGCCGCTGCGGGTGGCAAGCTCGTTGGCGCGCATGTGACGCTCAGCGAGAATGGCGTTGAAACGGGCGGCCACGGCTTCTTTGACAGTCATTCTCTATCACCTCTGACAAGATGATAAAAAATTTTGCGCAGGTGCGTATACGCACTTGCGTTATTTTGTTGATTGCGGTAGAATATAGGAAATATACGCAGGTGCGTATCCATTCCATTCAGAGGGGGTGAAAGGTGAAACACCTTTTTTCGCTATTCGTATCTGCACCTTCCTCCCCGTATGCCGTATCGGGAACAGGTAGGGCGATTCGCAGTAGCGGTCTCTGAATTGAAGCCATCGCCGCAATTCCCTGGCTGTCTTCTCCGAGAAGTAGACTGTTCGCTCTTTCCTCCCCTTTGTCTTGTCTGCGGGCAGGTAGAGGCTGCGAGTTTCTATATTGAGCTGCCCCAACTCCGCAGACAGCGTTTCCCCCAAGCGAGTTCCGGCATCAAGCATCAGCATCATCACGAGCATATCGCGGTATTCCGAGAAATACGCCCTGTCCATGCTCTTCAGAAGCCGCATGACCTCTTCGTCCTCCAGATACTCCTTCGGCGGGCGCTCCTGGGGAATCTCCCGCACCTTCCGCATGGGTGACTTGCTGATACAGTCGCTCTCCTCCAACCATGTGAAGAACACCCGCAGATTCCGCAGATAGTTATTGATGGTGATGTTGCTGACCGGCTGCCGGTAGTCCCTGCGGTTCTGTGGGTGGTTCGCGGTCTTTGACCTGTCGTTCACGCAGAAGGTGTATTTCCCACGTTTCTGAAGGTCAACAATGTAGGAGCGGATGTGCGGCTCCTTCACGCCCTCCACATCGTCAATCTCCATCTCTTCATGCAGCCACCGTGCAAAGAGCTGCAATGCCTGCTCGTAGCTCTTCATCGTCTTCGGTCTGAGCTGCTTGCTCATGCAGTATTCCATGAACAACGCAATCATCCTCTGGAAATTCAAAAGCGGCCAACCCCTTTCATTGACAGTTTCTCCCCCGTGTTTCCTTTACACAGTGAGACCCCAATCAATGTCCGGTATTGGTCGCTATGGCGTTTGAACATTCATTGCCTTTTCAGGCGTTTTTCATAGGGTGTTTGCTGCATTGGTTGCTATGGCAAATCGCCGAACCCCCGTCAAATCAAGCCTTACGCCGTCCTCTGCTCCAGGGCGAGCTTATCCGCAATCATTGCGATGAACTCGCCATTCGTGGGCTTGTCCTCCTTGGTCGCCACCCGGCACCCGAACGCCTTATTGAGCGTATCGATCCTCCCCCGGCTCCAGGCGACCTCGATGGCGTGACGGATCGCCCGTTCCACCTTACTCGCACTGGTGTTGAACCTTTTCCCGATGCCCGGGTACAGCTCTTTGGTGATGCGGTTGATGATATCCGGGGTCTCGATCACCATCTTGACCGCCTCACGCAGGAACTGGTAGCCCTTGATGTGCGCGGGGATGCCGATGGTCAGGAAGAGGCTGGCCAGCTTTTCGTCGACGGAGGGGGCACGGCCCGGGAGGCTCACACGGGCGGCCGAAGGCGTGCCCTCCGGGGTCTGGCCGCTGACTTCGCGGATGCGGCCCGTCAGCACGTGCATGTCAAAAGGCTTGATCATGTAGAAGCGCGCGCCGGCCTCGATGGCCCGCATGATGAAGTCATCCCGGCCCAGGGCGCTCACCACGATCACCTGGGGCACATGCTCCAGCTGCTGGCGGTTCATCTCCTCCAGGAAGGAGTAGCCGTCCATCTGGGGCATGATGATATCCAGGATGATCACATCCACCGCTGTTTTGCCCAGGGCCTCCAGCGCCTCCAGGCCCGTGCCGCATTCCGCCACGACCTTCAGGCCCTCCTGCCGCGCCAGGTGCTCCCGCACGCTCCGGCGAAGCTCCGCATTGTCATCCACCAGCATGATCCTTACGTCGTTCATCGTCACATTCTCCCTTCATTGCAGCCCTTCCGGCTGCGCATAAGCCCGGGCCTGCGCCCGTGTTGCCGCGATCCTTGCCGGCAGGAAGGATCTTCCTGCCCCTTGATTCGAGGGCATTATAGCACTTTATCGGGCATTTGGGGGGATTGCGATGAAACATCCCAGTAAACGACATCATTTCCCTTACCGGTGTCGCAGATTCGACACCCGAGCCCCTGCGGGCCCTGTTTCTGACAGGATGCAGCATCCAGCGTGTCGAATACACATCAAAAGGCGCACGAGCCATATCAGCCCGTGCGCCTTTTGTTATCTTGCTTAACGCTCGTACAGCCAGTGGATGGATGTGACCTTCCCGGCTTCATTGAGGTTGTAGTCCAGCTGCCACACATGGGCGTCCGTGGTGTCGGTGCGGTAGCGGATGACCTTGCCGCCCTCCTCCAGCACATAGATCTTGCCCTTGTCGCTGTTTTCAATGTTCTCATACAGGCCGCGGTTGCCCGACGGGCTGACGACCTGCCCGAAATCCCGGAACTTCTCGGTGATCTCCTTTTCCGTCATGCCGACGCCGGTGCCCCGGGGCGCAGAGAGTGCATTGCTGGTCAGGTATACCTCAGCCAGCGTCCAGCCGGTATTCTGCTTCATGAAGCTTGCATAGCCCCAGGGGTAGAGATGCCGCTCGCACTCGCCGTCAACGCCGTAGAGGTAGACCGGCTCCGTTCCCGTGCCCTCGCCGTACTTGGTCAGGAAGACCTCGCGGGTGGTCGTGCCCAGCTTCAGGCTGTCAATGGTATCCTCCATGTTATAGACGGCCTTGCTCTTGGTGCGGAGGCTCAGCTTGATCTTGACCTCCTTCATGTTGCCCTGCTTGCCGTAGCCGTTGACCGAAACGGCGCGCAGGGTCATGTAGCCGGAGGTGTCCATCACGATGGGCTCGCCGGTATAGATGGGGCTGTCCGCATCGGGCATGGAGCCATCGATGGTATAGTAGATGGTGATGGTCTGGGCCACCTCGTCCTTGAGGGTCGCAGCGTAGCCGGGATTCTTCTCCAGATCCTCCTTGGACAGGGAGCCCGGCGAAAGCCGCACGTTCTTGCGGGCGGAGGAATACTCGCCCGGGGCAAGGTTGGCGTCAGGCTGCAGGGGGGTGGGCATGTAGATGGCGTAGGTGACCTGCATTTCGTCGCTGACCAGATCGCCGTCCACCGCTACCGCGCGCACCACATGCTCGCCCTCGCCCAGTTCCAGAGGAGCCTCGTAGAGGATTCCCTGCTCCGGCAGCGGGGCGTACATATCATGGGTATAGTAGATGCTGTGCTCCTGGGCCTGCTCCAGCGCAACGGTCTTCTTCTGGGTGTAATAGCCCGGCAGCACGCTGACGGTCGGGATCGCCGGAAGGATCTCCGAGCGCTGGCTCCGGAATGTCGTCAGGCCCGTTTTGGCATAGGCCGTCTCCAGCAGCTTTGCCGCCTCTGCATTGCGGCCCATCTCCTGCAGCACGCGCACCTGGGCGCGGTATGCCTCCGGCGCGCTGGGCACGACCTCGGTGTACACATAGGCGTACACCTCCTCTGCCGCAGCAAGCTCACCGTTGGCCTCATAGGCCTCGCCCAGCAGCAGCAGACCCGTCGCATTGGGGGCCTTTGCCTCTTCGTCCTTGGCCCGGGCGATCAGGAAATACTCGATGGCCTGATGCACATTGCCGGCGTTGTAGCGTTCCTCGCCCACCTGCCACATGGCAGCTGCCGTGGCGTCCTGTCCCATGCGCGCCATGATCACCTGGCCGTCCGGCGTGCGGGTCAGGTACAGGAACACGCAGACCACCGACACCATCAGCAGAACGATCGCCGCAATGAGCATATGGGCCCAGTTGACCATCCTGCGGTGGCTGATGTGCCGCTTGACGCGGGGCATACGGGTGTACTCCTGCATGATGGCGGAGCTGACGTAGCGCTGCGCCTCCGCCTCATCCTCACTGTCCTTATCGTAGCCGTAATACCGGCCGGTGGCGCTGAGGGTCTCCCGCTGGGTATAGACGGCGCCCGTGCTTTCCGGCGTTTCCGGCGGGCGGGTATCCTCAAAGGAGCGGCTGCCGCCGGTACGCTTCGGCGCCTCTTCCTCTGCGGCCGGCTTCTCCTCCCGGCGCAGATGCCGGCCCTGGCGGAACTGCATCAGCTCCTCCTCTTCCGTTTCCACATGCGACCGTTCCAGCAGCTTGCCGCAGCGTGCACATACGATCGCGTCATCTCCGGCATACGCGCCGCATTCGGGGCACAGCATCGCCCTCACCTCCTGTCACTCGTGTCTTAAAGCTGCACTGCGCCGCCGGGATGCGGCCGGTTGTTGATGCTCTGGCCGTTGATGACCAGGTCAAAGCTGCAGTGCAGGAATGCCGCCGCCTTCTCGCACATGACGATGCGGCTCATGTAGATCTGAAGGTATTCCATCACCGAGGAGCTCTCGTCCATCGTCAGCTCATGGCGGATGACCCGGTTGGGCCGGTCCACGCTGACATGGTTCTCCTGGATGGAGAAATTCACGCGGTCGTGGATGTCCGTCACGTCCGGCTTACCGTCCCGGACGCGGCTCTTATGGGCGTCGGACTTGTCGCCCAGGGCCAGCGCGGCAGAAACGGCGCTGGAAATAAAGCCGCTCTGCTCCTCATGGTTGCCCACGGCGGTGATGATCTCCATGATATCGCCCATTTCCATCCCGGTTTCCCGCAGGATGGGCAGCAGCAGCACCGCGCCCAGGGGGCCGTGGTCATGCCGGTTGACGGAGTTGCCCACGTCGTGCACCCAGCCGGCGATGGCAGCCAACTCCACCTCGCGGGGGGAGTAGCCCAGTGCCTTGAGGATGCCGCTGGCCGTTTTGCTCACATAGCTGACATGGCGCGGGCCGTGCTCGGTGTAGCCCATGGCCTCAAGATACCGGTTGCCGGCGCGGATCAGCGCGCGGATCGATTCATTCTGCTTGATTTCCTGTAACGTTACCATATGTGCTCCTTCCTGGAGAGGAAAAGTTACCGGACTTTGTTGGCTTTTCCTTTTGGGGTTGCGCGGACTGTTTGACCGATCGGAGATCGGTCCAAGGCGTCATGGGGCTTTGCCTCCGGCGGGGAGGGCTTACGCAGCCCTCCACCTGCGCCAGGGGCTTCACCCCTGGACCCTTTATTTCGTCCCTTGACCCTTCTTTTCGTCCCTTAGTTGTTGTCTTCCATGGCGCAGAGGGCTTCGTATTCCGCGTCCTCGTAGAACTCCCGCTTGGGGGCCTCGCCGCCCAGATACTCAATGGCGCTGCGCAGCTCAATAAAATCCATGTAGCGGCACTTGTCCTCGTTGGCAGCCTCCATCAGCACCGGCAGCGCCCGGTCGTCTCCCAGCTTGCCCAGATAGCTGGCAAACAGCGCCCGGCGATTGGGGTTCTCCTTAAACAAACGAACCGCAAGGTCAAAAACCTGCTGAGGGCCAGGATAATTCACCAAAATGTCCAGGAATGCCTCCTGACCGGCCGCATTGGCCCGGGGCAGCTCCTGCAGGATGGGCTGCACCACCGAAGCGCCCATGTCGCGCAGGCTGTCCAGCGCATTGTCCGCCAGATCGTCATGATCCTTGCGGTTCAGCTGCCACTGGATGTAGAGCATCTTAGGCAGGGTGGATTCCATCTCGCGCAGCAGGCCGATGGCCGTCATGCGGGCATCCTCGGTGATCTCCTCGCTCTCGTCCTTGAGCATGGCCAGCAGACGCTTCTCGCAAGGCTTGCCCACCGCCTGGATCTGCTCCATCAGCAGATCCGGCACGGGAATCTCCTTCCGGCAGTACTCCACCATCCAGTCCACCAGATCCTTGGCGTCCTCAAACTGGGTGAAGTAGGCCCCGGGCGTCACGCCGTCCAGCCAGCGGGCAGGCGTGTTGAGGAACATCATGTAGATGCGGGGCATATCAGCCTCCATCGCATCGTAGTTGCGGTACTCCGAGGCGTGTTCCTTCGTCCATTTGGCCATATAGTCGGCAAACTTCTCGTCAAAATTGATGCACTTCATACTTGTATCTCCTTTTCCGGCGTGACCGGAGATGATTCCGTCGTTGTTTCCATCCCGCGCCCTGCGATGCGCCGCAGCACCCGGCTGATCCTGCGTGTGGACAACGGGGCAGACAGCGCAGCCTCCGCCGCTTCCTCTCCCCTGCCCTGCTCCCGCAGATAGAGGATCTCCACGGCCTTGCACCACACATAACGCTTTTCGCCTGCGGCTTCCCGGCGCTCTTCAGGGGTCATGCAGCGCCAGATCCCGGCAGCAAACGCGGCGATCTCCGCACCCCGGCGGAAGCGCCGCGTTTCCTCCAGCAGCAAGCGCAGGAACAGCCGCCACGGCTGCTGCGCCTTTTCTTCGCTGACCGGCTGGCAGGATACGATCGTAAAGTGACTGCCCGTCATGATGAGCATCTCGTCCCGGCAGCCCATTTCAGCCGCCTTGACCAGCGCCCACTGCCGCGTTTCATGCCGCAGGAGGGGCATGCACAGCAGTTCCCTGAGGTAAGGCAGCACCGCCTCTGCGTCATTGGCTGTGCCCAGCAGTTCCAGCACATACTGCCGTTCCTCCGGATCGCCGGAGAAAACGACCCAGTCCACCAGGCGACGGCCCCGGCTGCCCGGCCTGAGGAGCTCCGCCAGGGGCAGGCTCTCCGCCAGCAGCTTCAATTCCTTCATCTGCCGCAGCCTTTCGCCGCGGGGCAGCAGTCCCGGCGCGTTGATGACAGGCCCCGTATGCTGCTGGGTCCAGGCGATCATCGTGGCCGCCTGCCGGTCATCCGGGTCAATGGAGAGGATCTCCCGCCACAGCCGCTGCGCCCCGGGGACGTCCCCCTGCTCACAGCACATGGTCGCCCTGGCGGACAAAAGCGGGATGCGGTGCGGGTAGCGCTTCATGCGGGAATCCAGATATACGGACATCTGGGGCCAGGCGTCCTGGGCCCAGGCCGTCGTGAGGAAACCGTCCTCTTCCAGCACGGTATCGGCATGGGCGCCAGCCTTTTCAAGGAAGCCCCGCCCCATCCGGCGCTTGCCCAGCTGATGATACAGCGTCGCCAGCGCCGTCAGCGTGCGCGGATCCTCCGGCGCATATTTCAGCGCCCGCGTCAGGTAGCGCAGCCCGCCCTCCAGATCCATTTCCAGCAGGCACATCATGGCCGCTGTGACCAGCAGCCGCTCCTTTTCCAACGTCATTTTCAGCGCCCGCCGGACGCGCCGTTCACCCCGCGCTCTGTCGCCCGTCTGCCATGCGCCGACGCCCCGCTGGATCAGCCGCGGCGTGCGCTTTGGCTCCTTCCGCTCAGGGATGGTTTCGATCTCCTGCAGCATATCGCGGGCTGCATCGCCCTCCTGCGACCAGGGATCCTCCTGCAGCTGGTGATACACGCAGTCCAGCGCCGGGGCCGTTTGTCCCAGCGCCCTCATGCAACGGGCCATTTCCATCCACACGCCAGGCTGATGGGCGTCCCGGGAGAGCACCCTTGCCAGCAGCTGGGCCGCTGTCTCCCAGTTGCCCATCTGCCGCAGCTCCGCAGCCAGCTGCTTCCAGCCGGAGGGCGTATCCTCCTGCTCCGCCGCCCGGCGCAGGAACAGCAACGCCTCCAGGGGCTGACCGCGCCGCCGGTATTCCTGTGCGCTGCGGCGCATCCGGCTGCCGGAGAGCTTAAAGGGAATGACCATCCCCTGTTCGGTTTCTTTCATGCCAGCTCCTTTGGGTGGAGATATCGCTTAATCGCGGGTCGCCCGTTCCAGCAGCTCCTTCAGTTCCTCCGTGGAGAAGGCATACTGGCTGTGGCAGAAATGGCAGCCCAGCTCCGCGCCGGTATCCTCGTCGATGATGGTCTGCAGCTCCCGGCGGCCCAGAGAAATGAGGGCCTTCTCCATCCGGTGACGGCTGCAGGCACAGTGGTAGCGCAGGGGGGTGCGGTCCAGCACCACGGGCTTCATGCCGCGGAACCAGTCCTCCAGCAGCTCCTCCTTGGGGGCGAAGGTCATCTCCCGGCTGAGGTCTGCGAACATGGGGCTGCGCAGCTCCAGCTGGTCGATGATCTCATCCTCGCAGCCGGGCAGGGGCTGGATCAGCAATCCGCCGGCCTTGAGCACCGCATCGCCCGACACCAGCACGCCCAGCGCCACCAGCGAGGGGGACTGCTCGGATACGGTATAGTAGTTGGCAAAGTCGATGCCCAGCTCGCCCGACACCAGCTCGATCTGGCCGATGTACGGCTCCCGCAGACCCAGATCCTTGATGACGGTCATGTAGCCGTCCTTGCCGATGGCCGTGCCCACGTCCAGCTTGCCGTCCGCCCGCAGGGGCAGCTCGACCTGCGTATCGTCCGCACAGACCTTGATATCGCCGTGGTCGCCCACGGCCGTCAGCGTACCCATGGGGCCGCCGCCCTTGATGTTGACCGTCACGGACTCCCGCTCGCCCTTCATCATCACGCTCAGCATGGAGGTGGCGGTCATCAGGCGGCCCATGGCAGCAGTGCACACGGGCGTGGCATTGTGGATATCCGCCGCGCGCTGCACCATTTGGGTCGTTTCGCACATCATCACACGCACCTGACCGTCCATCAAGGTCATGCGGATCATTTCATCGCCTTCCCGGCGCTCGATCATGTAGTTCTGTTCAGCATCCATTCTTATGCTCTCCTCGCTTTGCTCATTCGGCCGATTCCGGCTTGACCGCAGCAAAATGCCAGCGCTGCTCCTGCTCCCGGGGCGCCTCCAGGCGGCTGTTGCCGAAAACCCGCACCCCGGTGAAGCCCGCGCCGTGCAAAAGCGCGGTCAGGCCCTCGATGGTATGAGCCCGCTGCTTCTGCGTTTCGTCGATGCGGCGATAGCTGCCGTCCTTCTCCCGGACAAAAATGCACAGGTGCATATCCAGCAGCATCCGCCGGGGATCGTAGCGGTTCTGCCACATGTAGGTGATCTCCGGCCTATCCTCGCAGATGATCTGGTCGCCGCGCGTGTACTCCAGCTTCCACGGGGTGGAAACGTCAAAGGCCAGCACGCCGCCGGGACGCAGTGCCTGCCAGGCCGCGGTGAAGAATGCCGCTGCGTCCTTGTCCTCCAGGAGGTAATTGACCCCGTCGCAGGTAGCCAGCACCGCATCCATCTGGCGGTGCAGGTGCAGCTTGCGCATATCCTGCTGCACAAAGGGGATGCCCATCCCCTGCCGGCGGGCCTTCTGGGCAGCGATCCACAGCATCTCCTGGCTCAGGTCCACGCCGGTCATCTGGTAGCCGCGCCGGTTCAGCGGCACCGTGAGGCCGCCCGTACCGCAGGCGCACTCGCATACCTTGCCAGAGGGCACGCCATAAGCCGTCAGCAGCTGCCGGTAGAAATCTGCCCACTGCTCATAGTTCACATTGTCCATGAGCTGATCGTATACTTCTGCAAAGCTGGTGTACATGGTTCGCTGTCTGCTCCTGTCGCTGAGGCGTTCAGCTGCGCGGGCCTCTTCTGCCCTTGAGCGCGCCGCCGATGCGTCCTGCCTCCTTGGCCGTCAGTCCCGGCCAGCCGTCCTCCAGCAGCCGGGACGTCAGGCTAAAGCGCTCTGCCGCCTCGTATTTCCGTTTTTCTTTTTCGTTCAGCCGCCACTGCGTCATACCCGTTCTCCTCCGTCATTACAGATGAGGTCAGTATGCGCCTGCGGGTGGTCAATCATGCGTTCAGCGGTCGGCGTAGCCGTTCTCCCAGGGCTTGATCTCCCGGTCTTCTTCCTCGGCCTCGTCATCCCATTCCTCGTCGTCATCCTCTTCGGCCAGGCCCTGGTTGACCTTGGCGCCCTCGATGCGGCTGTTGAGGAAACGGTCAAACTGCGCATTGGTGTAGCTGGCAGTCACAAAGCGGCTGAGGGTGAAACCGATCAGCACATAATACATCAGCGCGATCAGCGGCACCCAGACGCTGTTGAGCATCAGCATACCCAGCACGCCCAGCACCGCAGGTACGCAGTGCAGCAGGCGCACGCCCACGCTCAGGGGCAGGCGGCCCACAGCGAGGATCAGGCTGTTGCGGATGACCGTGGTGATCTTCATCTCGTAGGTCACCAGCATCGGGTAGGCATAGGTGACGGCCAGGTACCAGATGATGCCCACCATCACCGGGATCATCTGACCCAGCTGCAGCAGGATGCCCATCAGCACATTATCCGTCGGGAGCTCGCCGTAGAAGGTCCAGCACAGGTAGACCAGCACCGGCACAACGGCAGTGATGGCGGAGAGCACCAGCGCGCCCTTCCAGTTTTCCTTCATCGCGTCCTTCATGTCAGACCAGATGAAGGCATGTTCATCCCTTGCCCAGTTGCGGGTCACATAGCTCACGCCCGCCGTCCAGGGGCCGGTGATGAAGATGCAGGGGATCAGCAGCAGCAGCGACCAGACGATCTTCGATTCCAGCGCCTCGGCCTGGTTGGGGATGCCCATCGCCGTGTCGGCCTCGTCCTGCAGGATCAGCGCATCGATCTCCTCGCGGGTAAAGGTGATCAGGCCGCCCTCTTCGTCCAGCACCTCCACGGAGCCGTCCTCCAGCACGTTGCCCCCGGCGATCAGCATGAGCTTGTTGTCCACCTCATGAGCGGCGTCCATCACGCGCAGGCTTTCCACATCCACCGCGGAATAGGTCAGGGTCTTCCCCTCCTGGTCGCTGACCTGGACGGAGCCGTCCGGCAGCGTCACGCCCTCCTCCAGACGGAGCAGGATATCATCCACCATGTACGGCTCGTTGACGATGGTCAGGCAGTCCGTAAACAGGGAGATCAGCACCAGCAGCGTGGGCAGCCACGGCAGCACATAGATCAGATTCAGGCGGCACAGGGCGCTCAGGCGGATGCGCAGCATCTCCCAGAACAGCTGCCACCGGGTCTTGGGCAGATCCTCGGGGTTGTAATCCCCCTTGCCGGACTTGCCGTAGTAATAGTTGTTCATAAACTTGCCAAACATGGAAAACCCTCCTCGGAGTGTGTATTCGCCACCATCAGCCCGCCATAGGCAGACTAAATCATCTTATTATAGCACATGATGTCGGTTTTGCAAAGGAGGCTTCGCCTCTTTTTCTTTGCTCCCCCCCTTTTTCTTCGCTGCCGCAAAAGCGCCCGCCGGACACGTTTTGCGACTCCGTTTTTTCATGTTCTGACAAGTTTTCAAGAAATTTTGTCAAGAACACTTGACAATCCGTTTTTCCTGTGCTATGATGCGTATGTCAAGAACGCTTGACACAATGACAAGCACACTTGCAAGGAGGACGTACACATGAACCGTGAAGAGATCCTGGCCAAGAGCCAGAAGGAAAATCAGTATCAGATGGACGAGCGCGACCAGAAGATTCAGACCAAGGCCAACAGCATTTCCCAAGGCGTAGGGATGGCTCTGTGCATCGCACTGGGCGCCGTAGCATATGGCGTTACCCACGATCATCAGTTCATGAACCTCGCCCTGGCCCTTTATGTGAGCATGTTCGCGTCTGAACGAATCGCATGTGCGGTCATGAGCAAGAGCCGCGGCCAGTGGATTTTCGCAGGCATTGTCACTGCTGCTGCCATCGCGGCCATTGCCGTGTTCCTGCTCACACTCTTCGGCGTCATGTGAGGTAGGCCATGGAAGACAAGCTGATCCTCAGGAACCGCATCAAGGTCGCCCGGGCGGAGAAAAGCATCTCCCAGGGGGAGCTGGCCAAAATGGTGGGCGTGTCCCGCCAGACCATCAGCTCCATCGAAACCGGCACCTTCAACCCCACCGCCAAGCTGGCGCTGATCCTGTGCATCGCGCTGGAAAAGAAATTCGAAGAGCTGTTCTACTTCGACTGAGAAAGGAGACTCCGCCATGAAGAACGCAGAAGCCATCGGCGCGCTGACCGGCAGCATCATCGGCGCTGTCGCAACAGGCATCGCCGTCTATTTCACAGGCAATCCGCTGTGCGCCCTGATCGGACTGGTTGGCTATCTCGCCGGCAGCCGCATCGGCAAGGCCATCGGCAAATAAGCACAAATCGCCCCGGACATCCGCCATAACAGGGATGTCCGGGGCGATCCATATTCAGGGATTGCTTACTTCAGCAGCGCCTCACTCGCTACCCGCAGATCGGCGTTGAGCTGCTCGGCGGTCTCCTTGTCGGCGGCGTTGGTGTTGACGTAGAGCTTGATCTTCGGCTCGGTGCCGGAGGGACGCACGCAGACCCAGTTGCCGTTCTCCAGCTCGAAGTAGAGCACGTCGGAGGTGGGCAGGCCGGTGGGTTCGGACACGCCATTGGCAGTACGCAGGCCAGTCTTGTAGTCGCGCACAGCGGTGACCTTCATGCCGCAGATCTCAGCCGGGGGATTGGTGCGCAGGCCAGCCATGATTTCCTTCATGCGGCCCAGGCCTTCCTTGCCGGGCAGGGTGACGGACACGACCTTCTCCACGAAGTAGCCGTACTCAGCGAAGATGGACTGCACATAGTCGTACAGGGTTATGCCCTGGGCGGCGCAAGCGCAGGCGACCTCGGCGATCAGCATGGAGGCGTTCACGCCGTCCTTGTCGCGCACGAAGGTGGAGGACAGGAAGCCATAGCTCTCCTCGAAGCCGAAGAGGAAGGTGTGGCTGCCGGTATCCTGGAACTGCTGGATCTTTTCGCCGATGAACTTGAAGCCGGTCAGGGTCTCAAACATCTCCACGCCGAAGGACGCAGCGATCTTGTTGGAGAGGCTCGTGGACACGATGGACTTCACCGCCGCGCCATTAGTGGGCAGCTTGCCCTGCTTCTTCTTGGCAGACAGGATGTAGTGCAGCAGCACGCAGCCGATCTGGTTGCCGGTCAGCAGCTGCCAGTCGCCCGCGCCGGTCTTGACGGCCACGCCCAGGCGGTCACAGTCGGGGTCGGTGGCGAAGATGACCTTCGCGCCCTTCTCGTCCGCCAGCTTGATGGCCAGGCGGAAGGTGTCAGGCTCCTCGGGATTGGGCACCTTGACGGTGGGGAACGCGGGATCGGGCAGCTCCTGCTCCATGACGACGGAGACGTTGGAGATGCCGATCTCCTTCAGGATGCGGCGCACCGGCACATTACCGGAGCCATGCACGGGGGTGTACACGATGGACAGCTCAGCGCCCATCTTCTCCAGCATTTCGGGCTGGACGCACAGGGTCTTCACTTCGGCGATGTAGTCATCATCGACTTCCTTGTTGCCGATGTACTTCAGCAGGCCCTTCTCGATGGCTTCCTGCTCATCCATCAGGGTGCAGTCGGTGTACTTGGTGGCGCGGATGATCTGGGTAATGCCCTCGGCAGCCTCGGGGCCGACCTGGGCGCCGTCCTCACCATAGACCTTGTAGCCGTTGTACTGCGGCGGATTGTGGGACGCGGTGATGACGATGCCGGCGATGGCATTCAGGTGACGCACGGCATAGGACAGCACGGGCACGGGACGCAGGGCGTCAAACAGGAACGCCGGCACGCCCTCCTGGGCCAGCACCAGCGCGGTGTCCTTGGCAAACTCAGCGGAGAAACGGCGGGAGTCATAGGCGATGACCACACCGCGGGCAGCCTCTTCGGGCTTCTGGAGCAGGTACTGGGCCAGACCCTTGGTGGCACGGCGGACGTTGTAGCGGTTCATGCGGTTCATGCCAGCACCCAGCACGCCGCGCATACCGGCGGTACCGAAAGACAGCTCGGTATAGAAGCGATCCTCGATCTCCTTGGGATCGTCGGCGATGGCCTTGAGGTCGGCCACGGTATCTGCGTCGGCGGCAAAGTCCTTCAGCCACTGTTCATAGGCAGTCATTACGTCCATGTTTACATCCTCCTGTTGTCTTTTTCTGATTGTATATCGCTGTTGCACGGGAAATAACACTTGATTACATTATAATGGCTTTCCATCATTTTGGCAAGGGGGGATTCTCAGGTTTCATTTCGCCTTCACAGCTGTAAAAGCCCCGTGCCCGGCTTGCATTTGCCCCGGGTTAATGATACAATAGGCATGATTCCCGATTTTTCCCTGTTCAGAAGGAGTGTTGAAAACTCATGAAGCATAAAGCCCTGAAATTCTGGCCGCTGCTGCTGGCGCTGCTGCTGGTCGCAGTCACCGCGCTGGCAGAGATCTCCTTTCCCAACGCCCTCACCACCATCGGCGAGGAGGCCTTCTACAACGATAAGAGCCTGACCGGCACCCTGGATCTGCCCGACAACGTCAAGGTCATCGGCGCACGGGCCTTCGAGGGCTGCACCGGCCTGACAGGCAAGCTGATCATCCCCCACGGGGTGACGCACATCAACAGCCGCGCCTTTGCCTACTGCACGGGCTTCGAGGGCATTGTGTACATCCCTGCCTCCGTGGTCTATCTGGCGGATGACGCCTTCCTGGGCACGAATCTTCAGATCCTCGACGGCTCCAGCTCCGGCGGTTCCGGCGGCTCTGGCGGCACGGATATCCCCACGCCGGATCAGCCGGACGAGGTCGTCACTATGACCGACCTGCCCGAGGGCATCGCCTTTGAAATGACGGCGGATGGCGCAGTCATCACCGGCTACACCGGCGACCCGGAGGCCAAGCTGACCATCCCCTCCGCCATCAACGGCGTCAGCGTCGTCGCCATCGGCGATTACGCCTTCCAGGATTGCTACGGCCTGACCGGCAGCCTGGTCATCCCCGGTACGGTCAAGCGCATCGGCGCGTCCGCCTTCTTCGGCTGCTCCGGGCTGGACGGCACGGTCACCATCCCCTCCTCCGTGACGGAGATCGGCGACTTCGCCTTCTTCGAGTGTCTGAGCCTGACCGGCAGCCTGACGCTGCCCGCCTCCGTGGAGACTGTGGGCGAGAGCGCCTTTGCCTACTGCGAGAGCATGACCGGCGGCCTGTCCCTCCCTGCGGACGTCACCCTCGGCGCCCGCTGCTTCCAGGGCTCCGGCTTCACCGGCAGCCTGTCCATCCCCGCCACCATGACCCTTGGCCCCAACGTATTCGTCGGCACGAAGCTGAACCTCTCCTGGGCCAGGCCCTCCTTCACCTATGAAATGGCTGACGGCGCAGTGACCATCACCGGCTGGAACGGCCCGATGGACAGCGGCCTGGTCATCCCCGAGACCATTGGCGGCGCGCCGGTGGTCAGCATCGCCCCCGAGGCCTTCACCGACATCGGCCTGCGCGGCCCTGTCACCATTCCCGGCAGTGTGGTGCGCATCGGCAGCTCCGCTTTCCGGGGCAACAGCGGCATCACCAGCCTGACCCTGAGCGAAGGCCTGACCACCATTGAGGATTACGCCTTTGCCAACTGCACCGGCCTCAGCGGTGCCATCACGCTGCCCTCCACGGTAACGCTGCTGGCGGATACCGCCTTCTCCGGCGTGAACGCCGTCATCCAGACCACCCCTGCCCCGTAAATCCCCGCCCCCGATGCGCCGCGCTTTCTGCTGCCTCGGGGGCTGTTTTCAAAATCTGTGTACTGCCGACCCGCAAGGAGGGACCATCCCATGAAGCGCCCCGGCAAGCTTGCCGAAATGATTGCAAAAAAAGCCTTTGACGCCCCGCAGTTCCAGCAGTCCTGGGCCGTGCACATGCAGGCCTTCGGCCCCATCCTCGCTCCCGCCTATCCGGACTGCTTCACCGCAAAGGTTCACCTGACCAACATTCTCAACAAGATCAGCCGTCGCGACGTCGAGGGCGCGAAGGCCACGATGCAGACCCTGCTGCAGTCCTGCGGCTGCGAGACCAGCGAGGAGAAGGCGCTGCTTGCCTTCCTGCAGGGTTTGTGCTGCGAGGCCGTGGGCGATCAGATGCACATGTTCGCCCTGTATACCCAGGCAGGCTATCACCATCACCGTTTCTATCTGCCGCACCTGAAGTGCGCCAGGTTCACCCACGAATCCGGCCAGCTGGACGTCGCACTGGCTGAATACAGCAAGGCGCTCCCCCTCATCCGTGAGCTGCCCGAAGGCCCCGCCCGCACGAAGCTCCTGGGCAGCGCCCTGACCAACACGGCCTCCTGCCTGACCTATATGCACCGCTATCAGGATGCGGAAGCCCTGCTGAAGGAAGCCCGCCAGCATGGCCCCGTAGCGCGCATTGAGACCGTTGAGGCCGTGCTGCTGGCCGCCATGGATCGTGAAGAAGAAATGGAAGCCTGCCTCGTTACCCTGGCAGAGGCCAACGATCCTGCCTACGACCACATCCTTGACCTGGTAACGGGTATCATCAACGGCCAGGATCCTCACTTCACCACCCAGCCGGTCAACGCGGAAGCCGTCGCCGCCTTCTGGCAGTGGTTTTCGGAAAACGAGGAGCATCTGCTGGCCCTCTTCAACCAGCAGGACGAGGAGCTGCCCGAAGAATTCGTCGACCTGGTGCGAGAGCACATCGAGCCCTGCTTCCCCTTCGAGCATCCGCCGGTAGAGCTTGGCTCCTCCAGGGATGAGGTTCCTCCCGAGGTGATTTTTTTCACCAACAGCTTCAGCCGTTCGGTGAACGCAGGGTACGGCACGATCATCGAAGCCTGCCCTGCCGACGTCGCCAGTCGCTGGAGCTTCACCGCCGAGCGTGGTTAAGGAGGCCCTATGTACGCAGAACTGCAGCACATCATCGATACCTCCCGCCGCATCGTTTTCTTCGGCGGCGCGGGCGTGAGCACCGAATCGGGCATCCCGGACTTCCGCAGCGTGGACGGCCTGTACCACCAGCATTACGACTACCCGCCGGAGGAGATCCTCTCCGCGACCTTCTTCCGCCGCCGTACGGAGGAGTTCTACCGCTTCTACCGGGACAAGATGCTGCCCCTGGAAGCGCAGCCCAACCCCGCCCACCGTTTCCTCGCCGAATTGGAAAGCACCGGCCGCCTCACCGCCGTTATCACCCAGAACATTGACGGGCTGCACCAGGCCGCCGGCAGCAAAACCGTGCTGGAGCTCCACGGCTCCATCCACCGCAACCGCTGCCTGAGGTGTGCCAGGTTCTTCCCGCCGGAGTATATCCGGGACAGCGAGGGCGTCCCCTACTGCCCCTGCGGCGGCGTCATCAAGCCGGAGGTAGTGCTGTACGAGGAAGGGCTGGATGACGACGTCCTCTCCGCCGCCGTGCACCACATCCGCCAGGCTGATGCGATGATCATCGCCGGCACATCCCTGACGGTGTACCCCGCCGCCGGGCTGGTGCGCTACTTCCGGGGCAAGCACCTGGTGCTCATCAACCGGGACGTGACGCCTATGGACAGCGAAGCAGATCTGGTTATCCATGACAGCGTGGGGAAGGTGTTCTCGCAGCTGACGGCCACGCCCCTTGTTTGAGCGCTTCCCTTGTTCTAAATCCGATACAATCAGCACGCCGGATTGACGGTTTTGTCCCGGCGTGCTATACTTTTGGAGTCATTGTTCTCAAAAGAAGGTGCCGTATGGATATCTCCTTCAAATCAAACAAAGGCGCGTTCAACTACCGCGTTGCGGCGATCATTGTGCACGATGGCAAGCTGCTCATCATGCAGGATGAGGGCATCCCCCACGACTACCTCCCGGGAGGGCGCGTTCATCTTGGCGAGTCAGCGGAGGCTGCCCTTGCCCGCGAGCTGTCCGAGGAGCTGGAGATCGCCCTGCCTGCCCATCGACTGGTTTTCATGGCGGAAAGCTTCTTCACACTGATGGGCACCCGATACCACGAGATGTGCCTGTACCACCTGATGGAAGCCCCGCCGGAGCTGCTGCTCCGCGGCGAGCGTTTCACCCGCGTGGAGGGCAGTGAGGTACACCATTTCCGCTGGGTGAAGTATGAGGAGCTGGCTGCCCTGTCCTTCTTCCCGATTTTCCTGAAGGAACGCGTCTTCTCCCTGCCGGACTCGCCGGAGTTCATTTCCCTTGACAGCGACAAGCCCTCGCCGCTTGGGATGCGTACCACTAACTGAGGCCCCCCTTGGGGGAACCGTCTCCCCAGTGGGGAGTTGCCCGGAACGGGCAAAGGTTCCGGAGCGAAGCGGAGGAGTATGCTGTCAGCGAAGCTGACTGAGAGGGTCTCTGCGCGGCTGATCCGGCATGGCACTGGTTTAGTTAGTGCGCTTTGTTGGCTTTTCCCTTTCGGCTGCGTGAGCTGTTTCACGAATCCTTTGGATTCGTGAAAGACGCGTGTTTCTTTGCGCTACGGCGCGGAGGTCTCCGACGGGGAGGGGCCTCCGCGGCCCCTTCCATCCCCCGCAAGGGGCATTGCCCCTTGACCCTTTTTCCCGCTTCCTTGTTGATTGACTTTTATTGAAAGGATGATTCCCATGTCCTCTATCGATACCAAGTGCGTACAGGCCGGCTATACCCCCGGCAACGGCGAACCCCGCCAAATCCCCATCGTCCAGTCCACTACCTTCAAGTATGCCACCTCCGAGGACATGGGCAAGCTCTTTGACCTCGAAGCCAGCGGCTACTTCTACACCCGCCTGCAAAATCCCACCAACGACTACGTCGCCGCCAAGCTCGCAGCCCTCGAAGGCGGTACCGCCGCCATGCTGACCTCCTCCGGTCAGGCGGCCAACTTCTTCGCCATCTTCAACATCTGCAATGCCGGCGACCACATCGTCGCGTCTTCCTCCATCTACGGCGGCACCTTCAACCTCATCAGCGTCACCCTGGCAAAGATGGGTATCCAGTCCACCTTCGTCAGCCCCGACGCCACCGCCGAGGAGCTGGACTCCGCCTTCCAGCCCAACACCCGCGCCATGTTCGGCGAGACCATCGCCAACCCCGCGCTGACCGTGCTGGACATCGAGAAGTTCGCCGATGCGGCCCACCGCCATGGCGTGCCGCTGATCATCGACAACACCTTCCCCACCCCCGTCAACTGCCGCCCCATCGAGTGGGGCGCGGACATCGTGACCCACTCCACCACCAAGTACATGGACGGCCATGGCGTGGCGGTGGGCGGCGCGATCATCGACGCGGGCAAGTTCGACTGGATGGCCCATGCGGACAAGTACCCCGGCCTGTGCACCCCCGACGACAGCTACCATGGCGTCACCTATGCCGAGAAGTTCGGCAAGGAGGGCGCCTTCATCACCAAGTGCACCAGCCAGCTGATGCGCGACCTGGGCTGCATCCAGAGCCCGCAGCACGCCTTCTACCTGAACCTGGGCCTGGAGAGCCTGCACGTCCGTATGCCCAAGCACTGCGAGAACGGCCTGGCCGTGGCTTCCTTCCTCAAATCACACCCGGCGGTCAAGGCGGTAAATTTCCCCCACCTGCCCGGCGACAAGTACTATGACGTGGCCATGAAGTACATGCCCAAGGGCGGCTGCGGCGTAGTGTCCTTTGAGCTCAAGGGTGGCCGCGCGGCTGCGGAGACCTTCATGAAGCATCTCAAGATGGCCGCCATCGAGACCCATGTGGCCGACGCCCGCACCTGCTGCCTGAACCCTGCCACCTCCACCCATCGCCAGATGACCGAGGAGCAGCTGGAGGCCGCTGGCATCCCCGCGGGCCTGGTGCGCATCTCCTGCGGCCTGGAGGGCGCGGATGACCTGATCTCCGATATCGCCCAGGCGCTGGAGGCCCTCCAGTGATCGACCGGCTGACCCAGTTCCTGCTGCTCTGCCTGTGCGTGATCCCCGTGTGGCTCATCGTCCGCAGGCCCTGGAAGCGTCCACTGCGGCGCGAGATCACCCTTGGCATGTTCGTGGCCTACATCGCCGCGCTGCTGCTCATGGCGCTGGAGGGCCAGTGGGCCGCGCCCGCCCGGATGCTGGAAAGCGCCCGTTACCGCATTTCCATCATGGACGGTATCCACCTGCACCCCTTCCGCACCATCACCCACCAGCTGCAGGCCCTGCCCGACGAGGAGGCGCTGACCCAGCTGCTGGGCAACACGCTGCTTTTCATGCCCTGGGGCTTCTTCCTGCCGCTGCTGTGGCGGCGCTTCCGCCGCCCGTGGGCGCTGGCGCTGATGTGCCTGGGGCTGACCTGCTGCATTGAGTTCACCCAGCTTTTCATCCGACGCACGGTGGATGTGGACGACCTGATCCTCAACTTTGCCGCAAGCATGATCGGCGCAGGGATATGGTGGCTGTGCCATCGCCTCGCCCGCGGAAAGGAGTAACCATGCGCTATACCCATTGCCCTGACTGCGGGGCTTTGCTGAGTGCCCGCGAGCTGGGCGACGAGGGCCTTGTGCCCTGGTGCGACGGCTGCGGCCGCCCCTGGTTTGACGCGTTCTCCACCTGCATCATCGTGGCGGTGATGAACACCGCCGGCGAAGTCCTCCTCCAGCGGGAGACCAGTCGCCCTGACCGGGAGGTGCTGGTGGCCGGGTACATCAAGCCCGGCGAACCTGCCGAGGACGCCGTCCGCCGCGAGATCGCCGAGGAGACCGGCCTGACCGCCGAGTCCCTGCGCTACATGGGCTCCTGGCCCCACATGGACGGCAACATGCTGATGCTGGGCTTCGCCGCCCGGGCCGAGGGCGCTGCCGCCCCTGCCTCCGGCGAGGTGGTGTCCTCCCGCTGGGCAAGCCTGGATGACGCCGTGGCCTCCCTGCGCGAGGGCAGCATTGCGCAGCAGGTGGTCATCATGATCCGCGCTGCACAAGCATAAAAAAGGCTCTCCCTCCGGGAGAGCTGTCGCCGTCAGGCGACTGAGAGGGCTATCTACGTCTGTGAACCCTCTCAGTCATCGCTTACGCGATGCCAGCTCCCCCAAAGGGGGAGCCTTTTGGTTTGTCAGAAATTCCTGGACATATCGTACTTCTCGTAGAACTCCTTGCGGAAGTCCAGGAACCGATCCTCCCTGATCGCCTGACGAATCTGCTCCATCAGGTGCAGTAGGAAGCGCAGGTTGTGGATGGACACGAGGCGGCCGCCGGTGATCTCGCCCGCGCGCAGCAGGTGGCGGATATAGGCGCGGGAGAAGTTGCGGCAGGTGTAGCAGTCGCACTCGTCATCCAGGGGGCCCCAGTCCTTGGCGTACTGGGCGTTCTTGATGACGACGCGGCCCTTACTGGTCATGGCGGTGCCGTTGCGGGCCACACGGGTCGCCAGCACGCAGTCGAACATGTCCACGCCGCGCAGCACGCCCTCCACCAGGCAGTCAGCGGAGCCCACGCCCATCAGGTAGCGGGGCTTGTTGACGGGCATGTAAGGCTGGATCTCCTCCAGCATCTCGTACATGATCGGCTTGGGCTCGCCCACGGAGAGGCCGCCGATGCCGTAGCCGATGAAGTCCATATCCGCCAGCGTTTTGGCGCTCTGGATGCGCAGATCCTTGTAGAACGCGCCCTGCACGATGCCGAACAGCGCCTGATCCTCGCGGGTGTGGTGCTTCTTGCAGCGCTCGGCCCAGCGGTGGGTGCGCTCCATGTTTTCCTTGGCGGTGTCGTAATCGCAGGGATAGGGGCTGCACACATCGAAGGCCATGGCGATATCCGCGCCCAGAGCCTGCTGGATATCCATCGACTCCTCCGGGCCGATGAAGTGGCGGCTGCCGTCCAGATGGCTCTGGAAGGTAACGCCCTCCTCCTTGATCTTGCGGATGCCGGCCAGGGAGAAGACCTGGAATCCGCCGGAGTCGGTCAGAATCGGCTTGTTCCAGGACATGAACTTGTGCAGTCCGCCGGCTTCCTTGATCAGGTTCTCACCCGGCCGCAGATGCAGATGGTAGGTGTTGGACAGCATGATCTGCGTGCCGATCTCCTCCATCTCCCGGGGGGTCATGGCCTTGACGCAGGCCACGGTGCCAACCGGCATGTAGATGGGCGTTTCGATATCGCCGTGGGGGGTGTGCAGTACGCCCAGGCGAGCGCCGGACTGCTTGCACACATGCTTGAGCTCATAGGAAAAAGGCTTGCTCACTCGTTGTTACCTCCGTCGGGCTGCTGGTTTTCCTGGCCAGCGCCGGCTTTGTTCAGGCCCTCTGCCTCCTGCAGGATGGCCGGGGCGGAATGGGCAAAGCGGACGGCCATATCCGTCAGCTCCGCTGCGTAGGCGTTCCACACCGAGCCGCAGGGCAGATCCTGAAAGGTCATGACATTGTGGGTCGTGGGGTGCTCGATGGTCAGCTTGTAGCCCCACAGGGCGATCTGCTGGCCGCGCATACCGTGGCCGTAGCGATGGTCGCCCCACAGTGGTGCGCCCATCTCCTTCATCTGCACGCGAATTTGATGCTTGCGGCCTGTCTCCAGGCGCAGCGCACACAGGCTGGTTCCCTGCTTCTGGGCCAGGCGGCGGCCGTGCAGAATGGCCTCCTGGGCGCCCTTCTCATCCGCGTCGCACACGACCACGCGGTTGAGGCGCTCATTCTCCAGAAGGTAGTTGATCAGGGTGAATTTCTCCCGGGCGACGCCCTCGGTGACGCACAGGTACTCCCGGCCCATCACATGCTCGCGCATCTGGGCGGACAGGCGGGAGGCCGCCTTGGACGTGCGGGCAAAGACCATCAGGCCGCCCACGGGACGATCCAGCCGGTGCACCAGACCCAGATATACATTGCCCGGCTTGCGGTACTTGATGCGGATGTACTCCTTCAGCTCGGTCAGCATGTCCGCATCGCCGGTCTTATCGGCCTGGGAGAGCATGTTCGGGGGCTTCACCGCGACGATGATGTGGTTATCCTCATAAACGATCTTAACCATGGTACCACCTTCCGCTGGCGCCGGCGGGCAGCACGCCGCCGCTGGTCACGGGCAGGCACAGCTCCTGGGAGTCGATCTTGCCGCCGTGACGGCTCACGACGCACTTCTCCAGCATGTTCGAAAGCACGCTGGCCTGGAAGCCCGTCGTGTAGGAGTTGATCAGGTAGAACAGGGGCCGGTCGCTGAGCACCTGGGCGCAGGTGTCGATGAGGCCGAAGAGCTCGTTCTCCAGCTTCCACACCTCGCCCGAGGGGCCGCGGCCGTAGCTGGGCGGATCCATCAGGATGCCGTCGTACTTGTTGCCCCGGCGGATCTCCCGCTGCACAAAGCGCAGCGCGTCCTCGACAATGAAGCGGAAGCGGGTCTCCGGCAATCCGCTCAGCTCGCGGTTCTCCTTCGCCCACTGCACGATGCCCTTGGACGCATCCACATGGGTGACGTGGGCCCCCGCCTGCGCACAGGCGATGGTCGCCGCGCCGGTGTAGCCAAAGAGGTTGAGCACCTTCACGTCGCTGCGGCCGCTGTTGCGGATCAGCTCCTGCATCCAGACCCAGTTGGCCGCCTGCTCCGGGAACAGGCCCGTGTGCTTGAAGCTGGTGGGGCGGACGTAGAACTGCATGTCCTGATGACGGATCGTCCACCTCTCCGGCAGGCGCGTCAAAAACTCCCACTCGCCGCCGCCCTTTTCCGAGCGGTGATAGTGGGCCTGCGCCTTGCGCCACAGCGTCGCATTCGCCTTGGGCCAGATCGTCTGCGGATCAGGCCGGCGCAGAATGACATTGCCCCAGCGCTCCAGCTTTTCGCCGTCGCCGGTATCCAGGACTTCGTAGTCTTCCCAGGTGTTGGCCAAGAACATGGTCGGGTCTCCTTTACAGGTCAGTCTTCTTCCTCATTCAGCCGGCTGATGACGTCCGAGTGCATTTCGATCATCTTGTCGACCACATCCTGCACATACAGGCGGTCAAGCCCGGCCAGCGCCGGGTCGATCTCGATGCACTCGCGCAGCGCGGCGCGGTCGCCGGTCGCGGCCTTTGCGGCCAGCTGGTTCGTTTCGTCGATTTCGCCGCAGATCTCCGCCAGCGGCGCGGGCAGCATCGTCCCGTGGGGGACGATCGCGCCGCCGCGCTGGGTCAGCTCTGCCTCTATCATAGCAGATTTCGCCAGCTGTGGCAACTCCCCGTTGTTCACGCGGGTGACGGCGGGGATGTCGCAGTCGTCGCCGCGCAGCAGCGCCAGGGCCAGCTGCATCGGGCGGATCGGCACGGCCTTCGAAAGCAGCAGGATCTGCGCCATTTGGCCTTCCTTCTCCTGCGCGCCCTTCGTGCCGACGGTGTTCATCCAAAGGATGCGCTCCTTGCGGCGCTCGACGGTTTCGCCGAAGACCGGCTCTTCGTCGGGGACGAAATCGTCCTGGGCGGGCAGCCATTCGGCATGGTCGGTCACGTCGCCGATGGCGATGGCCCCGTACCAGTCCAGCCAGCGCTTGGTCAGCTGGCCGAGGTTGTCCTCCTCCGCCAGGTCGTACAGCAGGGGAAGCAGGTCGTCCTGCGCCTTTACGTCCTCCAGACCCACCAGGAAGCTGAAGCCCGGCAGGCCCGCGATGGTGGCCTTCACGTCGGACTCCTTGCAGTTCAGCTTCTTGACCAGGCTGTCCAGGCCGTTGGCGCCGCGCAGGGGCGTGCGGCCCACGCCGTAGCAGCGGAAGCCGGCATTCTCAAACATCAGCGTCGTGCGGGCGACAGGCTGGCCCAGGTTGACCACGATGGCCTCCGGGCAATAGTCCTGCATGCTTTCGCACAGGTCGAGGACCATTTCGCCCTGGCGCAGGGTGTGGAGCAGGCCGCCGATGCCGCCGTTGACGCGAGCCTGTTCCAGCAGGCCGGGATCGTCCTCCTCCACGCCGGAGAGGGCGTCCCTGTCCATCTTGAAGCGGGACGCGGCCATGCAGTCGCCGGCGTAGATGACGCAATCCGCTTGGGACAGTACCTCGCGGCGGCTGCCGGTGACATTCAGCGTGGCCTCCACGCCGCTGTGGCGGATAATGGCGTCGCCGTAGCGCTGCAGCACATCCTGCATGGCAGCGTTCTTCTCTTCCAGCGCGATGGCGGCGGACTGCCTGCCCACGAAGAGCAGGTCGGTCAGCAGGGTCGGGAGCAGGGTGGGGATGTCTTGGCCAATAAGAGCAATTTTCATAGCATAGTACCTTCCCGAAGGGGTGCAGGGGGCGATCGGAAAGCCCCCCCTGCCGCGTCCGCAGACGCGTTTCGAGTGTTCGGGCGTCAAGGTTTCGCGCCTGCGGGCGCGACCAAAGGGCTTTCCGATCGCCCTTTGGAAACCTTCGGCCCCCGTTTTTATGTTGGTTGATTTTGATACTAAACGCAAACCGGGAGGGGGCCCGAAATTCGAGCCTCCTCCACGGTATATTACTTGGAAACGCGGACAGCGATCACGGCCTTCTGGTCGTTGATCTTCCACTCCTGCGCGATGTAGCTGTCGTCGGCCTCGCCCGCCTCGACGGAGACGGCCAGGGTGCCGTTCTTGATCATGTCCAGGCCGGAAGCGATGGCGGCAGCCAGCTTCTCCTGGCAGGTGTACTTGACCTCGATGCGGTCGGTGACCTCGAAGCCGTTGTCCTTGCGCATGGTCTGGATCTTGCTGATCACTTCACGCACATAGCCCTCGTTGATCAGCTCCTCGGTCAGGTTGGTGTCCAGCACCACCATCACGCCGCGATCCTCCTGAGCCACGAAGCCGGGCTTCTGCATGGGCGCGGTCAGCACGTCCTCCGCAGCCAGCTCGACCAGGGTGCCGTCCAGCTCGAAGGAGACGATCTCGCCGCGGGCGAAGGCGTCAACGACCTCGTTGCCGTCCATGGACGCCAGCTGCTGGCCGATCTTGCCCAGGAGCTTGCCGTACTTGCGGCCCAGGGTGCGCATCTGGGGCTTGAGCTGGTAGGTGGTGTAGTCGCGGGTATCGTCGGTGAAGACGACGGTCTTCACGTTCAGCTCATCCTCGCACAGGGCCTGGTAATCCGCGCCGAAGGTCGCGCCCTTGACGAACAGGCGGGCGGCGGGCTGACGGGTCTTCATGTTGGCCAGCGCGCGGCAGGCACGGCCCAGCTGCACGGCCTCCACCAGCGCGTCCATCTGCTCCTCCATCTCCTTGTCGATGCGGGAGACGTCGGCCACGGGGAAGTCGCACAGGTGCACGGAGTCGATCGCGCCGGGCACGTTGGCCACGACGAGGTTCTGGTAGATATCCTCCGCCATGAAGGGGATGAAGGGCGCGCAGACCTTGCTCAGAGTCACCAGCACATGGTACAGGGTGGCGAAGGCGG
>JAFQEB010000086.1 GCA_017399225.1 Clostridia bacterium | reverse complement strand
TTATACCTGCGGAAGCAGAATTTCAGTTGTGAACGCCCCGTCCTCACTATTTCGGCTGATGTATCCATCCATTCGTTCCACAATGGCATCTATGCGAACAAGACCAAATCCGTGTCCGTCGCCTTTTGTGCTGCGGAACAGCTTACCTTCTTTTTTCATCTTCTTGCCTGCGGTAAAATTGGTGAATGATATGTAGAGCTGGGTATTCTTCATATCCATATATACCCGAATCACTCGCTGCTCTGGAGGGAGCTTCATGCTCGCTTCAATGGCATTGTCAAAGAGATTGCCGATAATGCAGCACAGATCAATTTCCGATGACTTTAATTTAACAGGAATATGGGCATCTACTACGACTTCAATTCCTTTTGCTTTCGCAAGTGAAATCTTGGAATTGAGAATGGCATCGGTCATGGGATTGCCGGTCTTGATGACCGTGTCCACGGTGGTCAGGTCTTCATCCAGCAGATCAAGATAATTCTTGATGGCTTCCCAATCGCCTGTAGCTGCGTATGCCTTCATCGTCTGAATGTGGTTGCGGTAGTCGTGCCGCCAACCACGAATTTGACGGTACATATTATCAACTTCCCGGTAATGCGTTTCGATCAGCTCGTGCTGATAGGAAGCAATCTGCTTTTCTATTCTCTTTGAAAACAATCCCATACGCCTTACCTCATGTTGATAATCGCTCGGTTGATACCGTCATACGCTCCCCGGGGGAGAGGAATGGCGGTTCCATCACTCAGTTTGATCTCCGTCTTGGTTACACGGCTGATCTGTGTTAGGTTGATGATCGCAGAACGCCCTACACGATGGAAACGCTCATCAAGCTGTTTTTCAAGCTCACCCAAAGTCATTTTCACCGTAATGTCAGATAGAGCATGAATTGTAACGTAGTTGCCAAACACATCTGCATACCGAATTTGATAAATCGGCACACGCACCATTTCGCTGGAGAGTTCAAAATTTAAGACCTTTTCATTTTTAGAAAGATTCTCTGTAGCACGGTCGAGCACTGAGCAGAGCTTTTCTTCCTTGACGGGCTTCATCAAGTAGTGCAGTGCTGCAACCTCGTAGCCCTCCGAAATGTAATCGGAATAACCCGTGATGAAAACGATTTGAACGGTATCGTTATTCTTGCGGAGCTGCTTCGCCATCGTTACGCCATCCATAGCTCTCATTTCAATGTCCAGGAGCAGAATATCGTAATCGCTTTCTTCTGCATAGTGGAACAGGAAGCTCTCAGCAGAGTCGAAGGTAGCAAGATGCACAGCATGACCTGTCATGGTAGACCAATGCTTCACCATGTCAGTCACATAGGAACGGTCTACAGCTGAATCATCGCATAAAGCGATTTTACACTTCATCTCTTGCCCACCTTTCATTCTGCGGCTAATTGCATTTAGTATTATAGCGCAGTTTGTCGTGTACAGCAACTTGTTTTCATGCTATCCGCAATGATTGATATGAGATGAACGGTGAAAAAACATACTGGGAGATAGAAAAACAATAAAAATAGCAAATACCTCTTGACAACTAATTCGCCATGATACAGTTCGCTGCGGGTGTTGGTGTCGCCATCGTAGGTGCGGTTCTGGTACCTATGATGACTTCGCTGTTCGGCTAATTGCCAGCCGGGTTCCCTGATGTCGGGGAACCCGGTTTTCCTTTCAGAAAGGAGGGAACCTGATTGGAATTTCTGTGGAACAAACTCACAGAATGGCTCCAGGAAATGCTGGTCGGCGGCGTCATGAGCAACCTGACTGGCCTGTTTGACAGCATCAATGAACAGGTGGCGGACATCGCAGGTACTGTCGGAACGACGCCCCAGGGTTGGAACAGCGGCGTGTTCAGCATGGTGCAGTCCCTGTCGAATAATGTGGTTGTTCCCATTGCAGGCGTTCTACTGGCCATCGTTATGGCGATGGAGCTGATCCAGATGGTCGTTGACCGGAACAACATGAACGACTTTGATGTAGGCCAGATCGTCAAGTGGGTGTGCAAGAGCTTCTTTGCCATTATTCTTGTCACCAGCACATGGGATATTGTGATGGGCATCTTCGATCTTGCTCAGACGGTGGTCAACAACGCTGCCGGTGTCATCATATCCGATACAAGCCTTGATCTGAACAGTGTCATCACAGATATGGAAGCAAGGCTTATGGAAATGGACATCGGACCGCTGTTCTCGCTATGGATTCAGTCAGCATTGATCGGCATCCTGTCCTGGATTCTGACCATCTGCATTTTCATTATCGTTTATGGCCGTATGATCGAGATCTATCTGGTCACATCCATTGCTCCCATTCCTATGGCAACCATGGGCAACCGGGACTGGAGCCAGATGGGCCAGAACTACCTGCGCAGCCTGTTTGCACTGGGCTTCCAGGCGTTCTTAATCGTTGTGTGTGTCGGTGTGTATGCGGTGCTGGTGCAGTCCATCGCGGTTGAAACTGACGTCATCAAAGCCATCTGGACAAGCATTGGCTACACGGTGCTGCTGTGCTTCACCCTGTTCAAAACCAGCAGCCTGAGCCGCAGCATCTTCAATGCTCACTAACACAAGGAGGTAAATATGGACGACATTGCATATGTACCAATTCATAAAGATCTGACCCAGGTAAAAGCTAAGGTGTTCTTTAACCTGACAGCACGCCAGCTGATCTGCTTCGGAAGCGGCCTCGTGGTAGGCTTGCCGCTGTTCTTCCTTGTCAACAAGGTGGCGCCGGGCAGCGTGGCAACGGTTATCATGGTCTGCGCGATGCTGCCTTTCTTCCTGCTCGGTCTGTATGAGAAAAATGGACAGCCGCTGGAAAAGGTGCTGCGCTACTACATTCTCAGCCGCTTCCTTCGCCCGAAGAAGCGTCCATACCGAACGGAAAACGTATACGCTGCCCTGGTGCGGCAGGGAAAACTGGAAAAGGAGGTTAAGAAGATTGTTCTGGAACAGAAAAAAGGAAAAGAAACGAGAGCCCAGGGTCAAGCTGTCCAGGGCTGAAAAGAAACAGCTGGCTCAGATCCGGGCACGGGCTCAGCGACCCAAGTACCCGCAGACGGCTCAGCAGACCATTCCTTATCTGCAGATGTACCCGGATGGTGTTTGTCGGGTGACAGAGAACCGCTACTCCCGGACAGTCCGCTACTACGACATCAACTATCGTCAGGCCCAGAAATCGGATCAGCAGGCTATTTTCAGCGGCTGGGGCGGTGTGCTGAATATCTTCCAGCCGGATGTGCATGTGCAGTACAGCTTCATCAACAACCAGATGAGTGAAGCAGAATTTGAAAAGGCCCTGATCATTCCGCCTGAAGGGGATGACCTCGACGAGGGACGCGAGGAAATGTCCAAAGTGCTGCTGAGCCAGGTCGGCAAAGGCAATAACGCGCAGCAGCGCAGTAAGTATGTGACATTTTCCGTCGAAGCGGATGGGCTGAAAAGCGCAAGGCTGCGGCTGGAACATATTGAACTGCAGTTGCTCGGTCATCTGAAGCGCCTGGGGGTTCAGGCTGAAACGCTGGATGGTACAGAGCGTCTGCAGATCATGCACGGCATGATGCACATGGACGAACCCCAGACGCCTTTCCTGTTTGATTGGAAGTGGCTTCCGGCCTCTGGCTTGTCCACCAAGGATTTCATTGCGCCCAGCAGTCTGAATTTCAGGGATGCCAATCGCTTCTTTATCGGCAGAAAGATGGCCAGCGTCAGCTTTTTGAACATCCTTGCCAGCGAGCTGAGCGACAGTGCGCTGGTGGATTTTTTGGAAATGGAGACCACGCAGGTTGTTACCATGCATGTCCGCTCCCTTGACCATGTGGAAGCCCTGAAGATGGTTCGGAGCAAACTGTCCGACATGAGCCGCAGCAAGGCGGATGAACAGAAGAAAGCCGTCAGAGCTGGCTATGACATGGACATTCTGCCGCCCGGCATGGTGGACAGCGTGGAAAGCCTGAACGAGCTGCAGAAGAAGCTGAGCAACCATGCAGAGCGCCTGTTCCTAATGACCTTCACCATCCTGCACACGGGAAATAACCGCAGAGAGCTGGATGCTGTGATCCGTCAGGCGAAGGGCATTGCCCAGGAGAAATCGTGTCAGCTTGTGCCTCTGGACTTCCAGCAGGAGGAGGGGTTTGTTTCTTCGCTGCCGCTGGGTGTGAACCGGGTGGAGATCGAGCGTTCCATGACGACCTCGGAGACGGCGATTTTTATGCCCTTTGTTACCCAGGAGCTGTTTCAACCTGGACCTGGCGGATTGTGCTATGGCATTAATGCACTGTCGGGCAATATCGTCATCGCAGACCGTACAAAGCTGCACAATGGCAATGGTGTGATCCTTGGAAAACCTGGCTCTGGCAAGTCCTTTGCAGGCAAATTGATGTTTACACAAATGCTTCTGAGAAGGCTGGGGGATGGTCTGATCTGCGATCCCGAAGGCGAGTATCACGCGCTTGTGAACTATTTCAAAGGCCAAATCATTCGTATCTCACCTGTCAGTACGGACTATATCAACCCGCTGGATATTGACCTTGGCTATTCGACCAGCAGCGAGACTATCCGCTTGAAATCGGAGTTTATCCTGTCTCTGTGTGAATTGGTGCTGGATAAGGATTCCGGCGTGGCGGCACAGCAGAAGAGTATCGTAGACCGTGCGCTGCAAAAGATCTACGCACCCTACATGGCCAATCCGGAACCGGAAAACATGCCCATCCTGGGCGATCTCTACAACGAGCTGAAGAGCATGAGTGAACCGGAGGCAGCGCAGATTGCCACGGCGTTGGAGCTCTATGTTTCCGGTAGTTTGAATGTCTTCAATCACCGCACGAATGTGCAGCTGAACAATCGCCTGGTTTGCTTCGACATCAAGCAGCTGCGCGGCAACCTGAAGAAGCTGGGTATGCTGATCGTTCAGGATCAGGTGTGGCTGCGTGTCACCCAAAACCGTGCCAAGCGAAAGACCACCTGGTTCTTTGCGGATGAGTTCCATCTGCTGCTCGGAGACCCGCAAACCGCGGCCTATTCCGTCGAAATGTGGAAGCGTCTGCGAAAGTGGGGCGGCGTTCCCACCGGCATTACCCAAAACGTCAGCGATCTGCTGCGCTCCCGTGAAATCCAGACCATTCTGGAGAACAGCGACTTCATCATGCTGTTCCGCCAGTCCCCGGATGACGCAAAGGAGCTCGCGGAGCGTCTGCATATCTCTGAACACCAGATGTCCTATGTTACCCAGGCGGCTGAGGGTGAAGGGCTGCTGATTTACGGTAACAAGATCATTCCGTTTATTAACCGATTCCCGAAGGACACCAACCTGTACCGCATTATGACGACCAAACCGTCCGAAATGATTCAGGAGGAAAGCGCATGATGATTGTCATTGGCATTGCCGTTATTCTGCTCGTTCTGCTGATTGTCCTGTCGGCCTGCCGAATGGCTGCCATTGCTGACCGGGATATGGAGATGGAATATGCCCGCTGGCTGGACGAACACCCGGAAAAGAGGGCATCTGAATGAAAGAACAGACCCCGGGTACGCGCCAGCTGCTGTTCAAAGGAAAAGATGAAAAGCCGCCTGAAAAACCAGGTCAGGGTCTCCTTGGTAAATCGGTGTCCGGTGAGGTTCATCGGCAATTAGCGCAGAATGAGGAGGATAATACCGGCCTGCAGGCGCTCCATACCTCGGAGAAGCTTGGTGAGGGTGCCCTGCATACGGCGCAGTCGCTGCGATACAAATCGCAGCAGCAAAACCACAAAAAGCATGAGCAGGGCAAGAGCCATTCGCAGTCACGCTCCTATCAGCGCAAAGCCATCCGCAGGGAGTACATGAAAGCCAGCGCAGGCCGCAGCACCAATCGCAATGCACAGAAGGCTGTGAAGAAAACAGCAGAAACCTCGGAATCGGTCATCACCTTCATCGCAAAGAAGAAATCATTCCTTGTGATCCTGGCGCTGGTGGCGATGCTGATGTTCCTGATGAATGCACTGTCTTCCTGCACACCGCTGGTGGAAGCCGCCCTACACGCGCTGGTCATGGGAACCTATCCGGCTGAAGAACGTGATGTCAAAGCGGCAGAACGCGCCTATAAGAGCAAGGAGGATGAGCTGAAACGAGAGCTGGAGCGGTATGAGCGCTACCACCCTGGATACGATGAGTATGTTGTAGAAGCCGATACCGGTGACATCTGGCATGACCCGTATGCCCTGATATCCATCATCTCTGCTTATCACGGCGGGGAGGAATGGACGATTGATGATGTGTACGGCACCATTGAGATGCTGTTCAACTGGCAGTACAAGGTAACGGAAACCGTCAGGACGGTGACTCGTTACAGGGTGGAAGGTGAAACCAGAATCCCATACGCTCACAGTATCTGTACGGTCACGCTGGAAGCAAAGAACCTGTCTCATGCGCCAGTGTACATCATGAGCCGCGAGAAGATGGGCCTGTATGCGCTGTATATGTCTACCCTGGGGAATATGCCGCACCTCTTCAGCGGGGCGCATGTCTCCACGCTGAAGGAACCTCTGCGCTATGATGTGCCGCAGGAACTTCTGGACGCTGATCCGCAGTTTGCACTGCTGGTGGAAGCGGCAAACAGCTGTCTGGGGTATCCATATGTGTGGGGTGGCTATGATCCGTCAACCTCTTTTGACTGCTCTGGATTCATTTCCTGGCTGTTTACCAGCACAGGCGTGAACAACATCGGTCACATGGGTGCGACAACCCTGTATGGGTACAGCGATCCTATCCGTTCGGAAGAAGCCAAACCCGGCGATGTCATCTTCTTTCAGGGGACGATGGGGGAGGGAGTCGGAGGTATCACCCATTGCGGTTTATATGTAGGAAATAACATGATGATTCATTGCGGCAACCCATGCAGCTATGCGGATCTGACAGACTCTTACTGGCAGACGCATTTCTATGGATTTGGCCGTCTGTACGACCATTAAGGAGGAAAAATGAGACGACGCAAACAGAGTAACCGCGACATGCTGGAAAGGCATCGCGCGGAGTATCAGGAAAATCTTGATACAATCAGCCACTTGACGGCCAGGAACGAGGAACTGGCTTCGTTCATTACCGAAGAAGAGAATCTGGAAATCATTGCGCTGGTCAGGAGTACCCAGATGGGCCTTGATGAATTCCAGCGCTTCCTGGAGGGACGTCGTGAGGGCGTCCCTTTTCCGATGACAAGAGCCTGCGCCGAGCCTGCCTCGGTGATGGCCGATAATGATGAGGAGGGTATGACCCATGATGAATAAGATGGACTGGAAAGCATGGCTGGGGCTGATTGTGATCGTGATGATCATTTCCGGCTTTGTTTCTGGCTTTGCAGCGCGTGCCGAGTATGAGATCCCCACGGATGTGGAAATCGTTGAGGATGCCGATGTTGTCGTGGGGGATACAGCAGATAATACCGATACTGCTGTGGAGGATGCCGTGACGGATCTGCCTGTTGAAGTGCCTACCGAGGATACAACGGAACAGCCGGACGACGACACCACGCAGTCTGATACGCCTGTGGAAACGCCGGACAATACCACGCAGCCTGATGACTCTCTGGAAATTCCGGATGATGGTACCCAAACGGAAACCCCTTCGGATGATCCGGCGGGTGATTCAACAACTGCTCCTGACACTCCCACGGAGACGCCTGATGAACAGCCCACTGACACTCCTGAACAGCCGGAAGAACCGGAACAGCCTCCTGTTGATCTGAAAACGCTGTTTGATGTGAGTATCAAGGTGCCTTCGGGTTGGCGCAACACTGATTCTGCTGCCGTGCGTATCAAGATCACGCCTGCCAGCGATCAGCTGTGGCATAAGGTGCGTTACCGTATCGGTGATACGGAGTGGAAAACCATGAAGAACAGCGAGCTTGTTCTGTATGATGGTTACTACTACACCGATATTGAGGTGTACTGCAACTCCAAGATGACGGTGCGGCTGTTTGGTGATGAAGAAACCTACTTCGATACCAACAAGGAGATCAACATCTTCGACCACTACGCTCCGGAGGTAACTGCCGGTTTCCGTGATCAGGTGCTGCACGTTGAGGCCGTGGACGATCTGGCCCAGGTTGCGGGCATTCAGGTGAATGGACTGCTGTTTACGACCCTTGTGGATGGTACACTGGATGTGCGTATGGAAGACCCGCTGCTGGGCTACAAGCAGCTGGCGATCCGCGCCTACGACTATGCAGGAAATTTCAGCGCTCCTGTTACGCTGGACAATCCCTATTATGTGGAGCCTACGCCTGAACCCACCAACACGCCCAAGCCTACGACAAAACCCACGAAAAAGCCTTCCACGACAAAGAAACCGGCCAGCAGCACCAAGAAGCCTACCGCCACGCCGGTTGCAACTTCGACGCCTGTTGTTACGACTGCGCCCCAGCAGCAGATCGTGTATGTGACGCCTGATCCCCACATGTATTCTTACTATCAGCCTCAGGTGACTGCAGAACCCGAAACTGTGTATGTTCCTCTCGGTCCCGGTCAGCCTTACAAGGGTGAGGGGAATATGCAGACGATGGACATGCTGTACAGCGCGTCCACCAATAAGCAGTTCATTACGGTTCAGACCCGCGCTGGCGAAACCTATTACATGGTTATCGACTACGACAAACCTATCGACGAGGAGAACGAAATCTACGAAACCTACTTCCTGAACCTTGTCGATGACCGTGATCTGATGAGCGTCGTTTCGGAAGATGAAATCCAGCCTACGCCCACGCCTCAGATCGTGTATGTGACGCCGGAACCTGCCCCTGTCACGCAGCAGCCTGCGCCCATCGTGGTTGAGGATGACGGCATGGAAGAAATGCTGCCCATGATCCTGCTGATCGGCGGCGTCGCTGCTATCGGTGGCGCGATCTTCTGGCTGGTAAAGAAGAAGGATAGCTCTGCAAGGAATGTCCCCGACTTCGACGATGAGTACGAGTTTGAGGACGAAGAAGAATCGGATGAATAACAAAAAGGGGGCTGTCAAATTGACAGCCCCCAAATGGCGGAGCGGGCAGGGCTTGAACCTACTCGGCACTTGTAACGGTATGTACTTCCCACCATTTGCGGACCACTCCGTGCGTGCCGCTTACCACCGTCAAAATGTTTGCCAAAGAGAACCCCTCCCCAATATTCACAAAATCCATAACTGCAATGAGTGCCTGAATCAAGGTCATGAAGAGTGAAACCACATCGACAGGGATACCTGCCCAAAGGGCAGTTGTACATACCATTACCAACTAAGGTACAAAGTTACTATACCATATGTTTGACTGAAACGCAAGGCAAACATAGAAAGGAGCAAAACATGCACCTCGTCATCGCTGAAAAACCCAGTGTTGCCCAGAGCATCGCCGCTGTGCTGGGCGCAACGAAAAAGGAAAGCGGCTACCTGATCGGCGCTGGCTATATCGTCAGCTGGTGCGTCGGTCATCTGGTGGAGCTGGCTATGCCGCATCTGTACAATGAACGCTACTCAAAATGGCAGTGGGACGATCTTCCCATTCTGCCGGATAGATGGCAGTACATGGCCTGCGACGCCACCCGTAAGCAATTCAATATCCTTCGCAGCCTGATGAACGATTCCAGGGTAGATACTATCGTCTGTGCCACTGACGCAGGACGGGAGGGCGAGCTGATTTTCCGTCTGATGTACCAGCAGTGCAAATGCACCAAGCCCATCAAGAGGCTGTGGATCTCCTCGCTGGAAGAGAGCGCAATCCGCAGCGGCTTTCTTGCTCTGCGGGATGGGCATGACTTTGATCGGCTCTATCAGGCTGCACTATGCAGAGCGCAAGCTGACTGGCTGGTGGGTATCAATGCCACCCGGCTTTTCTCCCTGATGTACGGAACCACATTGAACGTAGGCCGCGTTATGTCGCCCACACTGGCGCTGCTCGTCAGTCGGGAAGCAGCTATCACGGGCTTTCAAGCCGAACCTTTTTATTCCGTGCAGATCAGCTGCGGCTTCCTTGCTCATACGGAGCGCATGACGGATAAGGCGGAAGCGGAACGGATTCAGCAGCTCTGCAACCTGCAGACGGCGGTGGTGCAGTCCATTGAGACCAAGCAGAAGTCTGAGAAGCCACCCAAGCTCTACGATCTGACCACCTTGCAGCGTGACGCAAACCGCCTGTTCGGCTACTCCGCTCAGCAAACGCTGGATTACGCCCAATCGCTGTATGAAAAGAAGCTGCTTTCCTATCCGCGCACGGACAGCCGCTATCTCACCAGCGAAATGGTAACGATGGTCGGCCATTTGGCTCCTTCCGTTGCAGCGGTATTTCCCTATACGGCGGGCCTCAATCTGCCGGTGAACGCTGCCCAAGTGATTGATGACAGCAAGGTATCCGATCACCATGCCATTATCCCCACGCAGAGCATGGTGCATGCCAATCTCGTTTCGCTGCCTATCGGAGAAGCGGACATTCTGCAGATGGTGTGTGTCCGTTTGCTGTGTGCCGTTGGCAATCCACACACCTGGGAAGAAACCTCCATCAAGCTGACATGCGAAGGTATTCCGTTCACTGCCAAGGGCAAGACCGTCAAACAGATGGGCTGGCGCATCCCGGAAACCACCTATCAGGGCAGCATCGGCGGACGCATCAACAAGGAACAGTCTGAACCCGAGTATGGCATCCCGGAACTGAAAAAAGGACAGGAGCTTGGCCCGGTGGTTGCCACGCTGAAAGAGGGAAAAACCACGCCGCCCAAGCACTACACCGAAGACAGCCTGCTGGCTGCAATGGAAACCGCCGGTGCTGATGACGCCCCGGAAGATGCAGAACGCAAGGGACTTGGCACTCCCGCGACCCGTGCTGGCATACTGGAAAAGCTGATTTCCACCGGTTTTGTCACCCGAAAGGGCGACAAGCGTACCAAGCATCTGATGCCCACACCCAAGGGGGTGGCGCTCATTACGATCCTGCCGGAGCAGTTGCAATCACCACTTCTGACCGCAGGATGGGAGCAGCGTTTGAAGCGCATCGAGCGCGGTGAGGAAAGCGTTGACGCCTTCTTGCAAGATATCCGCACCATGCTGACTGAACTGAAAATCACCGTAAAACCCGTCAAAGGCGCAGAAACGCTCTTTCCCTCGCAAAAGGAAAGCATAGGCGCTTGCCCGCATTGCGCAAGGCCGGTCACAGAATCCGACAAGGGATTCTTCTGTACCAATCACGGCTGTCGCTTTGCCATCTGGAAGGACAACAAGTTCCTGACCGGGCAGCAGATCGCCGTGAACCGTCAGCTGGCGCTGCTGTTGCTTAAGGATAAACGGGTGAAACTGAATAACCTTCGCTCCAAGCGCACCGGCAAGCCATACAGCGCAAGCCTTGTGCTGGAGTGCCGGACAGATGGCTCGCCGCAGTTTCGTATTGAATTTGACCATAAGGAGGGTTCTGCATGTCAGAAGAACGATGGCGCGAATACTTGAAACTTGTCTACAGTGATACCCTGACAGAAAAGGATATGGAGCGGATGTTCCTGGTCAATCCGGCTGATGCCTTTGCGATTTATCAGCTTCGGGATCACGAAAGTACCCATGACCTACGTTTCCTTCCCATGAGTCAGCTGCAGGCTGCGGGATTGACAGTAGAGCGTGATAACTACGCGGCAGTCTATACCGGAAACCTGTACAACACGGAAGGAAAGGCAATCCCTGAACTGCTCAATAACCTTTTCTACCGTTTCAACATGGAGCGCCCGGAAGATTTTCACGGTCACAGCCTGTCGGTGAGTGACATTGTGGCACTCAAGGTGAACGATGTGGTTACAGCGCATTATGTGGACCGTTTCGGATTCCAGGAGCTGTATGGATTTCTGTCAGACCAACCGCTGAGAAATGCTGAGATGCTGTTGGAGGATGACTTCGGGATGATTGACGGTATTCTCAACAACGGAAAACGGGAGCCTGAACGACCCTCTGTTGTAGAACAGTTGCGCAAGCAGGCTGTACCTGAGCCGAAAGTTCCCCCAAAGCAGAAAAAAGAACCCTGCATCGAATGATTCTTGCTCCGTCCGCCAAGGCTGCGGATGGGGCTTTTCTATGAAGAAAGGAGGATAATCATGGCTGCAGTGCAGCATCAGGACTTCGGTGAGAAAATCGGCGGAGCCAAAAAGGATCTATGGCGAATCCGCGGCCTGTATTCGTTCGATCTGGATGACATGAACGAACGCGAGGCTGATCACCACGTCAAAAAGGATAACATCTGGAAGCGTCCGGATTATCAGGCACTGGTGGACGACGGCGTTCCCATTGGCGTGGCTTATTACATCAAGAAGGTTCGCGATGCTATCAGCCCCAGACCTGTCTATCGCATGGGTGACAATACACCGGAGCTTCGTCTGGCCCGACAGAAGCAGTATATTGACACCATCCGTGAGATTCAGACAGTGACGGAACAGGTGCGTACCGTACAGGATGTGCTCACAGCGGTTGAAAAGGTGCTGATCGCCCCTGGGTATCTGGAGCGGCGTGACAGCGGTTATGGCTGGACAGCCAAGGGGCGAGAGAACGCCTTGCTGGATCACAAGCTGTTCCAGACCATCCGTGTGGCGTCGGAGCGCATGTACGAATTCGAACTGCTGAATCCTGCCCAGCGGGAGCAGTTCGGTGTACCTAAGGAGCAGCGAGTTCCCGCTGGTTACAGTATTCGCTTCTACACCGGCAATGGTTATTCAGCCCGGGAAAACTGGGAGATAAACACATTCTATGTCACCAAGGGATATGCCATATTGCAGACCAACTTCCAAAGCTATGAGGATGCGCTTAAATATGCCCAGGATGCGGCAAGCCGCCGTGTAAAAGGCAAGCAGCGCTTCGTGCCCCAGCAACTGGCCCATGTAAAGCGTACCGGGCATGACTACCGCCACAACCGGGATGTAACAGGCCAGGACTATTTGGACACCTTCGATTTCCGGGGCGGTGAATTCGGCAATTGGATGAGCCAGGTTGACCGTCAGGCCTCCCTGAACATGGGCTACGACGCACTGATGGATCTGGCGTCTGTATTGCAGATCAGCCCCCATGACATCGCCGAGCGGGGGACGCTGGCCATCGCCTTTGGAGCCCGGGGAAGTGGTAATGCCGTGGCTCATTATGAGCCCCTGCGAAAAGTGATCAACCTGACCAAGCTGCGGGGCGCAGGCTCTTTAGCCCATGAATGGTGGCACAGCTTTGACGATTACCTGGGAGGAAAGTTGGGTGTGAATGGATTCCTGAGCGAGCATGCCGAGCACCATCCGCTGATGCAGAAGCTGATGATGACGATCTTTTTCAAGCCAGAAACACCGGAGCAGGCCGCCCGCCGGGTGGAATTTCGTAAGCAACGCTTGCTGGACAATGCGGAACGTTGGCTTGATGCCAAGCTGCTCTACATGGTGTCGCAAACCGGGGATGAACAGCGATTTCAGAAGTATCAGGAACTGAAAAAGGCGTTCCTTACCGGGGAAACCGGAACAATAGAGCGCTTCAGTGAAATGCGGCAGGAGCTTACCGGGCACGGCCTGCTGAAGTACGACCGCGAAGAGCTGGAGGACTACGAACGTGCCATCACAGAGGTGCTGCATCCGCCGCTGCTACGCAATGTGGAAACCGATTACCTGCGTAATTCCAGGCGCATGGCTGAACACTGCGGCAAGGACGGCGACTACTGGGACAGCGCAGTAGAGATGTCCGCGCGAGCTTTCGCCTGTTATGTGATGGACAAGCTGCAGCCTCAGCGTTCTGACTACCTGTGTGGGCACGCGGAGTGTGCCATCAACATGGCCATCAACAAAGATGGCACGGCAGAACTGATCAAAGCTTTTCCCCAGAGTGAGGAGCGGAAAGCGATCAATGCTGTGTTCGATGAGCTGATCGCAGAGCTGAAGCGGGAGCAACTGCTGACCCATGTTGAATCGGTGCCGCTTTTCCAGCAGAAGGAGGCAGCTCTTGCGCTTGCTGCCCCACAGGGAAAGCAGCTATCCATGTTTTCGGAGGAGAAGCCCTCCATACAGGAGGAGCTGGCAGCCGCAGCAAAGCAAATCAAGCCCAAGACAGCTGCACACAAGGCACCAAATAGCAGGAGCCAGAATGCACGTGAAAGTGGCCCTATGAAATAACCGTCAGAAATGAATATGACCTGGGAGATGACGAAGATGACCAATGGAGAACTCAATACCGCCCTATATCAGAAAATGTTTGCCGAACAGCAGGACTTCACCGCCTGGCTGAAGGAGCAGCCCGCTGACATGATCCTGCACCATGCCTACGATTATGTCATGCGTGAGGACATCCTGCTGAGCCTTGAGTACAATGATCTGACTGACCGATATGCGACGGTGTTGCTGGATATGGATAAACCCCTCGCAGCGGTCTTTGACAAGCTGGAGCATTCGGAGTCGCCCCACATGGAACATGTCTGGGAGTGCGTTGAGCAGTGTGCAAAAGAAACCCTGGAAGCTCAGCAGATGACCGGCCTGCCGATCTATCCGCACTCCGCTGTTTATGCGCGAAGCACGAAAGCAGGCGCAGGAGCAGCAACCCTCCATTCATCAACAGCTTCAGCAGAAGGCGAATGCACCTGCAAAAAAACGCCTACCCGTAAGGAGCCGCAGCGATGAATGAACCGAACCGTGTTCGCAAGGTGCAGATGAATTTCCGCGTCACCGAAAGGGAAAAGGCATTGATCGAAGAAAAGATGCTTGCCCTTGGAACCACTAACCGTGAAGCGTACCTGCGAAAAATCGCCATTGACGGTTATGTTGTCCGGCTGGATGTGCCAGAGCTGAAAGAGATCATCTCTCTTATGCGGCGAACCAGTAATAATGTCAATCAGATCGCCCGACGTTTGAACGAAACCGGGCGTATTTATGAGGTGGACATTGCGGATGTACAGAAACAGCAGGAGCAGCTATGGGGCAGCCTCAACCAGCTATTGACACAATTGAGCGGTATGTCCTGACGTATCCTTGCAAAAAAGAAGAATATGCGATATGACATAGGTGGAACAAGCAGCAAGGAGGTTGCTCACCTATGGAAGATCTGGACTTTATGGATATTGCAGGAGATCTGTTTTCACAGATGCGCTTGTTGTGTGAAGGTGCTATTACTTTGTTTGAAGACGAGATTCCGAGTCTGCGCAAGATTTCTCCTGATGTCAATGTACGCACTGCCGTAAATGACATCGGCGGCGCGCTATATACGCTGCGTACTCATGTCAAGACTTTGCAGCATGAGCATTACAAGTATACATTGCGACCTGGTGGTTTTGTCCGCCCTGATCCTGCGGATGATCCATCTTCTCTGATCGATGATGAGGGGTGAACATACACTGTGTTCCGTTTGATCTTGCGAATGCTACTCGCACCAATCATACTCTTACTTACTGCTGTCACATTTCTTCTTGCTTTGTTGCTTGCACTCTCCACCCGCGTGCTTGCGATCATATCCTCCCTGGGCGTCACGTTGTCGCTGCTGCTGTTCGTCACCGGGGATTACAGGAATGGCGGCATCTTCCTGCTGCTGGCATGGCTCATAAGTCCCATTGGCCTTCCGCTGATTGCTGAATGGCTGTGGAGAGGATTGGATAATGTGCGTGGAATGATGTGGCGAATCGTATTCTGCTAATAACCAAAGGCGGTCTGCTGTAAAAGGCAGGCCGCCATTCTTTTTGTGGAAGGGGGACACCTATGGCCACTACTCGTCTGATACCGCTTCATGCCGGGAAGGGGCGTACTGAGGGAACAGCCATCCGGGACATTCTCGACTATTCCAAGAATCCTGACAAGACGGAGAAGGGCGAGCTGATCACCAGCTATGCCTGTGATCACCGTACTGCTGACGCCGAATTTCTGTTGGCAAAGCGGGAATACCTTGAGCGTACCGGACGCTATCGCGGTAAGGATGATGTGATCGCATATCATATGCGCCAGTCCTTCCTGCCGGGTGAAATAACACCGGAGGAAGCCAATCGTATGGGTCAGGAATTGGCACGGAGGTTCACCCATGGCAATCACGCCTATATCGTTGCTACTCACACGGACAAGCAGCACATCCATAACCACATCATATTCCATTCCGTCAATCTGGACTTTGACCGGAAATTCCGCAACTTTTTCAACTCCACCCGTGCTTTGCACAAGCTCAGCGACACGATCTGCATTGAGAATGGATACTCCATTGTTGCAGATCCGAAGCGGCATGGGCAAGCCTACAATAAGTGGCTTGGAGATCGTGCTAAGCTGCCGCAGCGGGAGGCAATCCGCATCCTGATTGACGATGCCCTCGCACAAAAACCAGCTGACCTGGATGCTCTGTTGGAATTGCTCAAAGCTACTGGATGTGAGATCAAGCGCGGTAAGAAGATCAGCATACGAGGTCCGGGTCAGACACGCTTCAAGCGGCTGGACACCCTAGGGGAAGACTACGATCTGCCGGCGCTGATAGCTATCCTTGCTGGTGAAAGAACGCATCAGCCCAGAAAGCGAACGCACACAGCTGATGTACAGATGCCCAAAGTCAATCTGCTGGTTGATATTCAGGCACAGCTTCGTGCTGGCAAAGGCCCTGGATATGAACGCTGGGCAAAGCGGTTCAACATCAAGCAGATGGCGCAGACACTGAATTATCTGACGGAAAATGGACTGCTCAACTATCATGATCTGAAGAAAAAAGCGCAGCAGGCAGAAGCTCGTTGCAATGCGTTAGCGTCGGCAGTAAAGGCCACGGAAGCCAAACTTGCCGAGAATGCCGTGTTGCAAACCCACATCCTCAACTACATCAAAACCCGCGAGGTATATGCGGCATACCGGCAATCTGGTTACTCCAAGAAGTTCCTTGCAGAGCATGAGGGTGAGATCACTCTACACAAGGCTGCAAAGAAAGCCTTTGATGCACTTGAGCTGAAGAAGCTGCCCACGATCAAAACCTTACGGACTGAGTATGCTGCGCTCCTTGCAGAAAAGAAGCAGAACTATGCTGAATATCGTCAGGTACGGGATGAAATGCGGCAGCTGTTGAAGGCTAAAGCTAATGTGGAGTTGTTGCTGGGTATTGATGAGAAAGAAGCGGCACATGACAAAGAGGTTCCCGTGGAACAGCGATGATGAGAAGATATATTCTGGATATATGCCAAGATCTGTGGTACAATAGCTTCACACAAATTCATGCAGAGGAGAGCTGACTATGTGCGGACGCTTCTACATCGCAGAAGAAGATACAGCAGAAGATCTGCAGCGGATTATTGATTCTTTGAATCGCCGATATAATGGTAATAGCCCGGCAAAGACAAAGGGCGAAATTCGTCCGACGGATATTATCCCGGTTATCGCCAACTCTCCCTCGATGGCAATCAGTGCTTATGCCATGAAGTGGGGGTATACCATGCCTGATGGCAAACCCATGTTCAATGCCCGCAGTGAAACCGCTGCGACCAAGCCGATGTTTGCTGATGGTATGAAGCTGCGCCGCTGCATCATTCCGGCGACGCTCTATTTCGAATGGGAAAAGCATGGTACGCAGAAGATCAAACACGCGATCTTTCCAACGGGCAGTGATATGATCTACATGGCCGGGGTCTACCGTATCGAAGACAAACGTGCAGCTTGCTCCATCCTGACACGGACGCCTGCCGATTGCATTGCCCATATCCATGACAGGATGCCGGTGATTCTACCCAGGGAAGCTGTGCCTGACTGGCTGAATCTCCGCTACGACCCGCAGGAAGTGTTGTCTGCCGCCCTCGGGGAAATGACTTTCCAACCATGTACCTGATAAAGCAAAGCGCAAGCAATACCGCAGTCATGCTGTGCGTATTGCTTGCGCTTTTTCTATACCTATGTAGCGGTGCTTACCACTGTTCAGCCCAGGAGACAAGTTCCTGCTTGCTTATGTCAGCCTTGAACACGCAGCCCTCCGCCAGAATTGCACCGGGACAGCTGGGCAGAAGCAGCTCATTCGTCTTACCCATTCCGCTGCCGCCAGAGGTTGCGAACGGTACAATTGTCTTACTTGTCAGGTCGTAGCTTTCCAGGAAGGTGTTGATGATCGTTGGGGCAATGTACCACCAGATCGGAAATCCAAGATAGATAGTATCGTAATCCTGCATGTTGTCACGGATACGTTCGATCTCTGGACGAGATGCCGGATTGGACATTTCGATGGAACTGCGGGAAGTTTTGTCCCGCCAGTCCAAGTCAGCATCAGTGTAGCGTACCTTTGGAGTGATTTCATGGAGATCTGCACCGATGGATTCACTCAGACGCTCTGCTACTTTCGCAGTGACACCGCTGGCAGAAAAATAGGCAACGAGTTTCTTGCTCATATGTACATCTCCTTATTTCATTCAGAAAGGCTTATGAAGTAATTATAGCAGATATGCGATTCATGCGCAACGGCTACGTATGCTGCACCTTTCGTTCCACGAACCATCTTCCCAGCACGCTGCTGCCATAATCGGGGTTATGCTCAAAGAACAGGAAGGTGGTTTTTCCACCAAGGCGGACTGTGTACCGATCACCTTGACCGCCAGCTTTTGCAGCTGGTGCAGAACGTATATCCAGTACCTTGTCAACTTCAAAATACTGGCCGTCTTCCCACAAGATGCCCCTGGGGCGCATGATGCCTTCATTATTAAACTCTACATCAACCTGAACATAGGTTTTGAGAGTGCTGCTCTGATTGCTCATTAAAATCCCTCCAGATGCGAAAAGAACAAATGTTCTTATTTATATTAGCACAGATAACACAATGCTGTAAAGCACTTTTTCAAAGAAAAATGAGAGAATATTTGGATGTTCGCTTTACAGCAATCGTCAAGGTGTGTTATTCTTATGAATGGGAACAGACGTTCTTGATGGAGGTATCATTTATGGCAGAGATCATTTTGCACAGCGACCTCAATTGCTTTTATGCTTCGGTTGAGATGAATGAAAATCCCTCTTTGCGGGGGAAGGCCATCGCAGTGTGCGGCAGTACAGAAGACCGACATGGAATTGTATTGACCGCATCATATCCGGCAAAACGCATGGGTGTTAAGACTGGTGCAGCCAACTGGCAGGCGAAGCAAGCCTGTCCAGGGCTGATTTGTGTGCCACCGCATTATGAGCTTTACCTCAAGTATTCCAAACTGGTACGCCGCATTTATGCTGACTATACTGACACCATTGAACCATTCGGGATGGATGAAAATTGGTTGTCGATTCCGTTTTGCAGCGGCGATATCGAAGGGGAGGGGAGACAGATTGCGGAGGAGATACGCCGCCGCGTACGTGAGGAAACCGGGCTTACCGTTTCCATAGGAGTTTCCTTCTCCAAGATTTTTGCGAAGCTCGGCAGCGATATGAAGAAGCCTGATGCTGTCACAACTATCTCCAAAGAGACCTACCGTGAAAAGGTGTGGTCGCTTGCTGTATCGGAATTGTTGTACGTTGGGCGCGCCACTACACGGAAACTGATGGGCATGAACATTCACACGATTGGAGATCTGGCGAACTGTGATCCTGAGCTGTTGCGCCGATGGCTGGGCGTTAATGGGATTATGCTGTGGCGCTTTGCCAATGGGGAGGATTACTCTCCTGTCATGCCCAAGGGGTATATCGCGCCAATCAAAAGCGTGGGGCATGGTACGACTTGTGTATGCGATCTGGACTCGGATTATGAGGTATGGCGTGTCCTCTACGAACTCGCCCAGGATGTGCAGCACCGTCTTCGGAAATATGAACTTGCTGCAAGGGGCATTCAGATCACGGTAAAGGACAAAGACCTTGACTATCGGCAGTACCAGATACCGCTTTCTTTTCCGACACAGAGTTGCCTGGAGATCGCAAGCGCAGGATTTGATTTGTTCCGGCAAAGGTATCTATGGCATAAACCAGTCCGTGCGCTGACCATCCGTGGTATCAACCTGATACCGGTCAATCAACCGCTGCAGCTGGACATTTTCAATGACGCAGAACGGAGAGAACGGCGTCGTGTTCTAGAAGATACCGTGGATGATCTACGTGGTCGGTTTGGCTACAAGTCAATCTGCGCTGCGTCCCTTATGGGAGATAATCAGCTGGCACAGGACAAATGTGAAACTGTTCTGATGCCAGGAATGATGTATCGATGATCTTCCAGATTGGGAGCCTGCTACACCTTCCGCTTTGCCAGTCCAGCCATTGCCTCTCACGCGCTTTTATGCTACAATACTCTTGCCTATACGACATGGAGGTGAGATATAATTATGGAGATCAGTGAACGCGGTCTTGATCTGGGTGCAGCTGAATCAACGACCGAGATCGTACCGCCGCACGTCCCTTCTGAGATTCAGGCTGACACATTGTTTACATTTATGCCGATGCCTGAATACTTACATACGATTATCAAAAAATCTATGATCTCGCCTCGATACTGCTCCGAAGATATAGCCTATCTGCGTATCGACGGTATTTCGCGTGTCTCCATACCGATGAAGTGCTTCTGCGACATCAATCTTCATCGACTCGGTAAGCATCTTGCCTGTTACGGCTATTACGGTATTGCCTTTACGAAGGAATGGGGTATGCAAAAACACATTCAGCCTGTGCAGTATATCAACCCTGAGTCTGATTTGCGAGCTGATTTTACTGCGGCGTTTAACCACGCCCTGGGGACTCATGGTGTTTCAGAAACCGAGACTGAATACCGTCTAAAGAACTATATGCTCCATCAGTTGATGTACAGCAAACCCTACTCCGGGAGTTTCAAGTCCAGAGTGGACGGAGAGATGCATGATCGCTGTTTTGCAGATGAATGCGAATGGCGCTATATTCCTAACCTGCAAGGGTCAGATTTTCCTGCCATGTTCTTCGATGATCAACTCTTCAAAGCCGGCACTCCAAATGATATGAGTGATGCCATGGCTCGCGAATCATCGCTGGCGCTTCAATTTGAATACAACGAAGTAAAGCATATCATTGTCCGTTGTCGGGACGATTTTCATGCACTCACGTCTGTCATCACCGAGTTGCCGATCGAACGTTCCATTATGTACGACCTGATTTCTAAGGTCATTGTTTGGGACGAATCAAAGGGGGATTTCTGATGTTTGTTGATTTCGACAAGGTATTCGCGGAGAAACGTCAGACGGGATTACCTATCCCCAAGGCTCTTGTGGATCATCTCAGCGATCGACTTCCGAAGGGACTCAGATATGCGGTTCATGAGCAGTGTTTGCATGTTGTGCCTGAGGCTGGCGCTGACTTGCGTTTCAGCGGGTTTCACTTTGCGCCCACTGTTGAGCAGAGAGCATGTTTAGGTGACAACTATTCCGAGGAGGACATCCTCGCCTTTTCGCATAACGCTCAACAGAAAATCCCTTTGGAGCTAAACAATGATGGTATACTCATTGTCAACGGGGAAAGTCTTCCGATGAATGCTCTCATCCAGTCGCCTTATAATCCGGTTTCTTTCGTTGAGGGTTCTCTTTATGTTTTCCCCCAGGAGTTTGATCCTCCATTTTACCTGAGTGTTGGATCAGACAAATATAGTCGCGTACTCCTCATCAAGCGGATTCCTCACAACAGCATCCATACTCAGGCTTTCGAGTCAGATGAATGCAGTCCTCTCTTGATCAGCTATCAGCTAAACACTGAAGAACAGAAAATGACTATGAGTATATCCTTTAATTTGGATGCTGCTCATAGCATCCGGGATTACGTTGAGACGATCGCCATCTATAACGCCTTCATCGAAGGTAAAGGATATATTGGTGGGCATCCGTTCCCAAGTAAACTAGTTGGTGAACAGGTCAAGAAATATGATGAGGACAGCTTATCTTTCTGGGAGAAGGTAATGCAGATTGAGAGCATTCTCGGGGTCAACTTCATCCCCCCACGGGAAGATGTCTCTTTTGATACGATATGTGACGTTGAGCAGCTGTATCAAAACCTTGTAAACCAAACGCCTATCAGAGATACAAACAAGATAGAGACCATTAGTGGCACTTGGACAATTGAACGTCAACAAGATATTCAAGAGTCAATTGGCCGTTCGATGCTCTTCGAGTTTGAAGCTACGACAACACTGACTCTGTTTGGTGTCAGCATCTCCCTTCCATGTTTCCTGATGGTCTTCAATTCCAAATTGACAGGAGTAGTTGAAGAGGGAGACACATATAGGCTCCAACTGGATGACGACAGCGAGGCACAACCTCGGTTTACATCTATGCTATGCTTCAAAGATAATGACAGTATGCGCTCTTACAAGAAAGGTGATCGCAATGACATACTGGCCAAATTCCGCGAAGCAAAGCGAGCCAGACAATACATCATTCCGTAACCATTATTTCGTCCTTGTCTTACGACGAAGGGGCTGATGCTCAACGCAACAGCCCCTTTTCATATTCGGTTTACTGCCAGTCAATAACCCTAACCCATAAGATCAGGAACTCGCGCTCATGGGCGTTGCCGTGTGTGGCATGGGACCAGTCTAGGATGCAGGGGTGCCGTCCTCGGTGATGATGTTGTTGGAGGGAATGAAGTCGCCATGGCGCACCTTGTTGTGTTCGGGCATCTGTGCGGCATCATTGATGGGAGAAAATACACTCGCACAGGATAAGTGTGAGACTGATTTGATGCCGACAATCATGTACAAGTGAGACTACGAACTCAGTATAGAATAAGACACGCAGCGGAGGAACACTCCAATCTGCGTGTCTTTTCGTTTGCTCGTAGGTCAACATAAAGCACCGTTAGGTGCGCAGCCGCATGATCACATCATGCGTTCTGGGGGATTGGGGGAATTCCACCAACAAGCGCTTTGCATTATGGATAGCCATATGCATCGCTTGCGGGTAGTATCCGGTAACTGGTACGATCTATTTATGCATCCCAATTCTTATAGGAGGATATGTTAACCATATCACTCCAGATTTGCATGCCGGAGCATTATTTCCCGATTGGTTTCATCAATATGTGCATCTCTGGTAATATCCGTGACGATTGCATCTGCGATTAACAAAACACTTTGCTCAAAAGTATTTGCACCGAGCTGAATAGATTTGTCTATACTACTTTGCTCTTTTGTTGTTGCTGCACGAACCTGAACAATGTAGTCCGCAAGCAGCCCGATTGGAGAATGTGGTGTAGTGGTAATCAGTGCCAGCTGTGCGCCAATTCTTTTGCATTTTTCAGCAATAACCGTTAGGGTTTCCGTAGAACCACTGCCGGAGGCAATTACAAGAAGATCTCCAGGTTGTATTGCAGGCGTGATTGTTTCTCCGACAACAAAAGAGGTGTAACCCATATGCATTAGGCGCATAGCCAATCCACGGATCATCAGTAGAGACCTGCCTGCACCTGCCACAAAAACCCGGTTGGCGTGTAGGATACAGTATTTCAGATTTTGCAACTGGGATTCGTCAAGAGTCTTAAAGCAATGGAGCAGTTCATCATGAACCTGTAGGAGCAATTCTTTAACAGCCATTGGCTAGCACCTCTTTCATATCAATGGCAGTCGCCCGGATGTTCGGTGCACCATAGATAGCCGAACCTGAAATAATAATCCCGGGATTCAGCGCTTTATAGGAAGCGATGGTTGCCAAAGATACACCGCCGGCTACAGCAGTTCTGGAGGGATCAATGGCGTTTACCAGCTCTTTTAGATCAAGCAACGGTGTTCTGCCCTGTTTCTGCATGTCTACACCAGTATGTACACATACGTAATCCACACCCATGGCTACCAGTTCACGACTGCGTTGTGTGATATTCTTGACACAGATAAGATCTGCCATAACCTTACGCTGATATTTGTGAGCGACTGTCACTACTTCCTGAATGGTAGCATCGTCAGCTAACGCTAGTACCGTCACGACATCAGCGCCGGCATCACACATGTCGCCACATTCCAGCGCACCTCCATCCATGATCTTGGCGTCGGCCAGAATGGTCATATGAGGATAGCGTCTCTTGAGTTCACGCACAGGGGCTAAACCTTCCTTGACAATGACAGGGGTGCCAACTTCGTAAATATCTACAACATCGTGGAGTAGTTCTCCGAGTTCCACACAGCGCTGGGTATCTGCTACATCGACAGCAATCTGCAATTTCATATACATTTCACCTTGATGATGTCATTATTTGTAAGTTTGTGCGTGCCGCTGCCAAAGCGGCGGTATCGATAAAACAAAACGTTATTCAGTTTGTTCTCTGGGGATGTTGTTCGTGGAAACACGATTTCTGTATTGGGACGGCGTACAGTTCATAATGTTCTTGAATACGCGGGCCATGTAGCTTGGAGATTGAAAACCTGAGAGCTCAGCAGCTTCATTAATGGTTTGGTTGTTCTTTAGGCAACGGCAAACGTTTTCTATGCGCGTTTGATTTAGTAGATCAAGGAATGATTTGCCCAGCTCAGTCTGTAGAGTATGACTCAAACAGGAACTGCTGACATTGAAGAACTCACACGCTGTGCTTCTTGATATTGGATTCATAAAATGAAGCTGTATATAGCGCACAACACGAATCGAGAGCGGCGTGTCTGAATCAAAGATAAATCCGTTGAGATAAGCAAAGGTTGCAATGGTTGCCATCATTCGTCCAGCAGCAAGCAAAGCACGCTCATCAGCATATGGAAGTTGCTCATATAGGAGATTCATTTCTTCTTGGTTTAGAAAGTAATCCCGGTATAGCTTCTCACGCAGAATTTTGCCTAGGGAGTCTACTGATTCGTTACGCACTTGCCCATACATGAAGTAACCAAGCAATGTGTTCTGATAGAAAACAGGATAGACATATTCGTTCAAGCCGGCAGCACATTGGAAACGATAAAGTTGATTTCTGAATTGATGCGCGTTTCGTAGCGCTTGTTGATCACAACTGTGACAAGCATTATCGATGCTGTGGATCTGGCGTAGCTTTGAACAAAAGTCAGAGTTGCCGGAGGTTGGTGCCATGAATAACTTCTCACCAGTGGCACTCCAAAATGAAATGCGTATCTTTGTAAGATGGTAGAAATCTTCCATCAAGTCCTGTAACTGCGAATAGGTTACTCCTTGATTCGCCATGGGCATACCTCCTTTGATATGGTGCATTATTCGCCAAATATCCCGGTTATCCTCTTAAGTAAACCGAAGAAAGTACAAATGTGCACATTTGTACTGAAACTCTGCACAATGCTTGATTGTCCCTCCATGACTCAAAAAGTACAATGTAATTACGAAGTTGAATGGTGACTATCTGCCTGACGACATCTTGCTGATGCATCCTGCTCTGGGTGTTGGATGCTGAGTTGCTGCGTGATGGTGATTACTGCATTTCGGAGGCTTCTGTCAATTATCTCTGGCATGGTACCCAGGCTACATTGACTTGGGAGAATGCTATCACTTCTGATATGCTGATGATTTATCCTCAGCGTGGCATGAAGGGAACTGGTAAAGTTATCATTAACGAGCAGTACTATGTGGATATCAATCTGGCTAGTATTGGATCCCAACCCGGTGCTGCGGTGATCCTGAGTTACAAGCCGATGGAGATCACCTCCTGCCGCGTGACATGGGATCAGGAAACTGCCTTGGGTGAAATTATTGTGCTGGCGCATCCTACTGAATAAATACGGAGGAGAATGCAACCATGAAAGCAAAACTGACGCTCCATCCTGCATTCCAAATTGGTGAGATCAACCCGCGTATTTACGGTTCGTTCATTGAGCACATGGGCCGTGCTGTGTATAATGGCATTTACGAGCCGACCCATCCTACGGCGGATGAGAATGGCTTTCGTCAGGATGTGAAGCAGATCGTCAAGGAAATGAATGTACCGATTCTGCGGTATCCGGGTGGCAATTTTCTCTCCGGCTATGACTGGAAAGATGGTGTGGGCCCCCGAGAAAAGCGTCCTCGCCGTCTGGATGCGGCTTGGCAGCAACTGGAACCCAATGAGGTGGGTACCGATGAGTTCCACGATTGGGCAAAGGAAGTCGGCAGCGAAGTGATGATGGCCGTCAATCTCGGCACTAAGGGACCGGAGGAGGCTGCGCAACTGCTAGAATACTGCAACATGCCTGCTGGTAGCCTGTATGCGGACATGAGAGTTCAGAACGGTCACGAGGAACCCTACCGTGACGAGGTGTGGTGCCTAGGTAACGAGATGGATGGCATCTGGCAGATTGGCTGCCGTACTGCAGAGGATTATGGTGACATCGCTCGCAAGACGGCTTGTTTGATGAAGAAGATCGACCCCAAGGTGAAGCTGATCGCCTGTGGTAGTGCAAACCTGGATATGCCTACCTTTGGTTCCTGGGAAGATACGGTGCTGTCCAAGTGTTACGATCATATCGACATGATTTCCCTCCATCAGTACTTCACCAATGATTACAAGGATCGTCCTGCGTATCTGGCTAATGCGGTGTCGATGGACGAGTTCATCAACTCCGTCATCGCCATCTGCGATTCTGTTGCAGCCCGTCAGCACAAGCGACGCAAGATCAATCTCTCCTTCGATGAATGGAACATCTGGCCGCTGCGCTTCAAGAGCAACAATGAACTCAATCCCTGGGAGATCGGACCCGCTCGCGAAGAGTTTATTTTCTCCATGGAAGACGCCCTGCTGTTCGGTAGTATGATGCTGTCTCTCATTCGTCGCTGCGACCGCGTGGAAATGGCGTGCATGGCTCAGCTGGTCAATGTATGTGCGCCCATCATGACGGTGGTCGGTGGTCCGGTTTGGAAGCAAACTACCTACTATCCTTTCCAGTACACCTCTCAATATGGCCGCGGCGTGGCGCTGACCACCAATGTCGAATGCGAAGGGTACCGTACCAATCTGCACAGCTTTGTGCCTTACATTGATGCGATGGCCGTCTGGAACACAGAGAAGAAGGAGGTTGTCCTCTTTGCGGTGAACCGTTCTGAAGGAGAGAAAGCGACTCTGGATATCAACCTGGAGAGCTTCGGCGAAGCAAAGATCATTGAGCATGTGGTACTAGTGCACGAAGATTGTGATGCCATCAACACAGCTGAGAATCCTGACAATGTGGTACCCCATGCGGATGGCAAGACTACTGTGGATGCGGATGGTGTGCATGCACAGCTAGCCCCCTATTCCTGGAACATGATCCGCCTCAGCGTTGAGAAGTGAACATTAATCGAGACTACGTAGTAAAGCGGGTTTTGACACGAATGATTCATTTGGCAATGAGAAACGTGAAGATGATTGATAATCGTGATCCCCATTGGTAAATGTATCTACAACATAAACCTCTTTCTTTTCCTTTCGATCACCCAAACAAACCAATCCCCCGGAACCTCGCAAGATTCCGGGGGATTTCACGTATACCCGAATGGATTTGAGCCAGCAATCTTCAGAGTCAGATCTGCTTAAGAATGTCGTATAGTGTCGAAATATGTAAGAATGTGAAAAAGCATGTCGTAAATTCCTATAGAAGATTCATTTCTTCCGCGTTGAGGAAGTAATCCCGATACAGCTTCTCGCGCAGAAGTTTGCCCAAGGAATCTACTGATTCGTTACGTACTTGCCTATACATGAAGTAACCAAGCAATGTATTTTGATAGAAAACAGGATAGACATATTCGTTCAGACCGGCAGCACATTGAAATCGATAAAGCTGATTTCTGAATTGGTGTGCGTTTCGAAGCGCTTGTTGATCACAACTGTGACAAGCATTGTCGATGCTGTGGATTTGGCGCAGCTTAGAGCAAAAATCAGAGTTACCGGAGGTTGGAGCCATGAACAGTTTCTCACCGGCGGCACTCCAAAATGATATGCGTATCTTTGTGAGGTGGTAGAAATCTTCCATCAGGTCCTGTAACTGTGAATAGGTTACTCCTTGATTAGTCATGGGTATACCTCCTTTGATATGGTGGATTATTCGCCAAATATTCCGGTTATCCTTTCGGAAAAACAAAAGAAAGGACAAATGTGCACATTTGTACTGAAAGTATGCACAATGCTTGATTGTCCCCTAATAATACAAAAAGTACAATGTAATTACGAAGCGGAAGTGTATTGTCACATGGCGATAAATGCGCATCAAACAAACACATCTGCAAGTATGTTCAATACGGAAAGGATGAAAACAATGGATTTCAAGGTCATGCTGATTGGTACGAGTCAATTGAGTTTCCCTGGCGATAAGGCCGGACGTTTCCACAAGGCTGCTGAGGAATTGAAGGTGTTCCTGGCAGGCCTTGGCGCATCGCTGGTGGTTTACCCAGAAAATGTCATCACTGCTGATGATGCGAAGCGTTCTCTGTCGATGGTGCATGCGGAAAAGCCGGACTTCCTGCTTGTGCAGAATACCAGCTACTCTGCAGGTTTCCTGGCCATGGTGTATGGCAAGGCTGGCTATCCTCTGGGTCAGTGGGCGATTCCGGAGGGAGGCGTTGATGGTATTGTGCAGTTCAATTCTTTCTGCTCCATCAACATGCATATGTCCATCATCAAGAATTACTATCCCCATGATCGTATTCCTGTGAAGTGGTTCTTTGGTGAGGTGAATGATGAAATGTTCGCCAAGCGGATGCGTGCCACCATCAAGGCTCTGCGCACTATCAAGCGCATGAAGCAGTCCAAGATTGCGCTGATTGGCGGCATCGCTCCGGGCTTCAATGATCTGTACTTCGATGAGCGCGATATGCTCAAGCGCTTTGAAGGCATGGAATTCAACCGCCTGCATGAGTTTGACGAGATCGGCGACCGCGCCATGTCTTACTCTGATAGTGAGATTGCCAAGATGGCAGAGGAATATGAGGCTAAGGCCAAGCTGGGCGTGCAGCCCTGCTCTGTCCGTCATAAGATGATGAATGCCCGCTTCCTGAAGGCGTATAATGATTTCCTGGCTGAGTACCAGTACGACGCGATTGCGATTTCCTGCTGGCCCAAATTCATGGACAAGTTCGATTACTCCATCTGCTCCGTGGTTGCCTCTCTGAATGACCAGCTGGTTCCTGCTGCTTGCGAAGGTGACGTGCCCAGTGCGGTGAGTATGCTGATGCTTCAGGAGATCACTGGAAAATCTACCATGTGTATGGATATGTCTGCCTTCGACGAGAAGGACGAAAGCGTGCTCATGTGGCATTGCGGCCCGGCTGCTGCTGAATTCTGCTGCGATGCGGGTTACTCTCTGGGTGGCAACTATTCTGGTAAGGCTCATATTCCGGACGAGCCCCCGATCTGCTGCGGCGTCGCCCGTGACATGGTCTTCAAGGCACAGCCTGCAACGATTGGCCGCATGACTGGCAACTTTGACCAGCTGCTGGTGTGTGCGGGTGAATTCCTGGATGAGAAGAAGCCCAGCTTCATTGGCAGCCGTGGCTGGATGGGCAATCTGACCGTAGCCGGTGAGAAGTGCTCTGCCCGCGATATGGTTGCTACTGTGCTTGATCAGTCTCTGCCGCATCACTTTGCCCTGGGTGTGGGTGATCAGACGGATGTGCTGATGGAAATCGCTGCCTGGCTGGATTTGGATGTCATTCAGAAGTCTACTTACACTGATTACATGAAGCGTTAACTTCGGAGACAACAATCATGCGTGGATGGCTTTCAGCAGATATCGGTGGTACAAAGCTTGCGGTGGCGGCCTTTGATGGAGAACGCCTGTATAGCCGTCAGGAGATGCCCACTGCGGCTCATCGTGGTGCAGATGCGGTATTGGCTGATTTGGTACACATGCTCAAGAAAAGTGCCTCTGATGCGGGAATCACAGAACTCAAAGGAATTGGAGTAGCCTGTCCGGGTCCGCTTTCAGCACGACGGGGTGTAGTGATCAAAGCACCAATGTTGGGTTGGGAGAATATGCCCATTGTAAAACAGTTGGAAGAGCAACTTCATTGTCCTGTTTGCCTGGAGAATGATGCAAACGCAGCTGCATATGGCGAATACCGCATTGGCGCTGGCAAGGATACTGAAAGCATGGCTTATGTAACTGTCTCTACAGGCGTAGGATGTGGCATTGTAGCCAATGGAAAGATTCTTTCCGGATTTCATGAGGGCGCGGGTGAATTAGGCCATTTGTGCTTGATGCCCGAAGGCTTACCTTGTGCATGCGGTCGGCGTGGTTGTTTGGAGCAATATGCTTCGGGGACGGCGATTGGTCGTTTTGTCAGCAAGAAGAAAGGCATGGAAATAACCGCTCGAGAGGCATCGACGTTAGCGAAGCTTGGGGATGAGGATTCTATACAAGCATTTCAACAGGCCGGTGAAAAACTCGGAATTGGATTGGGATATGTATTGCAACTCATAGACCCGGAGTGTATTGTCATCGGCGGTAGTGTACGACATTCCTTGCATCTGATGAAACAAGCAATCGTGGAAGCGGTACAATGCGGTAGTTATTGGGGAGAAAACCCTGAAAAATGGTTACGAGTTGCAGCGTTGGGGGATGATTCTGGTTTGTGGGGCGCAGCTTTATTGGCCAAGGATCGCAACCAATGATATAAACAATCGACCATCATCTTGCACTCGCAGAATCGAGTCGAACAGCAAAGTACATTACTCTACAGGAGCAGTAGGAGGAAAGTAAAATGAATAGCAAGCTGAATATTACTCAGATGGTTCCCCGTCTCCATAAGGTGCGTGCGAAGGATGGATTTGTCACGCTGCTGGGCATTGGCCCGATGAGCCCCATGCTGCTGCAGGGCACTTTGGAGCTGGCCAAGGAGCAGGATTTCCCGATCATGTTCATTGCCAGCCGTAATCAGGTTGATGCCGAGTGCTTTGGCCGTGGTTATGTGTCCAACTGGGATCAGAATGACTTCTGCAATGCGATTGAAGCAATGGCGAAGAAGGTTGACTTTGATGGCCTGTATTATGTCTGCCGTGACCATGGCGGCCCCTGGCAGCGTGATGAGGAGCGTAAGGCTGAGCTGCCCGAAGATGAGGCGATGTCGCTGGGCCTGAAGTCTTACTACGAAGACATCGATGCTGGCTTTGATCTGCTGCACATCGATCCGACGAAGGATCCCCACACGGTGGGCGCAGTAGTACCGATGGAGATTGTGCTGCGCCGGACGGTGGAACTGATCGAGAAGTGCGAAGCGTATCGTGCGGAGAAGAATCTGCCCCCGCTGGGATACGAGGTCGGCACGGAGGAAACCAACGGCGGCCTGACCGGTACAGTAGAGTTCGAAACCTTTATTGAGAAGCTGATGACGATGCTGGATGAGAAGGGTCTGCCCCATCCGCAGTTCATCGTTGGTCAGACCGGAACGCTGACCCGTCTGACGGAGAATATCGGTAAGTACTCCTTTGAGAATGCCCGCAAGCTGGGCCGCGTTACCGCTCAGAATGCTATGGAACTCAAGGAGCATAACGGCGACTATCTGCCTGATGACATCCTCCTGATGCATCCCGCTCTGGGCGTCGGATCCTCCAACGTTGCCCCTGAGTATGGCGTGATGGAGACTCGTGCTTACCTCGAACTGGCTCGTCTGGAGAAGAAAATGAAGGAAATCGGCGTGATCGATGAAGTCAGCAAAGTGGAGCAGGTGCTCTCACGCGCTGCGGTGGAGGCTGGTCGTTGGCGCAAGTGGATGGTCGGCGAGACTGCCAAGCTGTCTGTTGAGGAGGTTCTGGCTGATGAGGAACTGACCAAGCAGATCACTGATATCAGCGGTCACTATGTGTTCGATACTCCTGTTGTTGCCGCTGAGCTGAAGTCCATGCTGGATCGTCTGGAGAAGGCAAATGTTCCTGCCCGTCGCTACGTGGTTGACAAGATCAAGCATCGTATCAGCGAGTATGTCACCTGCTACAACCTGCGTGGCCTGACCTCCAAGCTGATGGCAGAAGTGTAAGAAATGTGATTGTTATTTCAGCAGAAATATTGCAATTCGTAGAGAGAAGGAATGGATGATGGATAACAGGACGTTTGTTTTCATCGACCGGGATGGAACCATGGGCGGTCCATACTATGTCAAGTATCCTACGGATTACTATCCTTACGAAGGGACGCCGGAAGCGTTTCGGCTGCTGAAAGAAAACGGCTATCCGGCAGTGATCATCACGAACCAGTCCTGCATTGCGCGTGGGCTGGATGGAGGGTATGATTTTGCGGCTGAGTTCCGTGCCATTGGCGCCTATGATTGGTTCATCTGTCCGCACGATTCTCATGATCACTGCCGGTGCCGTAAGCCGGAGCCTGGTCTGTTCGAGCAGGCTGCGGAGAAGTACGGTATGGATTTGTCCAAGTGCTACATGATCGGTGATCGCTGGAGCGACATGGCTGCCGCCGGAAAGATGGGGATCAAGCTGATCCTCGTTATGACTGGGCGAGGTGAGGAAGCGCTGGGGATCGATCGGGAAAAATGGCAGGATTACGAGCCAGTATATGTGGCTGAAAACATGATGGAAGCAGTGCAGTATATCATACAAAACGCTGCGGAATAAAACCAAGAATACATGGTTCCCAAAGGTGATAATAATTGAAAATATTAAGAAAAAATAACATTTGATGTGCTTGGTACTTTATGCCAAAAGATTGACAATGCAAATGGATCCCATGATAATGGTAGTTGAGTCGATTGAAACGGTATTGTGTGACACGATAAAACTGGATATTACATAGTCTGCTGAATGAATGTGATAAGGAGAATATAAACAGTGAAAGCCAAAATGATGCTGCATCCTTCGTTTCAGGTAGGCAAGGTAAATCCTCGTATCTTCGGTTCTTTTATCGAGCATATGGGGCGTGCAGTTTACAATGGCATATATGAACCGAACCATCCAACTGCTGATCGGAATGGTTTCAGGCAGGATGTAAAGCAGATGGTCAAGGAACTGAATGTGCCGATCATACGCTATCCTGGTGGGAACTTTCTCTCAGGCTATGATTGGAAAGACGGCGTAGGTCCTCGTGAAAAGAGACAGCGCAAGCTGGACCCGGCTTGGCAGCAGTTGGAACCCAATGAGGTTGGAACGGATGAGTTCCATGCTTGGGCTAAGGAGGTTGGCTCCGAGGTCATGATGGCCGTCAATCTTGGTACCAAGGGTCCGGAGGAAGCTGCGCAGCTACTGGAGTATTGCAACATGCCTGCTGGCAGTCTGTATGCGGATATGCGTGTCAAGAATGGTCACGAGAAACCCTACGGTGACGAGGTGTGGTGTCTTGGCAACGAGATGGACGGCATCTGGCAGATCGGCTGTCGTACGGCTGAAGACTACGGTGACATCGCCCGCAAGACCGCCTGCCTGATGAAAAAAGTCGATCCAGGTGTAAACCTGGTAGCTTGTGGCAGTACGAGTATGGATATGCCTTCTTTTGGCTTGTGGGAAGAAACGGTACTGGAGAAATGCTACGACCATATAGATTGCATTTCTTTGCATCAATACTTTGCCAATGACTATTCAGATGGGCCTGCTTATCTTGCTAACTCAGTAAAGCTGGATACATATATCGATGGAGTGATTGCCTTGTGTGATGCAGTAGCTGCGCGACTGCATAAACAAAAAAGGATCAATCTGTCGGTTGATGAATGGAATGTATGGCCGATGCGATACAGGAGCGATAACGCGCTTGATCCATGGAAGATCGGACCGGCACGCGAGGAGTATATCTTCGCCATGGAAGACGCCTTGCTGGTGGGCAGCATGTTGATGTCTCTGATTCGCAGATGCGATCGTGTTGAAATGGCCTGCATGGCGCAGTTGGTGAACGTATGTGCACCAATTATGACAGTGCCCGGCGGAGCTGCATGGAAGCAGACTATTTACTATCCCTTCCAGCTGACTTCCAAGTATGGACGAGGAGTTGCGTTACAAACCAAGGTGGATTGTGCGGGATATAGTACTGCTGCATGCCATTTCGTTCCTTTTGTTGATACGGTTGCTGTTTGGAATGAAGAAGAAAAGGAAGTAATCATTTTTGCAGTCAATCGTTCAAAATCTGAAGAGATTTTACTGGATGTTACCCTTGAGAGATTCGATGATATAAGGCTGATCGAACATGTTGTATTGGCACATATGGATCCGGATGCCATCAATAGTCCGGAACAGCCGGATAATGTAGTGCCTCATGCAGATGGAATGACAACTGTGGATGAAAATGAAATTCATGTCCATTTACGCCAGTATTCTTGGAATATGATCCGGTTAAGCGGCGAATATTCATTGTCAAATAAACTGTAAATCAGACTGTTTCACAGGTGCGCGTTGGACAAAGGTTGAGTTAAGGGGTGCTGAGAATGAACTGCAACATGAAGCGATTGTTTACAGCGGATATAGAAGCTGTATCGAAGTGCATTGGAACAAACGAGAGAAATGAACGTGTGTTTCTGCCCTCTAATCTATATGGCAGAATCACGAGAATTTCACATTCTGCTTGTGGCGAGAATGGAACCCTTTTATCTACTTTTGAGCAGAGACGTCTGCCAGAGGATGTGGAAGACCGACTGAAGCGGCAGCAGGGACATCCGGTATTTCGCAGCGACGATGGCGGAAAGACTTGGAGCTTGTCAGCGCGTATCATCAATGAGGAGCATCCTGATTTATTAACCTACTTTATGCCGACCATATATGAGCTTCCAAGAGATGTGGGAGCTTTTCCACGCGGAACACTGCTAATGGGTGGCGTTTCGGGCGGTGCGGAAGATGGTTCTTATCTACAGCTGTATGTCAGTAAGGACACCGGGCGATCCTGGAAAATGCTTGGGACCTTGGATCATGGCGGTTGGATAGGTAAAGGCGTGTGGGAACCATTCTTTGTTTTGTTGGATGATAATACGCTTGTGTGCCACTACTGCGATGAACGGCAATATAAGACACATAGTCAAAAGCTTGTTTACCGAACAACAAAAGATTTGTGCAGCTGGTCTATGCTGCATGAATCTGTCAAGTGTAGTCAACAGTCTTTGAGGCCAGGCATGCCAGTCGTGACGCGGTTGCCGGATGGCAGATATTTCATGGTATATGAAATGGTAGGCAAAGCTGGAAATCCGGTGCACTGCAGGTATTCATTGGATGGCCTGGACTGGGGCGAAGTAACAGATGAAGGCTGTATCGTTCAAACTGAGGACGGAGCCTCTTTAGGCTCTTCGCCATATTGCCTGTGGGTGGAACGCGGTAGTGTGCAAGGTACGCTGATCGTCAGTGGGGCCTTTATGAGCAACGGTCAAAGCGATACTGGAAGCGATTATTTTTTGAGCGATGATCTGGGTCAAACGTGGCATCAGTGGCCGCACCCGATTCCATACAGTCAGCAAGACCATGCAAGCCATAATGGATATAGCAATAGTTATGCATTTAGTGAGGAAGATAACCGTTTTTATGCTATTTGCAACCGTGGCATACAATGCGAGAACCGGCCATGCACTGCAATGACGGTTGCCGTCTGTGAATGGGTGATTTGATTAAGTGACTTCCTGCACTCTTAAGCACCGCATATGAGGTGAAAAAATGAAATTGAATGGTAAAAAAATCGCTTTCCTTGGCGATAGCATCACTGAAGGTGTTGGCACGAGTGGTTGCCCGAATCGGTTTTGTGATTTGATTGAAGAAGCTACCGGGGCTGAATGCCTTAACTATGGCATATCTGGCACGAGAATAGCAATTCAAACAAGACCGTCCGAGCCATCAAGCTTTGATCGGTATTTTTCGAGCCGTGTGGATGACATGGATACGGATGCTGACATTATCTTCGTATTTGGCGGAACGAATGACTTTGGACACGGCGATGCTCCTTTTGGCTGTATGGAGGATCGGACGCCAGTTACATTTTATGGCGGACTGCATGATTTATTTGTACGCTTGATAGAACGCTATCCTGGCAAGCCTATTGTGATTGCTACACCGCTGCATCGTTTGGGCGAGACATGTATCAATGGTGAATGCAAGCCCAAAGAAGTGGGCACGCTGCTGGATTATGTGCAGGCAATAAGACGTGTTGCTGAGCATTACTCCCTCCCTGTGCTTGATTTGTTTGCAGTCTCCGGTCTACAACCGAGTATTAATATGTTGCGAGAGAAGTTTATGCCAGACGGACTTCATCCTAACGATGCGGGACATCGTATCCTGGCGCAGAAGATCATCGCCTTTCTTGAAACATGCTGAATGTTGGTGTGATGCGAGGGGAGCTTGGGTATGGGAACATTGCTGCTTGATTTACAGCGAACATATCAAAAGGTGCTTGGGTTTGGTGTGTCCGGGTGCTGGTGGGCGTCAAACTGGAAGCACCACGGGTGGCCGGAAGAATGGATGGAACAGACGATTTCTCTGCTCTATGACCGTAAAAAGGGAATTGGTTTGAATACATACCGTCATAACATTGGCAGCGGCAGTAGCGGAGACAATGTTGCCCCGATACGGGAAACGAAAGCGGTAGAAATCGCCCCCCTTTGCTTCGACCTCTCTGTGGATGAAGAAAACACAAAGATGCTTGACCGCGTTCTTGCATATCCTCAGGTTGATATCCTTACGCTGTTCATCAATAGTCCTCCTTCTCGTATGACGATCACAGGGAGACCTAATGGAAATCCAACAGGAGAAACCAATCTGAAGCCAGGGTATGAAAATGACTTTGTTGAATATGCCGTGCAGGCAGCAAAAGCATATGTTGATGCAGGATATCCGGTAACATTCCTGAGTCCGATCAATGAACCGCAATGGGATTGGCATGCAAGGGCCCAGGAGGGGACGCACTATTCTGTTGACCAAGTGATGTCAATATGCGCAGGGGTGGCGGAACGATTGGAAGAACTGTGTCCGTCTGTCAGCCTGTCTATGCCGGATAGCGCACGTTGGGATCATGAATATATGTACGAAATTGCTCGTCGGCTGCAGGAGACAACACAATTGCGTTCACGTATCAGTCATTTGTCAGCCCATTCGTATCAAGCGACTGCTCAAGGACGACGGAAGGTACGGGATGCTCTTGATGACGCAGGGCTTTCATTAGCGCTTCATCAAACAGAGTGGTGTGAGGAGCAACAGCCGATAGCTGACACCATGGAGAATGCTTTGATCCTTGCACGGGTGATACATGAAGATCTGACTATCCTGAATACGCCCGTTTGGGAGTTCTGGAAGGCCGTGGAGACCAACCCGGATTACTACCAGCGCGGCCTGGTGATGCTTCCGCTGAATGGTGAATGGGAAGGGCCGCGGATGACCAAGCGTGGATGGGTACTGGGGCAGTATGCCCGCTTCGTAACTGGGGCGCAGCGGATTCACCTGGAGATGGAGCATGCGCCCGACGGCGTGTACGGTAGCGCATACGAGCGGGGGGAACAGCTGATCTTGGTACTCACTAATGAAACAGCCCAGCGCGAAATCATCGCCATCGATGGCCTGCAGAACCGGCAGGCGCAAGTTTTCTGTACCGATGCAGCACACAACTTGGCTGATCTCGGGATACAGAATATGGCAGTGGGGTGTGCCCTGCCGGCAAAGTCGGTGGTCACGTGCTTATTCGGCAGCGCTCCGAACCAGGAGTTGAGGTCGAAGCCGGGGCAACAGTCGGATGACTGAGCGCAAATCGCATGAGGAAAACGGGGGCAGCGAAAGGAGAGAATATATGCTAAACAGAATTTTGGCAGCGCTGACGCTCCTGCTAATGTTTCCGGTACGGACATTTGCACAAGATGGGTATGTTATGCTGGAAAGATTAAACCTTGATGACTACGCAGGCGATTCCTGGACCACCTATGAGGAGCGCTTCTACCGCAATCCGCAGGCGCTTTCCGGGATCGGCGATCCCGTCATCCGCAGGGAAGGGGATTCCTATTACTGCTATGCCACCGGCGGAGATAAGGGGTTTTATCGGTGGCGGACGGACTTCTTGTCTTCCTGGGCATACGCCGAGCGAATGCGCGTCTTTAGTGGCACCCCCTGGGCGACGGCCAATTTCTGGGCCCCGGAGGTGCATAAGTATCGGGATCGTTATGTGCTGATGTACTCCGCGCAGATGGGCGCTGATTACGACCTGCGGCTGGGCATCGCTTTTTCCGATTCCCCCGATGGCCCCTTCAGGGATCCTCTCGGGCGTCCCATACGCGACGACGGCTACTGCGCCATCGACGCTCACCTCTTCGTGGACGACGACGGAACGCCCTACCTCTTCTACGTTCGCGACAATTATGATAACCCCATCGACGGCCATCTAGTCAGCCAGACCTACGGCATACAGCTGACGGAGGATCTGCTCTCATTCGTAGGTTCTCCGGTGCTGCTAACCACCCCGGAGAATGAGTGGGAACTCAAGTCCGGCCATTACATCTGGAACGAGGGCGTGTACGTGCTGAAGAACGCGGACAGGTATTACCTTTACTTTAGCGCGAATTTCACATCTACCCATGATTACTGCGTGGGTGTGGCAGTGGCTGATTCCCCGCTAGGCCCTTACGTCAAGCCTGAAGTCAATCCTCTCCTGGCTCCTGCGACCAGCCTGGAAACGGGGAAGGTCATCGTCTCTGGCCCTGGCCACAATGCCTTTTTCACCGTGGGGGAGGAACTGTTCACATCCTACCATGTTAACACCGACAATGAAAATCCGACCATGGATCGCACGCTGTGTTTTGACCGCGCGGGCTTCCATACGGATGGTACGGCCTACATCAACGGCGTGTCCCTTGCACCCCAGCTGCTCCCACTTGCGGACATCGGGCTGGTCAATGCAGCGCTGAGCGCGCAGATAACCTCCGACGGCGACACGGCGCTTCTCCGCGACGGTGATTACTGCATCGCGGAAGCCTCCACCGCCTACCTCTGGCACGGCACGAAGGTCGAATTCAACTGGACGGAGGCAGTGCAGTCCGATATGCTGATGATCTACCCGAAGCGCGGTGCGACCGGTACCGGCCGCATTATCATGAATGATCGGTACTGCGTGGATATCGATCTTTCGGCCATCGGTACCGATCCCGGCGCGGCGGTGATCCTCTGTTACCCGGCGATGGCGCTGACCTCCTGCCAGATCGAATGGAATCAGGAAACAGCCCTGGGCGAGGTGCTCGTCGTGGCAAAATTTTCGGAATAATACTGCATTTCACACAAATAAAGGAGGATAGCCAATGCCAAGAAAGATCCTGTCCCTCTGCGGCGCGTGGGATTATGAAGTCAACGGAAAGCCTGCGGGCACCGTGAATGTCCCGTATTCCGCGCTGTGCGTGGGAAAATCTGCCTGCAGCATCCGCTTTGACAGGCCGGAAGGGGAGCGTTGCTTCCTGTGCTTCGAGGGCATCACCTATGCGGCGGACGTGCTGCTCAATGGTCAGCACATCGGCCATATGGTTGCCTACAGCTTCTATCGGTTTGACGTCACGCCCCTGCTCCAGCCTGAGGGGAATATCCTCCGGGTGGAAATTCAGGATATGAACCTCGCCTTTGGCCCCTCCGAAGGCTGGGAGAATTACGGCGGCATCATCCGCGATGTCTACCTCAACGTGACAGATAAGGTCATGGTGGAGGACGTCATCTGGCGCACTGCGGTATCGGACGATTTGTCCGAAGCCTTGTGCACGGTGGATGCCGTCCTGGACGGTGGCGACGCAGACGTCTGCATCACCCTGCGCGACCATTTCGGTGCGGCAGTGCATCGGGAAACTGTCGCCTCTGCGGACGGGAAGGCTGTGCTGACCTTCCCGGTGGTGCATCCCCAGCTGTGGAGCCCGGACATGCCCTGCCTGTATACCCTGACGGTTTCCGCCGGCGGGGATGAGGTGCAGGAGCGCGTGGGCATCAAGGATTTCCGCGCGGTGGGTCAGCGCTTCGTCCTCAACGGTAAGCCGCTGTACCTCAAGGGCGTGTGCCGCCATGACCTGTATGGCGACGAAGGCCACACCATCACCCCGGAGCATGCCGAGGCTGATCTGCGGCTGATCAAGGCCACGGGATGCAATTTCGTGCGCTTGGTGCATTACCCCCACGACCGCCGCATCCTTGAACTGGCGGATGAAATCGGCTTGCTGGTCAGCGAGGAGCCCGGCCTGTGGTGGAGCGACATGCATCGCCCCGAGACCACCGAGGGAGCACTGGAAGTGATGCGTCGGGTGGTCAAGCGCGACCGCAACCGCGTGTCCGTCGCCTTCTGGCTGTGCTTCAACGAGTGTGAATACACGCCCAGCTTCCTGCGCCAGTCCTCCGATACATGCCGGGAGATGGATCCCACCCGCATGGTGTCCGGTGCAAACTGCCTGGACTATGAGGCTACCAAACGCGAATTTGCCCTCAACGGCTTCGATTTCTACACCATGCATCCCTATGGCGCGGACCTGGACAAGGTACAGGGTGGCCCGGGCAACCGGATCACCTCCATCCACGACATTCTCGGCGCGCTGAATGACAAGCCTGTTGTTTTCACCGAATGGGGCGGCATGAATGTCAACGACAACCCCAAGCTCTTCCGCCGCTTTCAGACGGCGATGCTGGACGCCTGGCTGGAGCCGGACGGCGGCCGTGTCCTGGCGGGCAGCTGTTACTGGGCCTGGGCGGATATGTATGAGTTTGGCCGCGGCGAGTATGCCTGCTACGACGGCCGCCTCTGGGAGGGGCTGGTGGACATGTACCGCCGTCCCCGCGTAAACCTGGAGGTCTTCTCCCAGCTGATGCACAATCCATGGCCGCCGAAACAGCAGCAGTACGGCGAGACCATCCCGCCCGTCCATGCGAACCATCCAGAGGAGCTGCAGCCCATCGACTGCTGGCAATCCCAGGACGCCCAGCGTCAAAAGGAACTATACGACGAGCTGCTCCGCCGCTGCGTCCCTCAGAAGAACTTCACCCAGAAGCGTACCCGCCGCCTGACGCATGGTCCCGCGCTGCAGCATGACTTCTGCCGCCTGGGTACCCTGCCGGTGAAGCTGCCGACTGGTCAGCCTCTGGTGATCGAGGACGAGCTGACCATCTCTGTGAACAAGTCGATTTCCGAACTGTTTGTGGTGGGAAATGTGTCCTTGCCTTGGGGCTATCCCATCTATGGCGAGTATGGTGAAAACGCTGCCGTGTATGAGCTGGTATATGCGGACGGCACTGTGCAGACCGTCGAGCTGCGCAATGGTCAGGAGCTGACGACTGTGCTGGCCATCGCCGGCCCGTCGCGGATCAATCCCGTGGCCGCTAATGCGGAAACAGCATTGCGCTTCCATTATGACAAGAACTGGGAACATTACTCGATCAACCTCTTCCGCATCGCTGTGGATGCGGACAAGCCTCTCCGTGAGCTCCGCGTGCGCGTGATCAATCCGGAATACACGCTGCTGCTCTACGGCGTGACCGCGCGGTGCAAGTAACGCTGTAACAATCGGGTGACAAGCCCGAGAATATATGAAGGAGGTTTTCCCATGAAGAAACGTTTTCTGGCCCTGCTGCTGACCCTGGCGCTGGTGCTGCCGCTGCTGGCAATGCCTGCTGCGTTGGCGGACACTCCTGAAGAAGTGCGTGAACGCTTCGGCCTGCCGGATCTGGAGATCACCAGCGATACTGTGACCTACCTGACCTGGGACAGCAAGAAGACCATGGACACCAACCTGGCTAACCTGCTGATGCAGGAAGCTTATGGCTGCGCGATCAAGGTTGTGCGTACCACCTACGCCGAGCTGCCCGCCAAGGCTGTCAACATGCGTCTGTCTGGCAGCACCCCTGACCTGATCAAGTACCGCAATCAGGAATTCCCGAACCTGATCAACAAGGACGTTGTTGCGGACGTGACTGAATACCTGGACTTCAACGATCCCCTGTGGGCTGACCTGAAGACGACTGCCGACACCTATGCCTACCAGGGCCGCTACTACGCGTTCCCCACGGGCGAGATGTACAACAACAACTACATCTACTACTGGACCAGCTACTTTGACGACATGGGCCTGGACACCCCCCTCGACCTGTACGAGAACGGCGAGTGGACCTTCTCCGCGATGCGCGAGATGATGAAGGATCTGGTCATTGACGATGACCGCGACGGCATCATTGATACCTACGCCCTGGTGCTCCACCCCACCTATTCCTTCTCCATCTCCGGTGAAGACTTTGTCACCTACGATCCCGAAACCGGCCTGTATGCTAACAATCTCCGTTCTCCGGCGTTGGCTGAGTACTTCAACTTCCTGTACGAAACCGGCACTGCCGGTGATGACACCCGCCTGATGTCCCAGGAAGACATTTCCTGCTTCAGTGCCAAGAATGCCGCGATGATGCTGGGTGAAAAGTGGGTCATGGACTCCAACTTCTATGAGGACATCATCGAAGGCCGCATCGGCGTTGCACCTGCGCCTCAGCTGGACGGCACCGAGGAGCACTTCGCTCAGGGTCGTATCGACGTGTACTGGGTCGGCAAGGACAGCGCCAACAAGAACGGCGCCCTGGCTTACCTGGCCTGCTGCCGCGCGCTGGCAATGAACAAGGACCTGGCGCGTGAACTGGCGGAACGTCACGGCCAGCCCTACAAGGAGTGGCCTGAAGAGATCGAGGCTCTGATCGATGAAATGAACGATCCTGAGAAGTTCACCCTGTTGATTCCCAAGTATGGGGGCGTTGGCACCTGGGGCGACGACTCCATGGGCTTCTACGACCTGAGCTCCCGTATCACCCAGTGGGAAGAGCCCTGGCAGACCATCGTCGAGGCCCATTACCCGCTGCTGCAGGAATCCATCAATCAGGCCAACGGCGCCTATAATCCCCAGTAATGCGCCACATTCCTTCCCGCAGTCCCTTCAGGGCTGCGGGAGGGGACTGACAGAAACCTTGTGAAGGAGAACATGGATAAATGAAGAGTATCATCATTGCCAGCCTTGTCACGCTGCTGATGCTCTGCTTTGCCGGCAATGCGCTTGCAGCCCCCGAATATGGCGAGCACAGCGTCGTGGCCACCGTTGACTACGATGAACTGTATTGGGGACAGGGCATCAGCTATACCCGCATCATCGAGCTGCAGCACTCCGGCGAGAATAACGGCACCCTGATTGCCACCTATGAGCTTTACACGTCGGGCCTGCACATTGCAAAGCCGGGTTACAACATCCACGTCAGCCGGGATGGCGGCTCCACCTGGGAGCTGGTCAGCACCGTGCGTGAAAAGGCGGCGGCCATCCAGTCGGAGTACCAGCCCTTCCTGTACGAGCTGCCCAGCCAGGTGGGCGACATGCCCGCCGGTACGCTACTGCTGGCCGCATGCTCCATTGACTCAGGCCACAACAAGCAGTCCGCTATCCGTATGTACCGCAGCTATGACATCGGCCAGACCTGGGAGCAGTTCGGCACGGTGGCAGTGGGCGGCGGCCTGGATACCGGTGTGTGGGAGCCCTTCCTGATGGTGCTGCCCGACGGCCGCCTGGCCTGCTACTACTCCGACTCCACGGACGAGCCCCATCACAGCCAGAAGCTGGTGATGAAGATCTCCGAGGACGGCAAAGAGTGGGGACCGACCATCGACATCGTTGCTCTGCGCGACCAGACTAAGCGTCCCGGCATGGCTACGATCGTCCAGCTCAACGACGGCCGCTACATGATGACCTACGAGATGTGTGACTCGGATGATCCCGGCTGCGGTAACCCCATCACCTACCGCTTCTCCGATGACGGCATCTACTGGGGCGACCCGGTGGAGCCAGGTACCAAGGTGGTCACCAATACGGGCGCCGTTCCCGGTTCCGCCCCCTACCTGGCCTATCTGCCCAACTACGGCGAGAACGGCCTGCTGCTGATGACCGCGGTTTTCCAGACCCCCGGTCAGAGCAAGGGCAACATCGTCTACTATAACGACAATCTGGGCGCGGAGGACTCCTGGAAGATCTGGTTCCAGCCCAAGAACTACCGCAACCCCAACGGCGGCTACAGCCGCGCCATCTTCACCGCAGCCGACGGCCTGACCGCCTACTTTGTCAACAACATCCCTGACGACCAGTCCGAAGAGGGGTACTACAAGATGATCTTCCTCCGCTATCGCTTTGACGAAAGAACCTTCGACTGATCGCTTGCAGTCTCCCGCGTACACATGGATCAAACCCGGGAAACGGGTATTTGATAGGAAAGGAAGGTATCCCCATGAAGAAACTGCTGGTATTGATCCTGACCCTGGCAACCCTGCTGTGTGCTTCTTCCCTGGCGGAAGACGTGCAGCCCATCTACACCGAGGACTTCGAAGACGGCGTGCATGACCTGTACTTCGTTGGTACCCCGACGGATGCTGAGAACTGCGTCGTGACCATTGTGGAGGAAGACGGCAATAAGTACCTGCACTGCCTGAATTCTACCGGCGAGGGCGAGAACGGCTACATCCAGATGGCCTTCGGCCCCGAACTGCGCAACTTCGACTACACCATCCGCGTCCGTCCCTACATCAAGAATCCTGACCACAACTGGATGAAGATCGTCCTGCGCGGTCTAGATGGCATCAAGTATAACTGCGACGGCCATGAGAACGAGAGCTACCTGTTCAACATATGGGAGTGGCGCGGCGTTTTCACCATCAAGAGCCTGAGCAAGAAGTACGCTGAGACCGTGCCCATGGTCGAGAACCAGGACTTCTGGTTTGACAACGGCACCTGGTACACCATCAAGGTAGAGGCACGCGACACCAACTTCAAGATCTACGTAGACGGCGAGCTCTGTGCGGATTACACCGACGCGGAAGACGTCATCAAGTGGGGCGTGTTCGGCCTGTGCTCCTGGGGCGCGAACTTTGATGTGGACGACATCTCCATCATCTCCTACGACGATCCCGACATGACCTACGGCAACTACAACGTGGTGGAAGTGGCTGCCGAAGAGGCCCCCGCTGCGGTTGGCACGGTAGATCTGCTGCCCCTGGTGAAGGCTGAGGCCGGCACCTTCAACCACAACGAGGACGGCTCCGTGCAGGTCTGGGGCCGCACCGCCGATGGCTCCGGCGACGCATACACCGATTCCTGGCACATCCTGGGCCGCAAGGTGGGCGATTTCGAGCTGAACTTCAACTACAACACCCAGAAGACCGAGTGGATGCAGGATCGCGTCTGCTTCCGCTGCGCTGCTGACGAGAACGGCTGGAACCAGTACCAGGTGCTGATCTGCGGCTCCAACCTGGGCGAGAACGCCGCGGGCATCCGCATCGTCAAGGGCGAAGCCTACGACCACGCCTACGCTTACTATCCCTGCACCTTCGAGGCAGGCAAGAACTACGAGTTCAAGCTGGTTGTCATCGGCAACAATGTGAAGCTGTCCATGAACGGCGAGCAGATCATCGACGTTGACCTGCCCACCGAAGGCGGCGAGTACTACAAGGATTACATCCCCGAAGGCGACTTCCAGATCATTACTTGGGGCGGCGACTTCACCATGGACCGCTTCGATGTAACCGAGATCGTGGCTGACGACGGCGTGACCGATCTGCTGCCCCTGATCAAGGCTGAAGCCGGCGTGTTCAACCACAACGAAGATGGTTCCGTGCAGGTCTGGGGCCGCACCGCTGACGGTGCGGGCGATGCCTACACTGACTCCTGGCACATTCTGGGCCGCAAGGTCGGCGACTTTGAGCTGAACTTCAACTACAACACCCAGAAGACCGAGTGGATGCAGGATCGCGTCTGCTTCCGCTGCGCTGCTGACGAGAACGGATGGAACCAGTACCAGGTGCTGATCTGCGGCTCCAACCTGGGCGAGAACGCCGCGGGCATCCGCATCGTTAAGGGCGAGGCCTATGACCATGCCTACGCTTACTATCCCTGCACCTTTGAGGCAGGCAAGAACTACGAGTTCAAGCTGGTTGTCATCGGCAACAATGTGAAGCTGTCTATGAACGGCGAGCAGATCATCGACGTTGACCTGCCCATCGAGGGCGGCGAGTACTACAAGGATTACATCCCTGAGGGCGACTTCCAGATCATCACCTGGGGCGGTGATTTCACCATCAACCACATGGAACTGAAGGAAATCGCTGAGTAATCCAATTCATACTAATCCAATCCGGGGGCGGCGCAGGAAGCTTCGTGCGTCACCTGTGCCGCCCCTTACCTTACCCGAGAGGAGCAATCAAGATGCGGAAGAACTGCTGCTGCCTGCAAAAGATCCTGTGCATGATGATGACTGCATGTCTGCTGGCTGTCAGCCTGACGGGCAGTGCCTTCGCACAGGAAACAGAATATGCTTTCACATACCGCAGCGGCAGCTATGCCGCCTATGATCAGCAATACGCTGCTCTGCCTGCTCCCTCCGTTCAGATCCATATGGATGGCCCTGCAGGAGAAGCGGCAGAGGGCGTACACTACAGCATTTCGCAGATCGAGGGAAAGAACGCCCTCGTGTGGGATGACCAGAAAGGGAGCGTCACCTGGCGCTTTACCGTGGCGGAAGCTGGACGCTACGCCTTGGCCGTCGACTACTACGCTCTGCCCGGTGTGGGCAATATCCCGGAATACGAGCTGTGCATTGATGGGGAAGTCCCCTTCACCGAAGCACAGCAGCTTCAGCTGACCCGTCTGTATCAGGATGCGGTGACTGTCTTTGCCCAGGACAACATGGGCAATGATCTCCGCCCCTCGCAGGAGGAAGTTTACACCTGGCAGACCAGTGACCTCTACGATGTGAACGGCTATGTCAACGGCAGCTACCTTTTCGCGCTGGACGCCGGCGACCATACGCTGACCCTGACGGCCATCCGTGAACCCGTTGCTATCGCTTCCTTGTGCTTCCACAACAAACAGGAAGCTCCGACTTACGAAGATTACAGCGCTGCCCATACCGATATGGCACAGGGCGCTGATACCATTACCATTGAGGCGGAACACGCTCTGAACAAAACCTCTACTCAGCTTTATCCGATTTCCGACCGCTCCGATCCCATGACTTCCCCTTCTGATCCGATTGCCAAGAAGCTCAACACCATCGGCGGTGAGAACTGGGCCACCGCGGACCAGTCCATCACCTGGGAATTTGAAGTTCCGGCAGACGGCATGTACAACCTGACCTTCCGCTTCCGCCAGAATTACCTGCGCGGCATGTTGGTGTACCGCAATGTCAAGATCGACGGCGAAACGCCCTTCCGTGCACTGGAGCAGGTCGAATTCCCCTACGGCGTGTCCTGGCAGACTGCAACGTTGGGGAAGGATGAACCCTACGCCATCTACCTGACCAAGGGTATTCATACCATCACCATGACGCCCACCACCGGCGATATGGCACCGCTCATGGCCCGAGTGGATTCAGTGGTGAACGATCTGAACACTATGTACCGCCGGATTATCATGGTGACCAGCGCCACCCCTGACATGTACCGCGATTACTTCCTGGAAGAATCCATTCCCGGGCTGATGGACAGCATGTCCGTGCTGGCGGCGGAGCTGCGCAGCGTGGAAAAGCAGGTGCAGACCCTGACCGGCTATACCGGCACGGAGGCCGCCTCTCTGGTGCGCCTGGCCGAGCAGCTGGAGAGCTTCGTGGCCCGTCCCGGCACGATCCCCAGCCGCCTGAGCACCTTCCGCGACAACATCGTCACCATCAGCACCTGGATGCAGACGATCTGCAAGCAGAGCCTACAGCTGGATGTGATCTATCTCACCCCGGCTGGCGGCGAGATTCCCCGCACGGCCTCCAACCTCTGGGAGAACATGACCTATCAGGCAGAGGCTCTGGTGGGCTCCTTTACGACAGACTATGAGACTGTCGGCAATGCCGGCGAGGGCGATACCGTCATTGATGTGTGGATTGCCTCAGGTCGCGATCAGGCGGAGGTGCTCAAGGAGCTGATTGACTCCGATTTCACGCCCGAATCCGGCATCGGCGTGAACCTGTCCATCGTCCAGACCGGCCTGATGCAGGCGGTTATGGCGGACGCAGGCCCGGACGTAACCATCATGCTGGGCCGCGGCGACCCGGTGAACTACGCCCTGCGCGGTGCAGTGCTGCCGCTGGAGAACTTCGAGGGCTTTGACGAGCTGGTCAGCGAGTACATGCCCGGCGCGTTGGAGCCGCTGACCTGGAACGGCCATGTCTGGGGCTTGCCCAACAGCCAGAACTTCTACGTCATGTTCTACCGCGCCGACGTGTTTGAAGAGCTGGGGCTGACTGTCCCCACCACCTGGGACGAGCTGCTGCTGGTTGCTGAAACCCTCCAGCGCAACAACATGAACATCGGCCTGCCCTATGTGTCGCTGGACGCCTATCAGTCGGTGTCCACCGGCATCGGCGGCACGACCCTGTTCCCCACGCTCCTGCTGCAAAGCGGCGTTGGCCTATACACCGAGGATCACCTGACCACGACCCTCGACACCCCCGGTGCGCTGGAATCCTTTAAGCTGTGGACGAGCCTGTACACCCAGTATGGTTTCCCACTGTACAAGGATGACTTCAACCGCTTTCGTTCCGGCGAAATGCCCCTGGTCATCACCAATTACACCTTCTACAGCCAGCTCAAGACCGCTGCGCCGGATATCCGCAATCTATGGGACATGGCGCTGATCCCCGGCACGGTACTGGAGGACGGCACGGTCAACCACGCGACCGCTGCCTCCGGTACGGCGGGCCTGATCCTTTCCAACGCGGAGAACCCCGACGCCTGCTGGGAATTCATGCGCTGGTGGAACTCCAGCGAAACGCAGATTGCCTATGGTCAGCAGATCGAAAACGTGCTGGGCGCGGCGGGCCGCTACAATCCTGCCAATGTCAGCGCAATGAAGGGCCTGCGCTGGTCGGGCCGGGAGCTGGAGATCATCATGGAGCAGTGGGGCTATGTGCAGGAACTGCCTGAATTGCCCGGCAGCTACTATGTCTCCCGCAACATTGACAACGCCTTCAAGGAAGTCTACTACGACAAGGCCAATGCCCGTGAAACCCTGAACTACTGGACCAAGCAGATCAACGAGGAGCTGGAGCGCAAGCGCAACGAGTTTGCCACCGGCGAGGAAGGAGGGAATGACCAGTGACCAAGGCAGGAACGCTCAAGGAAATCCGCAAGAACTGGCAGAACTACGCCCTCATGGCGCCCTTCCTGATCCTCTTTGCGCTCTTTACGCTCATTCCCATCATTTACTCCGTGGTGATCAGCTTCACCAACTTCAACATCTTCACCACACCCAACTTTGTTGGCTGGGACAACTATCTGCGCATGTTCTTCGATGACGATGTGTTCATCATCGCCATCCGCAACACGCTGATCTTTGCGCTCGTGACTGGCCCGGTCAGCTATGTGCTGTGTTTCGTGTTTGCTTGGCTGATCAACGAGCTGCGGCCCAAACTGCGCGCCGTGGTGACGCTGATCTTCTATGCGCCGGTGCTGTCCGGTACGGCCTTCACGGTGTGGAGCTTCATTTTCAGCTCCGACGCCTACGGTTTGCTCAATGGCCTCCTAATGAATCTGGGCATCCTGCGGGAGCCTGTCGGCTGGCTGACTGACCCGGCGTACATCCTGTTTGTGGTCATCTTCGTGCAGCTGTGGATGAGCCTGGGCACGGGCTTCCTGTCCTTCATCGCAGGTCTGCAGGGTGTGGACCGCACACTCTACGAGGCCGGATTGGTGGACGGCGTGCACAACCGCTTCCAGGAGCTGTGGTATATTACCCTGCCGGTGATGAAGCCCCAGCTGCTCTTCGGCGCGGTGATGCAGATCGTGTCCTCATTCTCTGTGGCGGATGTGTCGGTGCGCCTGGCGGGCTTCCCGTCCACCCAGTATGCGGCGGAAACGCTGGTCACCCATATCATGGACTACGGCACCGTCCGCTTCGAAATGGGCTATGCCTGTGCGCTGGCTTGCTTCCTGTTTGCACTGATGTATCTGGCGAACAAGCTGGTGACCTTCGCGCTGGGCCGCGTCGGAACCTGAGGAGGAGAAGCGAATGAAGAAAATGAAAATCGTCCGCGCCTCCGGCAGTGTGGTAGGCGTGGGCCGTCAGACCCGTTCCCGGGCAGGCAACTTCCTGGTGGCTGTGACGCTGACGCTCTGCGGCGCGGTGCTGGCCCTGCCGCTGGTGTATGCCATCGTCAATGCCTTCAAGCCCTTTGACGAGCTGTTCATCTTCCCGCCGAGGTTCTATGTGGTCAACCCCACCTGGGATAACTTCATCGACCTGATGGCGATGTGCGCCAACAGCTGGGTGCCCTTTACCAAGTATCTGTTCAATAGCCTGTTCACCACCATTGTGACCACCGTGGCGATGGTGATCATCTCTGCCATGTGTGCCTACCCGCTGGCGAAGAACAGATTCCCCGGCAATCGAGCCATCTTCAATACCATCGTGACAGCGCTGCTCTTTGTACCTGCGGTCACCTTCCTGCCCCAGTATCTGGTCATTGCCAAGCTGCACATGATCGACACCTACTGGGCGCTGATCCTGCCCACGCTGGGCACGACGCTGGGCGTGTTCCTGATGAAACAGTTCATGGAGCCGATCCCCAACGCCCTGCTGGAGGCCGCGCGCATCGACGGCTGCTCGGAGTTCCGCATCCTGTTCCAGATCGTCATGCCCAATGTCAAGCCTGCCTGGGTAACGCTGGTGATCTTCACCTTCCAGAGCGTGTGGAATAACACCGGCGCAGCGCAGTTTGTCTTCAAGGAGAATATGCGCACGCTGCCCATTTTGCTGTCCCAGATCGTGTCCTCCGGCACGATTGCCCGTGCAGGCGTGGGCTCTGCCTCTGCGGTGGTGCTGATGCTGCCGCCCATCATCCTCTTCGTCATCGGTCAGTCCTCGGTGGTGCAGACCATGGCGTCCGCCGGTATCAAGGAATAAGGAGGGAGAATCGACATGCTGAAAAGAATCCTGATTTTCCTTCTGGCGCTGTGCTGCTGCGTTCCTGCTCTGGCGGATTCCTACCAGGGCTACAACTATGACGCCTGGGGCGAAAGCGTTCCTGCGCCTCAGAGCTACCTGCCCACCCAATCCATCACCCTGAATGAGACGGGCAAGGGTTTTAAGAACCCGTCGGACGTGTTCGTCTGGCAGGAGGGACTCATCTACATTTCTGACTCCGGCAACAACCGCATTGTGGTGCTGGATGCCAATTTCCAGCAGCTGCGGGAAATCGCCGCCTATGAGAGCGATTCGGGCAGCACAGCGCTGAAGAATCCCACTGGCATCTTTGTGGATCAGGCGGGGCTGCTGTATATCTGCCTGCCGGACGAAGGCCGTGTGGTCGTGCTGGATGAGGAGAATCGCCTTGTCCGTGAATACGGCCGCCCGGATTCCGATCTGCTGGAGGAGAATACGGTCTACAAGCCCAACAAGGTGATTGCCAACCAGCTGGGTACCGTGTTTGTGCTGCCCCAGGGCATGTATCTGGGTGCGGTGATGTACGACAGCCGGGAGAATTTCCTGGGCTTCTACGGCGCCAATGACGTGGTTGTAACTGTGGACGTCATGGTGGACTACATGTGGAAGCAGCTGCTCACCCAGGAGCAGGTCAGCAGCATGGCCCGCTATGTGCCCGTGCAGTATGCCTCCTTCGACATCGACAAGAACAATTTCATCTACACCTGCACCAATGAGAGCAACAACACCTACGGAGAGATCAGCAAGCTGAACTCCCTGGGCGACAATGTGCTGCTCAGCCACACCCGCAATGTGGTAGGCCAGACCGGCAATTACGGCGACCTGGAGACTGCGCTCTACCTGGGCCAGCTCCAGGATACCCGCTTTGTAGACCTGGCGATCCACGACAACGAGATCCTCTACGCGCTGGACCGCACCCGGGGCCGTGTTTTCGTCTACGACCAGGAAAGTCATCTGCTGGGTGTGTTTGGCGGCAGTGGCGATCAGCAGGGCACCTTCGATTACCCCATCGCGCTGGACACCATCGGCCAGATCGTGATGGTGCTGGATCACGAAAAGAACTGCCTGACCCTCTTTGAACGCACCCATTACGGAGAATTGGTGGAGAATGCCGTCCTGCTCTACATGGACGGCCTGTACGCCGAGGCCCGCGAGCTTTGGGAGCAGGTTGCCCTGTACAACGTCAACTGCGAGCTGGCCTATACCGGCATCGGCAAGGCGCTGTACGAGGAAGGCAAGTACAAGGAAGCCATGCATTACTTCAAGCTGGGCTATGACCGGGTGGGTTATTCCCGCGCCTTTGACGAGTATCGCATGGAGGTCGCCCGCGGTGTGTTCCCGACGGTGTGCACTGTGCTGGCAATCCTTGTGATCGCGGGGATGGTTTTCCGCAAAGTCCGCAGATACAAAGCAGAAAGGAGGAATGCCTGATGAACCACTGGAAACGCATTTTGAAGGTGCTGGGCAGGCCGTCCTCCGAGCTGTATGAGATGAAGTACTACAAGCTCTGGCCCATCTGGCCGACAGTCATCATCCTGCTGTGCTGGTTCGCAGCGGAGGTGCTCTCTGCCTATGGTACGGATTTCAAGTTCAACTACCGGAATCTGAAGGAGATCAACATTCTGTATACGCTGGGTGCTACCATCGGGCTTTATTTGATGTTTGTGGTGGTCAACTGGGCTGTCACGACGCTGATGGACGGCAAGGGCAAGCTGCGGGAGATCTTCTGCGCCACGTCCTATGCGCTGATCCCCTATGTGGCTGCCCGGGTGTTCTGCGTCTGCCTGAGTCACTTCGTCATCATGGAGGAGGGCGCATTTCTGACGGTGATCGAAATGTTTGCGCTTTTGTACAGCGTGTTCATCTTCATGGCGGCGATGATGACCATTCATGACTACACGCTGATGAAGGCAACGTTCTCCGTGGCGCTGTCGGCGGCGGGCATTGTGTTCGTGCTGTTCCTGCTGGTGCTGTTCTTCGGCCTTCTGCAGCAGGTGACGCTCTTTGCCCAAACGATCTACATGGAATTGCAGCTGAGGAGGTGAGGCTCGTATGAAGAAAATCTTGCGATGGATGTACGGCCTCCTGGGCCTTGGCATCTGCGCAGCCATTGTGGTGCTGCTGTTCAATATGGGCCTGATCGGTGGATTCTCTGCCAGCCTGCCCGACATTGAGTACGTTCAGGGGCTGCCTGTGGGGGAGGAGATCCCCTGTGGCAAAAAGACCAGCGCCGAGTTTGAACTGATCGCGAAGGAGGGCGGCTTGTCCCTGTACTTCCGGGCGGAGGATGCAAATTTCTGCGTGGAGACCGCATCCGGCGAGCGCTGGTATGCCTTCCCGCCGGAGGGCGCGGATGACTGGGCTCGCGGCGTGTTCAAAACCGAGATGGTGTCCTCCCTCATCATCAACTACATCGACCTGGAGAACAAGGAATCCGTCAAAAAGAACAGCCAGGCAGTCAGCGTGAAGAAGGATACCTTCACGGTGCGGGCCATCGAAAACGGCTTCCGAACGGATTATTACTTCAAGGATGGCGCTGTAACCATCCCGGTGGAGGTATTCCTGAAGGACGGCCACCTGGAGGTCCGCATCCTCACCGGTGAAATCGTGGAGGAGAATCCCGAGCGCTATATCCTCAGCAGCGTCCGCCTGCTGCCTTACTTCGGCTGTGCGGCGGATACGGACGAGGGCTACGTCTTCGTGCCGGACGGTCAGGGCGCGCTGATGTATATCAACAACGGCAAGGGCAATATGCAGGAGTACAGGGCCGCTGTCTACGGTGAGAATGCCTCCGCGACCCGCATGTTTGCCTCCGCGGACGCTTATGCTGCGTCGCTGCCGGTGTTCGGCATCAAGCGGAATGACGCGGCCTTCCTGGCGGTCATCACGAAGGGCGAAAATGCAGCGTACATCAACGCCATGCCCGCGTTCCGCGATACCTCCTACACCAACGCCTGGGCGGAATACAAGCTGCGCTACACCGACAGCTACATGCTGGATGCCTCCAGCAAGCTGGGCCAGACGATCACCCTGTATCAGGATGACGCCATCGAGGCGGCAGCCTGTGAGCAGCGCTACTACTTCCTGGAGAGCGAGGCTGCCGATTACAACGGCATGGCGGACTGCTACCGCAGCTACCTCCTTGCCGAAGGCGGCATGACGGAAGAATCAGCGGATGACACCGTGCTCTTTGTGGATTTTGCCACTGCCGTGACCCGCCGGGAATCCCTCCTGGGCGTGCCGGTCGACCGCCAGCGGCAGCTTTCTGCCCTTGCAGATATCCAGACCATGTATGAAGCTCTCCGCGTCGAACTGAAGGGCGGTATCCGCCTGCGTATCAACGAATGGTCGAAGGATGCGGTGAAGGACAAGCTGGATACCCGCTTTGCATGGGCTGCCGGCAACAGCTGGGCGGGCTGGGACGAGCTGCATTCTGCCGTGACGGCGCAGGGAGATTCGGTGGCTCTTGCCGTTGACCTGGTCAGCTACAAGAAGAGCGGCAGTGGGATTATCCCCATCCGCGATTCTGCCATGTCCCTGTCCGGCTCTCCGGCGTTCCAGTATGCTTTCAAGTATGGCAGCCGGATGCGGAATGAGGAGGAACGCGGCTATCTGCTGCATCCTGCGCTGATGGAAACCTACGCTGCCAAAGCAATGGTTGCCCTGGACAAGCAGAACGTGCAGAGCCTGTCCCCGCTGACGCTGGCAGATACCCGCTACGGCAGCTACAGCAAAAATCGTGCCTATCCCGAACAGACGCAGCAGGCTGCGGAAGCCGTGCTTGCGATGCTGGCGCAGGAATACTCGCTGGTGCTGGAAAGTCCCAACGCCTTTGCGCTGTCCTATGCGGACTTTGTGACGGAAATTCCCGGCGATTTCAGCCAGTATGACGTGCTGGACGAAACCGTGCCCTTCCTGCAGCTGGTGTACAGCGGCCTGACGGGCTATGCGGGCGAAACGGTCAACCTGAGTGCTGACCCGGACAGCGCGGTGCTGCATGCCATCGCGACCGGTGAAGCGCTGCATTACGAGCTGATCACCGGCGACGCGGAGCTGCTGATCGACACCGACCTGAACACGCTTTTCAGCGCCCGTCCCGAGCTGTGGCTGCCCCACATGAAGGCGGCCGTAGCACAGGTTGCACAGGCACGGAAAACGACGGAAAACTCGCGTCTCACCCGTTTTGAATGGCTCAGCGAGGGCGTATCCGTGTCCACTTTCGCAAACGGCGCGGTGATCTGCGTCAATGATTCGGACGCAGCCTTCACCTGGCAGGGGCAGGAAGTTCCTGCCGGTGCCTGGCTGGCCGGAAAGGAGGCTGTGGAATGATTGCAAAGCGAAAAAAGCGTCCCCGCGGCCTTGAGGGCAGACGGGCACGCGCCGGCGTACTGTTCATCATGCCCTGGCTGATCGGCTTCTTCGGCATGTTCGTGCGGTCGCTGGTATCGTCGCTGGTTTATTCGGTCAGCAAGACCACCATCGCCGATTTCGGCATGAGCACGGAGTATATCGGCTTTGACTACTACTACCGCGCGCTGTTCATCGACTCCAGCTTTGTGCGCTCGCTGATCGAAGAGGTAGGCGGCATGCTGCCCCAGGTGGTGATCATCCTGGCTTTCTCGCTGCTGATGGCGGTGATCCTGTCGGGTAGCTTTAAGGGTCGTACCTTCTTCCGGTCGGTGTTTTTCCTGCCGGTCATCTGCGGCAGCGGCTTGATCCTGTCCATCATGAACGGCGATGCGCTGTCCTCCTCGATCATGTCCGGTGCGCGTTCCTCCATGCTCTTCCAGACCAGCGGCATCGACAAAATCCTGATGGAAATGGGCATGAATACGGAACTAATCAATACGCTGATGGGCATCGTCAACGGCGTGTTTGACCTGAGCTGGCAGTCCGGATTGCAGATTCTGCTGTTCATTTCGGGCATCATGGGGATTTCCCCTGCGCTGTATGAGGCGGCGAAGATCGAGGGCGCAACAGCCTGGGAGTCCTTCTGGAAGATCACCTTCCCGATGCTCTCGCCCATCATGGTGCTCAACGCGGTGTATTCCATCATTGACCGGTTCATCGACTACAACAATGGCGTTCTGCAGTACATCCTGGGCTTTGCGCAGAAGCTGGAATTCAGCTATTCCAGCGCGATGGCCTGGCTGTACTTCCTGGTCGTCGGCGTGCTGGTGGGCGTGGTGTACATCATCATCAACAAGCGGATTGTCTATACGGTGGAGTGAGGTGAGCGCATGAAAAAGATCGAATCAAATCATATGGACGGCAAAACTGTCCTGAATGCATCCACCCACTTCGGCATGACGGTGCTCCGTCTGGTATTTCTGCTGATGATGTGCTTCGTGGTGCTGTATCCGATCCTGTATATGTTCTCTGTCTCCATGCGCGAGGCGAAGGATCTGTATGATCCGACGGTTATCTGGATTCCCCGCAATTTCACGATGGAGAATTACCAGTACATCTGGGAGCTGATCGACTACCCCAAGGTGCTGGGGGAAACCGCGCAGATTACCGTGATCTCCACGATCATCCATGTGTTCATCTCAGCGATGATCGGCTACGGCTTTGCCCGGTTCAACTTCCGCTTCAAGGGCGTGCTCTTTGGGCTGGTGATTTTCACACTCCTGGTGCCGTCCCAGCTGGTGTCCATCCCCATGTATGTGCAGTACCGAAATTTTGACTTCTTCGGCCTGGGTCAGCTGGGGCTGCTCTTCGGCGATAAGCCCTGGACGGTCAATCTACTGGATACCCATGCAGTGTACTATGTTCCCGCGCTGGTCGGGCAGGGTCTGCGCTCCGGCCTGTTTGTGTTCATCTTCCGGCAGTTCTTCCGCAGCATGCCCAAGGAGCTGGAGGACGCCGCTGCGATTGACGGCTGCAACAGCTTCGTCACGTTCCTGAAGATCATGATTCCCTGTGCAGGCCCGGCCTTTGTCACGACGATCCTGTTTTCTGCTGTGTGGTATTGGAACGAATACTATATGGCGTCCATGTATTTCACCGATTCCCAGACGCTGGCCATGGCGCTGGGTACGCTGCAAAGCCTGCTGCGCTCCGTGGGCCATGAGATCTACAAGGATCCCTACTCTGTCGTGGTGCAGATGCAGTCGGCCTGCGTGCTGACGATTCTGCCGCTGATTGTCCTGTTCCTTGTCATGCAGGGGAAATTCACCGAAAGCATCGACAAGACCGGCATTGTTGGATAAGGGGTGCCAAGTCCCCTTACTCATAAAAATCGTTTCCAAGGAGGACAAGAACATGAAGCGTTTCTGGAGACTGTTTGTGACCTGGCTGCTGCTGACGGCCCTGTGCGTGGGCGGCGCCTGCGCTGAAGTGATCGACATGATCGGCCTGATTGCCACCCAGGGCGGCGGCGTGGTCGAGACCGTGGGCGAATGGCTGCGCATCGCGGGCAAGCGCCCTGACGGCAGCGGCGATGACTTCCTCATCACCAAGCACATCCTGGGCCAGTACCTGGACGACTACACGTGGACGTTCACCTACAAGCCCATGAGCACCGACTGGAACAGCGACAGCTTTGCCTTCAATTCCACCAACGAGGTGAATGAATGGGATTGCTATATCTTCCGCGTCGGCGGCAACAGGACTGACATGCCCGGCCTGTGGCTCTACAAGGGCGAGGCGAAGGGCGAGGCCTTTGCTGTGGTGGATCACTACCTGGAGTGGAACGTGGCCTATGACGTCAAAATCGACGTGGAGGGTCAGCATGTGCGGGTCTACTTCGCCAAGGAAGGCACCCTCACCGAGGATACCGCGCCCGTGATGGACGTGGTGCTGCCCAACACCAACGACGGCTATGCCAACGAGTTCCTCAGCGCCGGTGACTTCCAGATTGTCTCCTGGGCCGGTGACTTCCTGATCAAGGACATGCAGGTCACCTTCGGCGAGGACGAGGTTGTCGTGCCCGAGGTGGAGGAGCCCGTCTGGTATCCCCACAACACCGCCTGCGCCTACGGCCTGCACTTCCGCGAGGAAGCACCCGAGGTGACCGACAAGTGGTATACCTACGTCCCTGTTGACCTGTCCGTCAACGGTACCTACACCTTCGACTACGTGGCCAGCAATGTGTACCGCATCGGCACCGTGCAGGTGGATGTGAACGGCGATACCGTCACCGTCAACTACAAGAACATGTATGGCGGCTACGGCAACACCATGACCGAGAGCGAGTTCTTCACCTTCTTCCCGGATCTGGAGAGCGTGACGACCGTCGAGCCCGAGAACCTGACCGGCTTTGCCTTTGGTCAGCCCATCAGCATCCAGAACGACCTGGGCGGCGATACCAGCGTGCTGCTCTATGTCCGCAACGTGGTCACCTACCGCGACTACGTCATCGACGGCGTGAAGCTCAGCCGCCTGTACTCCGCTGACCGCAAGGCCATCGCCGACCAGATGCGCTACATTCTCAACAACGGCGCCCAGAGCGGCAGCGATACCGCCATCAGCGCCGAATCCGGCATTGTCCAGTCCCTGACCGACGGCATCCGTCTGGCGGGCCGCAAGGCGGACAACTCCGGCGATGACTACCTGAACACCTGGCACATCCTGGGCGAGGCCGTGTCCGACTTCGACTGGACCTTCGACTACACCCCCAACCGCGTGGAATGGAACCAGGACCGCTTCTTCTTCCGCAGCAAGGACGAGAACGAATGGAATGGCTACTGCCTGTTCATGGGCGGCTTCGGCGTGCCTGAGAACCTGCGCGGCCTGCACCTGTACAAGGGCGAGGCTTACAATGCGCCCATCGCGGCCCTGGAGTACGACTTTGAGGAGGGCGTGACCTATTCCGTGCGCATCCTGGCCGAGGGCAAGAATGTGAAGGTCTGGTTCGCCCCCGCGGACGAAATGACCGCTGACGCCGCTCCTGTCTTTGACGTCATGCTGCCCGACAGCGGCGTCGATTACGCCAATGAGTACATCGAGTCCGGCGACTTCCAGGTTATTTCCTGGGCGGGCGATTTCGTCATCAGCAACATGCAGGTGGACATCGACCGCTAAGCCGATTCCATAAGGAGGAAGCATCATGAAAACCCTTCGAACCCTGGAGGAGATCCGCATCCGTGACCCGTTCTTCGTGCGGACGGACGAGGGCTGCTGGCTCTACCGCAGCCATGACGGCCGGACGAAGCCTACGAGGGCGTGGACGTGCTCTTTTCCGCCGACGGTGTACACTGGGCCGAACCGGCTCCGGCGCTGCGGCTGCCCTTTGCGGGCAACACCTACTGGGCGCCGGAGGTGCATGCCTGGCAGGGCGCGTGGTACATGTTCGTGACCGTCACCGGTGTCATTCCCGGCTGCGGCGTGGAAACGCCCCTGGGATACGAGGTGGTCCGCGGAACCTGGATTTTCCGCAGCGAAAAACCGGAAGGCCCCTATGAAGCCTGGACGGACGGGCCGATCCAGCCTATGGAGCATCTGACGCTCGACGGCACGCTCTATGTGTCGCCGGAGGGCAAGCCCTACATGGTGTACTACCACGAATGGCTGCAGGTGAAGGACGGTACGGTGGAAGCTGTAGAGATGTCCGCAGACCTGAAGCAGGCGGTCAGCGAGCCGTTTGTGCTCTTCAATGCCTCTGATGCTCCCTGGTCAACAGGGATGTATGTTGCAGAGACCTTGGGAATTCGCTTTGACTGCACATGTCGGGTAACAGACGGCTGCTTTTTCTTCCGGGACAAGTCCGGTGCGCTGTGCATGCTGTGGAGTACGGGGAATGGACGCTATGAGACGGGTATTGCCCGCAGTCCCTCCGGCAGGCTGGAAGGCCCGTGGGAGCATGAGGTCGAGCCCATCTTCACGGCGGACGGCGGACATCCCATGCTGGTCCGCAGCGATAACGGCGAATGGCTGATGGCCCTCCATGCGCCCAATGGCGGCGGTCTTGAAAGGGCGCATCTCATTCCAGTCACCATAACGGAGCACGGTCTAACGGCTGATCTGACCCGCGAGGGCTCGCTGCGATGAACAATACGACACAACAGAAATCAGGTGAAGCAATGAGTTTTCCCCTCGATTTCTCCCTTTTCTCCATGGCAGTAACAACAAGCTGGATCAGAGGCTGGACTGCCTGGAGCTTATGAAGCGGGATGTTCAGCTTATACAGGAGGCCTTATCACTGGAAAGGACGCTGCATGGATTCTTGGCATCAGTATTGCAACTCTCGATGGTACAAGACCCGACGGGTAGATTGCTTAGTTTCAGTATGCTTCCGATGGCTGTGTTTTCTTTGCAGATATACATTGGGGGAAAACCGATAGAAAGGATTGCATGCTATCATCCATAACAAAAGCTGGACAGCATTCCGCTGCCCAGCTTTATTGATGGTAGCCGAATAGGCGTTATAAATCCCCCAGTTTTTTGCTGGGGGTAGGAAATAAGTGCTTTAGCATACGGTATGGAGCCACATTGAAAATGTGGCTCCACTGGCGGTACTTATGCTGAGGTGTGTTTGAACTGTGCTTTGTGAATCCCCGAAAAGGGGATTTGCGAGAGCATGGAGTGTGCTTGATGTTTATTTCGGTGCCCTCTTTAGAGGGCGACCACAGGAGATAAGCCCTTATAGGGCTTGGTCAAACCACCCGTTCAACGGGTGGTCATGACTTTAGTTAGAAAATAGGACATCAATCGTGAGAAGTTTTACGCCATCCAAGCAGCCTGCTGCTAAACATCCTTCCTATATCCACTCTTGACGAACAGGTAATAATGAGGATCCTTGACTTGCACAAAGATCGCACAGGCATCCCCAAAGTCCCGGTATCGGCGAACATAATATATTGTATTGTGTCGATTTGTGCATAAATGCGAAAACTATTGTCGCCAATCTCAATACTAATGGAAAAGTGTGATACAATGATTAACAGAATAGCAAAGCAACAGTCTTCGTGGATTTTTTGTCCAAGATGTGGAAACAAAACAAGGGTAAAAGTCTTAGAGAAGACAAAAATGACCAGCTTTCCGTTGTACTGCCATTGGTGCAAAAGAGAAACTTTAATCAATGTGGCCAACTCAAAGGTGGTTGTAAGTTTAGAGCCAGACGCATAAAGCGCAGAGCCTGCTTTCTCGATACAGGAGGAAGCAGGCTCTGCTTGCTTTTGGTCGTTCGAGTTCCATCATGAGTGCAGAATGCTTGTCAGCGGTTGGTCACCTTAGATTTACTTCATTGTGATATGAATTGCAGTAACTGTAATGAAGCTACTACACATTGCTAGGTGTGTAAACTCACAGTAATTACGCCGTATTTGGGTTAGATCTCGGGTGAAAAAGTCAAATATGGCATAAACAGAAAATATAATAGAGTTTTTTAAATAAGCAGGGAAATTGCGTGTTTAACCTTTACAATCATCCTCGAGGGAAGGAGGTAGTGAGATGGACACACATGAACGACGGATAGCTATCTGGCGTTCTTTGTGTTGTCATCGTCAAGTTACTGTTGCTGGCCTTGCAGCAGAGTATGGAGTTTCGGAAAGAACGATAACTAACGATGTGCAAATTCTGTCCATCTCACATCCAATTGAAACTGTCCGTGGTCGTTATCATGGCGGTGTCAAGATACCCGATTGGTATAAACCGAATCCCAATGTTTGCTCACCAGCTCAGCTCGACTTTTTGTTGAGGATCAGAGCTAATATGACTGGAAAGGACCTAATCCTCATAGACAGTATTATTGAGCAGTTTGGCAAGTGAGAACAAGGGATCAGGAGTACCGGCGAACCTTGATAACTACATATCCGGTATACAGGTACTAAATCCATGTTGTGAAGCGGCTTATGAAGCGGCGCGATGACGGCAACGCCAGAGCGATCAACGTGATTCATAGACCCTGCTGTGGCAGGCAGGGCGCGACGATCCGGCATGGGCATAATGAGACTTCCTCACGGCCTCGCAATGACTGGCGGGGAGTTCCTGCGGTATTCGCCTGTCCGGGGGACGGCGGTACAGGTGGGGCTATGATGCGACAAAGCTGATCGCAGCCTGTATATCTTCTGATCATAATACCACATAAATAGGAAGTAACACAATGCGACCAACAGTATCAAGAGATTGGAGGACTGTTGTTGGAAAGGCTTATCACTCGTAAGGAGGCTGCGCAGATTCTTGGCATCAGCATCGCAACTCTTGATGCTGCAAGAAATAGTGGCCAGATCTCCTATGTTCAATATGTACCTAATGGCTGCGTATTCTTCACCGACTCCGGGCTGCAGGAATACGTTGCAAAATGTACACATCGAGCCAGGCCGGAAGAACCGGCAAGAATGACATATCGTAAACCACACAGCCAAAGGCGTTGACCTGCGACATCATTGCTGAAAAGCTGGATGTTTGGTACAACAGTATTGCAGCAGCTGTAAGAAATAAACCATGAGGTGACAAAATGGGCAGAAAGAAAAAGCAGATCCCTGCCTATGGGACTGTGATCCTTAACGGCATTGAATACTTCAGAACACGTGTTGAAGATGCCGATGGCAAGCGGGTGGCTCTTTATGCCAAGACTCCCGAGGAACTCTATGAAAAGGTGGAAGAAGCCAAGCGTCAGATTGAGGAAGCCGCCTTTCGCAGAGCAACTCCTACTGTTGCTGAATACTGCGAGCGCTGGCTGCTGATGCAGTCTGCACACATCAGGACAACGACCCTGATTGACTATACATCCAAGGTGAAAAACTACATTATTGCTCCTTTGGGTCATATGTATATGGCCAATGTAACGGCAGATGATGTTCGACTGGCACTTGTACCCGTGTCGAAAAAGTCTGTTTCGGTATATCGCGGTGTACACATGCTGTATAAGGCGATCTTTAGGTCAGCAGTCGATAGTCACATCATCGACAGTTCCCCCTGTGAGCGTATTTCAGCTAAGGGTGGCAAGCCGCAGAAAGACAGGGATGCTCTGACTGACGCTCAGGTTGACAAACTGCTTTCAGCTATCAAAGGCTTGCCGCCCTATGTCTTTGTGATGATCGGCCTCTACGCTGGTCTGAGACGTGAAGAAATCCTCGGATTACAGTGGGACAGCGTTTACCTTGATGGTGACGTACCATACATCACCGTTCGCAGGGCGTGGCACTCTGAACACAATCGCCCGGTGGTTTGTACCGAGCTGAAAACAAAAGCGGCTCATCGGGATATTCCGATCCCCAACAATCTCGCTGAATGTCTTCGTGAAGCCAGGAGCAAGTCCACATCGGATTACGTTGTTGCCAATAGCGATGATGGCCCACTGACTTACACGCAGTTCAAGAGAGTATGGCAGTACATCGTCACTCGTACCACAAAGGAACGTACCTATGTGCGCTACATCAATGGACAGCGCATTACCAAGACAGTAACACCGGTTCTTGGTGAAAAGGCTGGTCATAATGGTCATGTGGTATATAGCCTGGACTTCCAGGTGACGCCGCACCAGTTGCGGCACACATATATCACCAACCTGATTTACGCCTCGGTTGACCCCAAAACTGTTCAGTACCTTGCAGGACATGAAAATAGTAAAGTAACTATGGACATTTATGCGAAGGTCAAGTATAATAGACCTGAACAGCTGCTGGGCTTTGTGAATTCAGCGTTTGGTCAGGCTACCTGATATGGCACAGTTTGTAGGGGTTAAATAGGGGTTAAATCCCGGCAAGCAAACGAAAAACCCTTGAAATTCAAGGGCTTCAGGGTTTCTGACAGAAGTAGTACGGCCTGAAGGCTGCCCGTCGTGCGCCTCAGTTCTCCAAGCGCTAATTTCATCAGAAAAGTGCCTGAAAGCCCCGGAAACACTGAGTTTCCGGGGTTTTTCCTTTTGTAGCGGTTTGACTCATTCTGTCCTAATCTGATCCATTTTTTAAGGGTGAAATATGGGTGAAACTCCATTATGGGTGAAAAAAGGGTGAAATAATGGGTGAAGAAAAGGGTTAAATGACCGCTATTTCACCCCCATTTCGGTGTCTGAAATGGGATGCTGCTGACGCAAATCAAGCTGATAGGTTTTGACCAAGTTTAGCTGAATCTGACCAAAACAAAATAAACCGATATGAGCGCACAGTAAATAGAATGCTATGTGCTCTTTGTGTTTGTCGCATTGCAGAAAGATCACTTGAATTGGAGGTGAACCATTTGTCTGCAACAACGATTGCCATCGCTAATCAAAAGGGCGGCGTGTGTGACGCTCCCGGAGCATTGGCTGCAGTGTTATATATGTCCCCTGTACTCCGTAGGCGTCACACCCAAGCGTCCTTTGAACAGCCGCATGAACACCACATCGTTCTCATAACCGCACAGGGCTGCAATCTCTCGGACAGTCAGTTCAGTATGCTGCAGATAGTACCGGGCGGCATTCATGCGGGCAGCCAGCAGATCCTCATAGCAGCTGACGCCAAACCGCTCCCGGTACAGCTGGTGGAAATACGACAGGCTCAGCCCTGCGGCAGACGCCATCTCAGTCACAGAGGCGTATTTCCCGGGATTGGCGTACAGGTCAGCCCGCAGCATGTTCATTTGTGCGACGTGAGCACCATGCGCCGTCGGCTTGCGGCTGGTGCATCCATCGGACAACTTGATCAACAGCAATTGCAGCAGCAGGTTTACACATGTGTACCTTTGTTCGGAAGGTGAAACCTGCTCCCGGCACAGCAATTGCATCAATTCCTCTACTTCCCGCAAATTGCTGAGCGTCAGCAGCCTTCCGCAGGGCAGTGCGGACAAATCGTCAGCCTCGTCTCCGATGAAGTGAAGAAAATGATTGATGTATGCCCCGGTAACAGAACGGTACATTTGCTGCTGTCCGGGCTTAAACAGCACAGCGCTGCCTGGGGCGGCGGGGAGTTCTCTGCCGTCCAATGTCAGCAGAGCATCCGTCTTGAAGATCACCAGCAGCCAGTCGCCGGAACCGTGGGGACGCTGAATGCTGAAAGCCCCGTGATGATGGATGTCCATACCAATGGCATGCAGGTGCAGCATGGCCGGCTCCTCCTCCGTAGGATTCATCAGTATACACATAGGATAAATCATTGTTTTGCATCTGTCAAGCTGATACAATGAACGTACAGAAAATCAGTCAAGGAGGTATCCCGATGAAGCATATTGCCATGCTGGTCAACGCAAAGGATGTGATTGCCACCATCCGTCCGGAGATCTACGGCCATTTTGCCGAGCATCTGGGCCGCTGCATCTATGGCGGCATCTTCGTGGGCGAGGACAGCCCCATCCCCAACGAAAAGGGCATCCGAAAGGACGTGGCCGAGGCCTTCCGGCAGATCCGCGTGCCCACCATCCGCTGGCCGGGCGGCTGCTTTGCCGAGGAGTATCACTGGCAGGACGGTATCGGCCCCAGGGAAAGCCGAAAAAAGATGGTGAACATCAACTGGGGCGGCGTGATCGAGGACAACTCCTTCGGTACTCATGAATATATGGAGCTGTGCCGTCAAATCGGTGCAAAGCCCTATATCAACGGCAACGTGGGCTCCGGCACCGTGCAGGAAATGGCAGAGTGGGTGGAATACATGACCGCTGTAGGGACGCCCATGGCTGAAGCCCGCAGGACCAACGGCCAGGACGAGCCCTGGAGGGTGGAATTCCTGGGTGTGGGCAATGAAAACTGGGGCTGCGGCGGCGAAATGAGCGCAGAGACCTACGCTGCGGAGTTCCGCAGATTCGGCGCATTCTGCCGTGACCATAACGGCAACCGCCTGTGCCGCATTGCCTGCGGTCCCTCCTCTGCAGATTACGGCTGGATGGAAACGATGATGAAGTCCCTCTCGAAGGGCTGGGGCGGCTATCCGCTGGCCGGGGGCATCGACCTGCACTACTACACCATGCCCATCCATCCGCAGATGGACTCTGCCACGGATTTTGACGACGCGCTCCACTATGCCACCATGGACAGCGCCTTCTTCTGCGATGAGCTGCTGACCCGCCACACGGAGATCATGAACCGCTACGACCCGGAGAACCGGATCGGCTTGATCATCGGCGAATGGGGCTGCTGGCATCAGGTGGAGCCCGGCACCAATCCCGGCTTCCTTTACCAGCAAAACGCCATGCGCGACGCCCTGGTGGCAGCCATCCACCTGAATATCTTCAACCGCCATGCCAGGCGTGTGATGATGGCCAACCTTGCCCAAACGGTGAACGTGCTGCAGTCCATTCTGCTCACGGACGGCGAGCAGCTGGTCAAAACGCCCACCTACCATGTATTTGACCTGTACAAGGAGCATCAGGGCGGCACGGCGGTGTACTGCTACACCGATGCGGACAAGGCAGACGAAGCCCATAAAGCGCCTATGGTATCCAGTTCGGTCTCCATCAAGGAGGGCGTGATGACCCTGACCCTCGCCAACTGCTCCCTGACGGAGGAAGTGCAGATCGACTGCGATCTTTGCCATTTTGACGCCCATGAGACGCAGGCACGGATCCTGACGGCGGATACGCATGCCTTCAATGATTTCAATCATCCGGAGGACGTGACGATCCAGCCGTGGACAGCACAGGTGGAAAATGGCAAACTGCAGGTGAAGCTGCCGCCTTGTTCTGTGGTGGCCGTGGCGGTCAAATAAGCAAACCGAAGCGACTTCCATTGGGCGCTCCTTGTAAGACAGGTCTTGGCCAGGGCGTACAGTGAATTCCTGCTGCCGGTTTCAAAACGCTTGATCTTGCCGCAGCTGACGTCCCGCTTCTCGCTCAGCTGCAGCTGGGACAGACCGCGCTGCTGGCGGGTCCGCTGAATCACCCTGCCCTATTGCTTCCTCAGGAGAAAAGGTGTATGATGAACTTGTCACCGGAGGCAGTGTGCCGTAGCACCGAAATGCCGGATTAGGTGTCCAAGTGAGCTTGGGTTATTGTTGAGTAATAGCCCAGGCTATTTTTTTGCAGGAGGTTCACAATGAAAATGATGTGTTTGATATATCTTCGGATGCTCCGCAAGAAAATGAAACTCCACATTGACAGGTGACCATTTGGTCACTATAATATGGGTGACCGATTGGTCACCTCGACGCGCTATATGGAGGTCATCATGGAAATCTCAACAAAAGACCGCATTTTGAACGAAGCACTCATCATGTTTGCCGAAAACGGCTATCGTGGCACCAACCTGCGTGATCTTGCCGCACAACTGGGACTCAGCAAGTCGGCCTTGTACAAGCACTACGACAGCAAAGAGGCCATCTGGAATGCTCTGCTGGATAAGATGGAAGCCTACTATGCCGCCCGTTTCGGCTCCATGAGCAATCTGCCGCCTACGCCCAGGAGCAGCGAGGAGCTGGTTGCGCTGACCATGCGACTGATCGGCTTTACCATCCGCGATCCTCAAATTCAGCTGACCAGAAAGCTGCTTCTGACAGAGCAGTTCCACGATGCGCGGGTATGCAAACTGGCTACCAAGCATTTCCTGGAGGGTCTTGCCAACATGTTCGCGGTGATGTTTGGACAGATGATGCAAAACGGACTATTGAAGCAATCAGACCCTGAAATGCTCGCGTTCGCGTTCACATCGCCCATCACCTCTCTGGTGCATCTGTATACCCGCGAACCGGACCGGGAGGCTGAAGTGATGGAGCGCATTGAGAAGTTTGTCCGGTACTTTATTGCGATCAACCAGCAGGATCATGAAATACATGCCGGTGAGTTGCTGTTATGAAGTATACTGTGCCTTTTGTATTTCACAATCAACAGAACGCTGTAATGGTGGATTACGCCCCTATGATCCCCAAGGAGGAATATATCCGTCAGGTCAATGGCAATGCGAAATGACACTGCAACTGCGGAAAGAAAGGAATAGCCATGTTTCAACCTAATGCATACATTTCATCGCTGATTGTGCTGCTGAAGGAGGCCTTCCAGGATCGTCTGCTCTATGTGGGCCTACAGGGCAGCTATCTGCGGGGTGAGGCCACCGAGCACAGCGATATTGATGTCATGGTGGTTATCGATCAAATGACCGTTGCCGATCTGAATGTCTACCGGAATGCTATTGCTTCTCTGCCTGAAGTGAACAAGTCCTGTGGCTTCATTTGCGGTGCAGAAGAATTGAGGCATTGGAATCCGTTGGAGATCTGCCACCTGCTCAATACCACCAAGGACTATTGCGGCATGCTGGCTGATCTGGTTCCGTCGTATACGGAGCATGACGTAATCGCTTTTGTGAAAATGAGCCTTGGCAATCTGTATCATGAGATATGCCACCGCTATATCCATGCTCCCTCAGAAAGAAGTGTGGCGGCGCTGCCGGGAACCTACAAACAGGTTTTCTTCATCCTGCAAAACCTGCATTATCTGGAAACAGACAGATTCATTGGTACCAAACAAGAATTGCTGGCATCCCTGACGGGGCAGGACAGACTGGTGCTGGAAACGGCAATTGCCCTCGCAAATGGAGAACCGTTTGACTTTGACGGGGCCTTTGCCCTGCTGTATTCTTGGTGCCAGGAGGTACTTGCTCGCACATCGTCCATTGCAGGGGCATCCCTGTAAAAATAAGATCGTTATCAGGAGGCCATACCATGAAAGCTGAAGTCTATCTCCATGGTCAGATTCTCGGAACCCATTCTTTCCTGCTGAAGGGCGAATTTCCCCAGCCGGACTCCTACAGCGAGATCCTCGCCCGCTACTTCCTTCCCGGCGGCGAAACCGGCACGGCGGCTACGGTGCTTTCTTCCCTTGGCGTCAATGTGAAAATAGACGGCACCCACATCGGTCAGGAGCCCGCGGAGCTGATCCGCTCCTTCTACGCCGACAAGACCGTGGATCTGTCCTCCGTGTACTTTGACCCGGAGTGGGAGGGCTTGGTGGATCATGTGTTGATTGCCGGCGCTTACCGCACCCCCATGGGCCGCTTCCAGCACCTGTATGAATCCGGCGAGAAGCGCTGGAACGATCCCAAGGAGCAGGACATCATCGACTGCAAGGTGGTAGGCATTGACCCCTACTTCAAGGAATCCACCCAGATGGTGGCCGAGCTGTGCGTGAAGCACGGTAAGCCCTACGTGACCATCGACTGCAAGCACGATACCTACCTGCACCAGCACGCCGCCATCAATGTGCTTTCCCACGAATGCACGGACGGCGACTACAAGGGCTACACGCTGGAAGAAGTGTATGAACTTCTGACCGCCAATACGGATGGTTTGGTCATCATCACCGCTGGTGAGAACGGCATGTATTACGGCCGCAAGGGTCAGCCCATGAGGCATATGCCCGCTTTCAAGGTGGACGTGCGCAGCACCCTGGGCGCCGGCGACACCTACAAGGCCGGCTGCGTGTACGCGCTGCTCCACGGCATGAGCGACGAGGAAACCGTGCGTTTTGCCGCTGCCTGCTCCGGCGTGGCCATCACTGCCTTCCCACTGCCCTTGAACCCTCCCACGCTGGAGAAGGTCAACGCTCTGATCGCCCAGGAGAACTGAGTTCGCGATCATTAAGGAGCAGCTGTGCTATGCCATCCCACACCAAAGACATGACCCAGGGTAACCCGACAAAGCTGATTCTGCAGTTCAGTTTGCCGCTGCTGGCGGCAACATTCTGCAGCAGCTGTACAACCTGGTGGACACCCTGGTGGTGGGCCGTGCCGAAGGGGTGACGGCGCTGGCGGCGGTTTCCTCTACTGGCTTGACTGGACGCTGTTGGGGCTGATCCTCGGCCTTGCCCAGGGCTTTGCCATCCAGATCGCTCACAGCTTCGGCGTAGGCGACCACGCCGGTCTGCGCCGGTCTGCCGGGCACAGTATTGTGCTGGCAATTACGGTGGTGACGGCGCTGGAGATCATCGCCAGTTCGCTCTGCGGCCTGTGCTGACGCTGATGAACACCCCTGCCGATACCTATGAGCTGACGCTTCTGTACCTGCGGATCGTCTTCGGCGGTCTCCCGCTGGTGATGGGCTACAACGCCGCCAGCCGCATGCAGGGCCTGATGGAAATGGCCGGAACCGCACTGCGCGGTGCTGTGAGCACATTCGTCGGGCAGAACTACGGAGCGAAGAAGATGGATCGCGTTAGGCTGGGGCTGCACAAATCCGTGCAGACTGCTGTACTGATGGCGCTTGTCATCGGTGGCGCTGTCATTCTCTGCGGCAAACCGCTGCTGCGCCTGTTCATTCAGGATGATCCGGCCATTGTGGAGCAGGTACTGGTCTACGGCTACCGTTTCCTGTGCTTCATGGGCGCAAGCCTGTTCGCGCTGTATCTGCTGTTTGTGCTGCGCTCCGCCCTGCAAGGACTGGGCGATACGGTCACCTCCATGTTCAGCGGCGTACTGGAGCTCTTCATGCGCAGCGGCAGTGCGCTGGTGCTCCCTCTGTTCATGGGTGAGTGGGGTGTTTACACAGCTGGCATCATCTCCTGGTACGGTGCGGCGACGCTGCTGGCGTTCAGCTGCCGGAAGCGGCTGCGCAGGACTTGGTTAGATGAAGTACAATAAGAGGCGTTTAGTTTCTGCATCTATCTTCTGTCATTGCAAACGCAAGAAAGAAATAAACTCCCTACCTGCTGTTCTGCACAGCCCTGGGCTGCTATGCGTAGGCAACAAGTAGGGAGCAAACCGTTTTTTATGGATCCTGACACAAACATTTCAACGGCCTGTATCCCTTGAATTTGCTGGCTTTGTGCCATCTGTGATACTGAGGGAAAACGCTCTTGTTTGATTCTCCAAGCGCTAATCTTTACGTTGTTTTCTATACATTCCAGTGCTGCTTCTGTGGCACTGGAATGTTTTTTTCTTCGCAGTTTGCATTGCTGGGTTTACCGGCAGTGTAAGGCATTGCTTTCTGCAATGGGGATAAAATGAAGCTGCAGCATGGGCTGTTATATGACGCATCCTGGCGCGGTCAAGTGGCGCAAGCATGGCGGGCATGGATGACAAGGCAACGCGTCGTCTGGAAATGGAAACGATGCTTACCGGCAGGACAGTTTTTGGCTTGCAATTCTGACGAAAAAACAACAAAAAGCCTTGCCTTTCTGCGCCGAACAATGTAAAATATAACGTGGAGTCCCAAAAGCAGCGCCATCATCCAAAGGCTCTGCTGTACTCCGGGACACTGAACTCTTCAAGCGATAACTAAGGAGGAGAAACCAATGAAAAACAAGAAGAAGCTGATCCTGCTGGTGGCTCTCGTGCTGGTCGTAGCGCTGGTCGTGGGCCTGTGCGTGCATTTCTTCGGCGGTAAGGACGAGCAGACTGCCAGCGAGGGCGTCAAGCTCGGCGTCATCCTGCTGCATGACGAAGATTCCACCTACGACCTGAACTTCATCAACGGCGTGAACGAAGCCGCTGCTGCCCTGGGCCTCACCGAGGAGCAGGTCATCATGAAGCGCAACATCCCCGAGTCTAACGACTGCTACGAGGCTGCGCTGGACCTGGTTGACGAAGGCTGCAACATCATCTTCGCCAACTCCTTCGGCCACGAGTCCTTCCTGCTGCAGGCCGCCAAGGAGTGCCCCGAAGTGCAGTTCTGCCACGCTACCGGCACCATGGCGCACACCGCTGGCGTTGCCAACTTCCACAATGCCTTTGCTGCCATCTACGAGGGCCGCTACCTGGCGGGCGTCGCTGCCGGCATGAAGCTCAATGAGATGAAGGCTGCCGGTCAGCTGAAGGGCGAGGCTCCCATGATGGGCTACGTCGGCGCCTTCACCTACGCTGAGGTTATCTCCGGCTACACCTCCTTCTACCTGGGCGCCAAGTCCGTCTGCCCCGATGTGCAGATGAAGGTGCAGTTCACCGGCTCCTGGTACGACGAGAAGGAAGAGAAGACTGCTGCCGAGGCGCTGATCAACGCCGGCTGCGACCTGATCTCCCAGCACGCTGACTCCATGGGCGCCCCCACTGCCTGTGAGAACGCCGGTGTGCCCAATGTTTCCTACAACGGCTCCACCATCGCTTCCTGCCCCAAGACCTTCATCGTGTCCTCCCGCATCAACTGGGCTCCCTACTTCGAGTACATCGTGAACCAGGTCTCCAAGGGTGAAGCCATCGCTACCGACTGGACCGGCACCATTGCTACCGGCTCCGTCGTGCTGACCGATGTGAACGAGGCTGCCGCTGCCGAGGGCACCGTGGCCAAGCTGGCTGAGGTGAAGGCTGCGTTCGAAAAGGGCGAGCTGAAGGTCTTCAATACCGCTGCTGACAACTTCATCACCGTGGGCGGCGAGAAGCTGACGAGCTACATGGCCGATGTGGATACCGATGAGGCTTTCGCCAAGGATACCGAGGCGGTTGCTGACGGCTACTTCCACGAGTCCGAGTACCGCAGCGCGCCCTACTTCGACGTCCAGATCGATGGCATTGAGCTGCTGAACGCCAAGTACTAATTCATCTGACTTCAATGCTTGGATCGCCCCTGTAGAAGGGGGCGATCCAGGCAATTTTCATCATTCAGCATTTTTGCTGCATACGGAGGGTACGCCGTGGAGAAGAAGATCGCTCTGAGTATGCGCGGCATCACTAAGCGATTCGGCAGTGTCGTTGCCAACAATCATGTTGACCTGGATGTGTATCAGGGTGAGATCCTTGCTGTGCTGGGCGAAAACGGCTGCGGCAAGACGACGCTGATGAACATGCTGGCCGGCATCTATTACCCCGACGAGGGCCGCATCTACAAGGAAGACCAGGAAGTGGTCATCCGCTCGCCCAAGGACGCCTTTGCGCTGAAGATCGGCATGATCCATCAGCACTTCAAGCTGGTGGACATCTTTACTGCTGCAGAGAACATCGTGCTTGGCCTCAGCGAGAAGGGTGCGTACAGCCCCAGGGCGGTCAATGAGCGCGTTTCCTGGATCGCGCATAAATACGGCTTCCGCATTGATCCCCAGAAGAAGATCTACGACATGTCCGTTTCGGAGAAGCAGACGGTCGAGATCGTCAAGATGCTCTATCGCGGCGCGGACATCCTCATCCTGGATGAGCCCACGGCGGTGCTTACTCCCCAGGAGATCGACCGGCTGTTTGCGGTGCTGAAGGCGATGAAGGAGGACGGCAAGTCCGTTATCATCATCACCCACAAGCTGCACGAGGTGCTCTCCGTTTCCGACCGGGTCGCCATCCTGCGCAAGGGCGAGCATATCGCCACGGTGGACACCTGTGATGCAACGGAAAGCAGCCTGACGGAAATGATGGTGGGCAAGAAGGTCAGCCTTAACATTGACCGCACGGAGCCCAAGGACGCCTGCCCCCGCCTGCATGTCAAGGGCCTCAGCTGCACCAATGACGAGGGCCTGCCGGTGCTCAAGGATGTTTCCTTCACCGCCAATGCGGGGGAGATCCTGGGTATTGCGGGCATCGCGGGCAGCGGCCAGCGCGAGCTGCTGGAGGCCATCTCCGGCCTGCAGCCCATTACGCAGGGCGAGATCGTTTTCATCAACCCCAAGAAGGATAAGCCTGTCACCTTCTTCCACAAATCGCTCAAGCGCGTGCGGGAGCTGGCGGCGCAGGGCGCCTTCCATGATGAGGAAGGGAATGCCGTTTCCTTTGATGGCCTGACGACCCAAACGATCCGTGAACAGGTGAACACCGGCAAGGTGCTCTTCCGGGAGGACGAGGTCATCGACCTGCGCGACCGGACGCCGCTGGAGATCCGCGAGCTGGGTATCCGCCTGTCCTTTGTGCCGGAGGATCGTCTGGGCATGGGCCTGGTGGGCAGCATGGGCATCACCGATAACATGATGCTCCGCAGCTACCGCAAGGGACATGCAGGTTTTGTGGACCGCAAGAAGCCCCGTCAGCTGGCGGAGGAGATCATCAGCGAGCTGGAGGTCATCACTCCCGGCGTCAACACGCCTGTGCGCCGGCTTTCCGGCGGCAATGTGCAGAAGGTGCTGGTCGGCCGCGAGATCGCCTTCGCTCCAAAGGTGTTGATGGCTGCCTACCCGGTGCGTGGCCTGGACATCAACTCCTCCTACACCATCTACAACCTGCTGAATCGGCAGAAGCAGAATGGCGTGGCGGTGATCTTCGTCGGCGAGGATCTGGACGTGCTGATTTCCCTTTGCGACCGGATCATGGTCATCAACTCCGGCGCCATCACCGGCGTCGTCGACGCCCGCACCACCACCAAGGAGGAGCTGGGCCTGCTGATGACCAAGACTGATACCCGTCCGGCTGAGGGAGCGGCGGAAGCGTCCACGGCAGCAGAAAATGAGAGCGAGAAATACAGGGTCTCCGGACCCCAGCAGGAAGGGGAGGCTGCCCAATGAGTGAACGGAAGAACAACGTCATCCATGAGCCGCTTTTCCATCTGGCAAAGCGTTCGGCGATCGAGCCCTGGAAGGCTTGGCTGATCCGCATCGCGGCGGTCGTGCTGGGCCTGGCGGTCTGCGGACTGGTCGCCTTCTGCCTGAGCGACAAGCTCCAGGCAGGCACGAAGTCCCTGGGGGATTTCTACTATTGCTTCATCGACGGCTCCTTCACCACCAGTCGCAGGTTCTGGAAGTTCATGAAGAACGTGGCTGTGCTGCAGTGCATCTCCCTGGCAGTGACCCCGGCCTTCCGTATGCGCTTCTGGAATACCGGCGCTGAGGGACAGACCCTCATGGGCGTGTGGGGCGCCATTGCAGTCGCCTTTTACCTGGGCGGCGAGGTGCCCGAAGGCCTCCTGCTGATCCTGATGCTGATCGGCGCACTGCTCTGCAGCGCCGTGTGGGCAGTGATCCCGGCCATCTTCAAGGCCAAGTGGGGCACGAATGAGACGCTGTTTACCCTGATGATGAACTATGTGGCCATCCATGTGGTGGAATACTTCCTGGTGGTGTGGGTGCCCAGCGGCTCCTCCTCCCTGGGCAAGCTGGAGTTCGGCAAGCTTCCGTCCATCGGTCACGATTACCTGCTGATCATTCTGATCGTCCTGGCGCTGACGGTGCTTATGTATGTGTACCTGCGCCACAGCAAGCAGGGCTACGAGATTTCCGTCGTGGGCGAGAGCGTACGCACCGCGCAGTACAGCGGCATGAATGTCAAGAAGATCATCGTCCGCACGATGCTGGTCAGCGGTCTGCTCTGCGGCCTTGCCGGCTATCTGATCGGCGCGGGCCTTGACCAGAGCGTCAACACCGAGTCCGTGGGCGGTCAGGGCTTCACGGCCATCATGGTCTCCTGGCTGGCCAATTTCAATCCGCTGGTCATGCTGCTCACCTCGGGCCTGATCACGCTGCTGGATCAGGGCGCGGCGCAGATCTCCCAGGATTTCGCCGTCCGCGGCGCCTTCCCGGACGTGATCGAGGGCATCATCCTCTTCTTCATCATTGGCAGCGAGTTCTTCATCAACTACCAGGTGATCCTGCGCAAAAAAGGCCCTAAGGCGGAAACGGAGGGCGTCAAATGAATATCTGGCTGAATTTCCTGATTGACTCCCTCGCGTTTGGCGCGACCTTCATGTATGGCTCCACGGGCGAGATCATTACGGAGAAGAGCGGCCATCTGAACCTGGGTATCCCGGGTGTGATGTGCATGGGCGGCGCTGGCGGCTGTCTGGTGCTGAACCTGGTCGGCAAGTCCGGTCTGCCGGACTTCCTGATCGTCCTGCTGGGCATCATGGGCGCTGTCGTCATGGCCATGCTGATGGGCCTGATCTACTCCTTCCTCACCGTGTCCCTGCGCGCGAACCAGAACGTGACCGGCCTGGCGCTGACTACCTTCGGCGCGGGCCTGATGAAGGTCATCATGAGCAAGCTGGACGCGACGGTCTACCTGGTCGGCCCGAAGATGCTGTACCGCTGGCCCTTTGCTGAGCGTACCGACGCGCTGCAGTGCCTGGGTGTGCTGTTCTTCCTGGGCGTGATCATCGCCCTGGCAGCGTCCTTCATCCTGTACAGGACGAAGATCGGCCTGAACCTGCGCGCCGTGGGCGAAAGCCCCAGCACCGCTGATGCAGTGGGCATCAACGTTACCCGTTATAAGTATGCGGCCTCCTGCATCGGCAGCGGCATTGCCGGCCTGGGCGGCTTCTACTACATCATTGACTACATGGCCTCTCAGGAGGCTTACCTGAGCCTGGAGGTTTTCGGCTGGCTGTCCATCGCACTGGTGATCTTCGCCCTGTGGCGGCCGCACATGACCATCATCGGCTCGACCATCTTCGGCCTGCTCTTCAGCTGCTCCAGCTACATCGCCAACATCAGCTGGATCGAGGTCACCATGGCGACCAAGCCCCTGCTGAAGATGCTGCCCTATGTGTTCACCATCGCCGTGCTGATCTTCACCAGCATCCGCAACAAAAAGGAGAATCAGCCCCCGGCAGCCCTTGGTTTGTCCTACTTCCGCGAGGAGCGGTAAATAAAAGAGAGGCGGTAACGCCTCTCTTCTGCGTGTCGAAAAAGTGCTTCAGGCACTTTTTCGAGGATTGCACTCCGTCGCTGGTCGGGCCTGAAAGGCCCTCCCGGCCGCTCCTCCGTGTAAAGAAGCTTTTTCTGACGGAAAAGCGCGAAAATCGCCGAGCATGTCGCCGATTTTCGATCTCAAGTCGAAGGGCTTGCGAGCCCTCCGACGCCTCCCGGGGGAGGACCTGAAGAGAGGCGGTGACGCCTCTCTTTTTTGTATGCGGTTGGGTTGCTCACTTCTGCTCCCGGAAGGTGATCTCGCCGGTTTCAGCGTCCATGGCGTCCACGATGGCCAGGGATTCCACGTGATAGCCCAGGTTGCGGATCACGCGGCCGCCGATCTGGAAGCCCTTCTCGATGACGATGCCGCAGCCCTCGACAATGGCGCCTGCGGACTCGACGATGGAGATCAGTCCCTGCAGCGCGCAGCCGTTGGCCAGGAAATCATCGATGATCAGCACATGCTCGCCCTCACCCAGGAACTTCCGGGAGACGATGACCTGATTCCGGTTCTTGTGGGTGAAGGATTCGACTTCCGCCACATACATTTCGCCATCGATATTGATGGACTTGGACTTCTTGGCAAAGACCATGGGAACGTCAAATTCCTTGGCGACAAAGGCCGCAATGCCGATGCCGGAGGCCTCGATGGTCAGCACCTTGGTGATCTGCTTATGGCCGAAGCGGCGCTTGAATTCGCGGCCGATCTCCTCCATCAGCCGGATGTCCATCTGATGGTTCAGGAAGCTGTCGACCTTCAGTACATTGCCGGACTTCACAATGCCGTCCTTCACGATTCGTTCTTCCAGGAAATTCATCTGCGTGATCCTCCCTTGTATATCTTATTTGACGATGTTTCGTGCCACATGAACGCCGCTGGCAGAGGCGTGGGACAGAGAATGGGTGATGCCGCTGCCGTCGCCGATGATGAACAGGCCGGGGTAGCAGGTCTCCAGCTGCTCGTTGACCGCGACTTCCATGTTGTAGAACTTGACCTCGACGCCGTAGAGGAGCGTATCGTCATTCGCTGTGCCGGGGGCGACCTTGTCCAGCGCGTAGAGCATTTCGATGATGCCGTCCAGGATGCGCTTGGGCAGCACGAGGCTCAGGTCGCCGGGCGTGGCGTTCAGGGTCGGGGTGATGAACGCCTCGCTGATGCGGCTGGGGGTGGAGCGGCGCCCGCGGATCAGATCCCCGAAGCGCTGGACGATCACGCCGCCGCCCAGCATGTTGCTCAGCCGGGCGATGGATTCGCCGTAGCCGTTGGAGTCCTTGAAGGGCTCGGAGAAATGCTTGGCGACCAGCAGCGCAAAGTTGGTGTTCTCGGTCTGCTTGGCCGGATCTTCATAGCTGTGACCGTTGACGGTGATGATGCCGTTCGTGTTCTCGTTGACCACGGCGCCCTTGGGATTCATGCAGAAGGTGCGTACCTTATCGCCGTACTTCTGCGTGCGGTAGACGATCTTGCTCTCATACAATTCGTCTGTCAGATGGGCAAAGACGGCTGCGGGCAGCTCGACGCGAACGCCGATATCCACCCGGTTGGACTTGGTGGGGATGTCCAGCTCCTTGCAGACCTGCTCCATCCACTTGCTGCCGCTCCGGCCGACGGAAACGATGCACTGCCGGCAGGTGTAGGATGCGTCACGGCACTTGACGGCATAGCCGCCGGCAATGATCTTCATGGACTGAACGGGCGTGTCGAAGAAGAACTGCACCTTATCCTTCAGATAGGCGTAGAGATTCTCCAGCACGACGTAGTTGATATCCGTGCCCAGATGGCGGACGGAAGCGTCCAGCAGGTGCAGATCGTGCTGGATGCACAGCGTTTTGAAACGGCTTCCGGCGGTGGAGTAAAGGCGGGTGCCCTCGCCGCCGTACTTCAGGTTGATCTCATCCACATAGCGCATCAGATCCAGCGCCTGCTTCTTTCCGATGTACTCGTAGAGGGTGCCGCCGAAGTCGTTGGTGATGTTGTATTTACCGTCGGAAAAAGCGCCTGCGCCGCCAAAGCCGCTCATGATGGAGCAGCTCTTGCAGCCGATGCAGCTCTTGATCTTATCCCCGTCGATGGGACAGTGCCGCTTGCTCAGCGCGTGTCCGGCCTCAAAGACCGCGACCTTCATATCCGGCCGATGCTGCATCAGCTCGTAGGCAGCAAAAATACCGCCAGGGCCGGCTCCGATGATGATGACGTCAAAATCCATTGTGATGCCTCCTAAACCAATCCCAAAACAGGAACGACCGGCAGGCCGCCCCGGGCTGCTCCGAGGGATACAGCATGTTGCATATAGTATATCACAGATAATGGATTTTGTCACTTGGCAGAATGCAAAAGTGAGTTCAGACAGGTAACGATACTTCTGTCACGCCGATGAAAAAACAGAAGCCGAACGAATCGGCTTCTGCTGTTTACAAAATACTTGCGCTTACTTCAGCCCCAGCTCGTCCTTGGTGGCCACGTGCAGGCCGTGAGCCTTGAGCTTGGCGGCGAAGGTCTCCTCGTCCTTGAGACGGAAGACCATGCAAGCCTTGCCGCCCTCCATGGGGAACATGGAGTACATGTATTCCACGTCGATATTGCCCTCGGCCAGCACGTCCAGCACCTCGGCCAGGCCGCCGGCGACGTCGGGCACGACGACGGCCATCACGGGGGTCATGGACAGGATGCAGCCGGTCTCCAGCAGGGCGCCGGTGGCCTTTTCCGCATCGTCCACGATCAGGCGCAGCACGCCGTAATCCTTCGTTTCGGCGATGTTCAGCGCGCGCAGGTTCACGCCCTTATCCGCCAGCAGACGGGTGATCTCCGCCAGCTGACCGGCGCGGTTCTCCAGGAAGATGGAAATCTGATGAACGCTCATTCTGTTACACCTCCATCAAATCTTGCGCTTGTCGATGACGCGCACGGCCTTGCCCTCGGAGCGGGTGATGCTCTTGGGGGAGACGATGCGCACCTTGGCGTAGATGCCCAGCATGGCCTTCAGCGCGGCGACCAGCTTCTTCTCCTGCTCGGCGATGTCCGCCAGGGAGTCGGAGAACTTGTCCGGCGCCATCTCCACCAGCACCTCGAAGGTGTCGGAGTGGTTCACGCGGTCGACGATGATCTGGTAGTTGGCCGGGTAGCCCTGCTCCATCAGCACGGTCTCGATCTGGGACGGGAACACGTTCACGCCCTTGATGATCAGCATATCGTCGCTGCGGCCCATGGGCTTGGACATCTTCACATGGGTGCGGCCGCAGGAGCAGGGCTTGCGGGTCAGCACGCAGATGTCGCGGGTGCGGTAGCGCAGGAGGGGGAAGGCCTCCTTGGTGATGGCGGTGAAGACCAGCTCGCCCTTCTCGCCCTCGGGGAGCACCTCGCCGGTCTCGGGGTTGATGATCTCGGCGATGAAGTGATCCTCATTGATGTGCATACCGGTCTGCTCGGAGCATTCGTAGGAGACGCCGGGGCCGGAGGTCTCGGTCAGGCCGTAAATATCGTAGGCCTTGATGCCGAGACGGTTTTCGATGTCGTGACGCATTTCCTCCGACCAGGCCTCAGCGCCGAAGATGCCGGCCTTGAGCTTGATCTTGTCGCGCAGGCCTGCCTCTTCGATGGACTCAGCCAGGTACTGGGCGTAGGAGGGGGTGCAGCACAGAATGGTCGCTTCCAGGTCAGTCATGAACTGCAGCTGACGCTCGGTGTTGCCGGAGGACATGGGCAGGGTCAAGCAGCCCACCTTGTGGGAACCGCCGTTGAGGCCCGGGCCGCCGGTGAACAGGCCGTAGCCATAAGCGACCTGCACAACGTCCTCATTGGTGCCGCCGGCGGCCATGATGGCGCGGGCGCAGCAGTCTTCCCACAGGTCAACGTCGTGCTGGGTGTAGAACGCAACGACGCGGCGGCCGGTGGTGCCGGAGGTGGACTGGATGCGCACACAGTCCTTCAGGGGCTTGGCGCACAGGCCGTAGGGGTAGGCGTCACGAAGATCCGCCTTGGTCAGGAAGGGCAGCTTATGCAGGTCATCAACGCCCTTGATGTCCGCGGGGGTCACGCCCTTCTCCTCCATCTTGGCGCGGTAGTAGGGGACGTTATCCCACACATGCTGCACCTGCTTGACGAGGCGTTCGTTCTGCCATGCCAGGATCTGCTCCCGCGATGCGGTTTCGATCTCCGGCTGGTAATAGTTTGCCATGGTGATCATCTCCCATTTAAGTGTAACGTCGCTCACGGCGTTCAGGGTACGGTAGGGATTTTTTCGACTCATGCCTCGCGGCCCAGCATGAAGGCCTTCTTGTTCAATTCGAGGAACTTCGGGGGCACGCTCTTTTCGATGGCCTCCATCCACTCCTCCAGGGTGAAGTCGAAATTGCGGCTCAGGTGGCCCATCAGCACGATGTTGACGGCCTTGCTGCTGCCGGCCTCATTGGCCAGGGAAAGAGCGTCAAAGGCGTCCACGTCGATGCCGGCGGCCTTCATCTTGTCCGCCAGGTTTTCGGGATACTGCGCCGCGCCGGTGATGACGGGCATGGGGTTGATCTGCTGGGTGTTGGCGACCAGCTTGCCGCCGGGCTTGAGGAACTCGGTCCAGCGGGCCGCCTCCAGCAGCTCAAAGGACACAATGTAGTCCGCCTCGCCCTTGTCGATGACGGGGGAGTAGACCTTGTCGCCGAAGCGGACGTAGGTGACGACGCTGCCGCCACGCTGGGACATGCCGTGCACCTCGGAAACCTTGATGTCATAGCCCTTGGTGAGCAGCAGGCGGCCCAGGAGCTTGGAGGCCAGGAGGCTGCCCTGACCGCCGACGCCGACGATCATGATGTTTTGCGTCTTCATATTATTCAGCCTCCTTCAGCGCATCAAAGTGGCACAGCTGGGTGCACACGCCGCAGCCGGTGCACAGGGTGTTGTCGATGGCGGCCTTGCCGTCCTTCATGAAGATGGCCGGGCAGCCGATCTTCATGCACAGCTTGCAGGAGCGGCACTTGTCGCTGTTGACGGTGACGGGCTTCGAGTGCTTGACGTACTTCAGCAGCGCGCAGGGGCGGCGGCTGATGATCACAGACGCCTCGGGGGCAGCCAGTTCTTCCTTGATGGCGGCCTCGGTCTGCTTGAGGTCGTAGGGATCCACCACGCGCACACGGCGGATGCCGACCGCGCGGCAGAGGGTCTCCAGGTCGATCTTCGTGCAGGGGTCGCCCTTGAGGTTCATGCCGGTGGTGGGGTTCTGCTGGTGGCCGGTCATGCCGGTGATGGAGTTATCGACGATGATGATCGTCGCGTTGGACTCGTTGTAGGCCACGTTCACCAGGCCTGTGATGCCGGAGTGCATGAAGGTGGAATCGCCGATGACAGCCACGGTGTTGCCATCGGCCTTGCCCTGCAGGGCCTTGGTGAAGCCGTGGGCGCCGGAGACGGACGCGCCCATGCAGATGACGGAATCCACCGCGCCCAGCGGGGGCACAGCGCCCAGAGTGTAGCAGCCGATGTCGCCCAGTACCGTGATCTTGTTCTTGGCCAGGGTGTAGAACAGGCCGCGGTGGGGGCAGCCCGCGCACATGACCGGGGGACGGGCGGGGATGGCGTCCTCGACCTTCGCGCCGGCGGTGGGGGCAGTCATGCCCAGCTTTTCGGCCACCAGGTTCTGGCTGAACTCATCGATGCAGGGGAAGAGCGCCTTGCCGGTGACCGCGACGTTCAGCGCGTTGCAATGCGCCTCGATGAAGCTGTCCAGCTCTTCGACCACGATCACCTCGTCCACGGAGGCGGCGAAATCGCGGATTTTCTTCTCCGGCAGCGGCCAGATCATGCCCAGCTTCATCACCGGGTACTTGTCGCCGCAGACCTCCTTGACGTACTGGTAGGAGGTGGAGGAGGTGATGATGCCGCGGGTGTGGTCGGCGCCATCCTCGACGCGGTTGATTTCAGCCGTCTCCGCCCACTCGATAAGGGCTTTGGTGCGGGCTTCGACGACCGGGTGACGCTTCTTGGCGTTGCCGGGCATCATGATGTACTTGGCGGGGTTCTTGACGTACTCCTTGACGGCTTCCACGCGCTCGCTACATTCCACAACGCTCTGGCTGTGGCTCACGCGGGTGCACATCTTCAAAAGCACCGGGGTGTCGAACTGCTCGGACAGCTCATACGCGAGCTTCGAGAAGGCGATGGCCTCGGCAGAGTCCGCAGGCTCCAGCATGGGGATCTTCGACGCGCGGGCATAGTGGCGGGAGTCCTGCTCGTTCTGGGAGGAGTGCATACCCGCGTCATCCGCCACGCCGATGACCATGCCGGCGTTCACGCCTGTGTAGGCGATGGTGAACAGGGGATCGGCGGCGACGTTCAGGCCCACATGCTTCATGCCGCAGAAGCTGCGCTTGCCGGCGAGGCTTGCGCCAAAGGCGGATTCCATCGCAACCTTCTCGTTGGGGGCCCACTCGGCGTAGACCTCCTGGTACTTGGCGATGGCTTCGGTGATCTCGGTAGAGGGGGTGCCGGGGTAGCTGGATACAAAGGCGCATCCGGCTTCGTAAAGACCGCGGGCAACGGCTTCGTTGCCCAGCATCAGCTGCTTCATAGGATACCTCCTGATGTTGAGTGGAGCATTGGCTCAATGAGCGGCGCGACAGGGAAAGCTGCCGTGCCGCCGGGTTGAACCAACGATGGATTATGCCTTGACGGCGGGTTCTGCGGCGTCGCCGATGGAATCCGTGACGTTCACGGTCACCGTGCGGTTATAGCAGGAGAAGACGTCTTCGACGTGGGCCTTGTCCAGCTTCGGGGTGATGAGGCTCACCACGGGGACGATTACGAGGCCTGCGATCATGCAGAAGGCGCCGGCGTTGATGGGGCTTTGCAGCATGGCAGGGAAGGCGCTCTTGGCCACGATGTTCAGCAGCATCACCACGGTGGAGAAAATGAAGGAACACCAGACAGCGATGGGGGTGGTGCGCTTCCAGTACAGGCCGTAAAGGAAGGGGGCGAGGAATGCGCCGGCCAGCGCGCCCCAGCTTACGCCCATGAGCTGCGCGATGAAGGTAACAGAGGACTTGTGCTGCACGATGGCCAGCACGGCGGAGATGGCGATGAATACAACGATCAGCGCACGCATGGTGAGTAGCTGCTTCTTCTCATCCATGTTCTTGACGATCTTGCCCTTGAGGAAGTCAAGCGTCAGGGTGGAGGAGGAGGTCAGCACCAGGGAGGACAGCGTGGACATGGAGGCTGCCAGCACCAGCACGATCACCAGAGCGATCAGCACCGTGGGCAGACCGGACAGCATGGTGGGGATCACGGCGTCGAAGCCTTCGGTCGCCACGTCCACGTCGTACAGTCGGCCAAAGCCGCCCAGGAAGTAGCAGCCGCCGGCGACGATCGCCGCGAAGATGGTGGAGATGATCATGCCCTTGCCGATCTGCTTTTCATTCTTGATGGCGTAGAACTTCTGCACCATCTGGGGCAGGCCCCAGGTGCCAAGGCTCGTCAGGATGACCACGCCCAGCAGGTTCGCCGGGTCGGGGCCGAAGAAGGAGGCAAAGCCGCCCGGCGTGCCGTCCAGCGGCATCCCTGTGCCTTCCACGGGGATCTTGCCCAGCTCGCTCAGCGCGTTCAGGAAGCCGCCGTTGTCAGCCAGCACCGCGCCAATGACGGCGACGATGCCCACGATCATGATGATGCCCTGGATGAAGTCGTTGATAGCGGTGGCCATGTAGCCGCCGGCGATGACGTAGACGGCAGTCAGCACGGCCATGATGATGACGCACCAGCTGTAATCAATGAAGGGGAAGGCCATCTCAAACAGACGGGACAGGCCGTTGTAGAGGGAGGCAGTGTAGGGGATCAGGAAGATAAAGACGATGGCCGAAGCAGCCAGCTTGAGCGTAGGGCTCTTGAAGCGGCTCTCAAAGAACTGCGGCATCGTCGCGGAATCAAGATGCTGCGTCATGATACGGGTGCGGCGTCCCAGCACGGCCCATGCCAGCAGGGAGCCCAACAGGGCGTTGCCAATGCCGGCCCAGGTGGCGGCGATGCCGTACTTCCAGCCGAACTGACCGGCATAGCCGACGAACACGACTGCGGAGAAGTAGCTGGTGCCGTAGGCGAAGGCGGTCAGCCACGGGCCGACGCTGCGGCCGCCCAGGACGAAGCCGTTGACGTCGGTGGAATGCTTACGGCAGTACAGGCCAATGGCAATGGTGACAGCGAAGAATACGACGAGCATACCTAACTTAATGAACAGATCCATGATGAAACTCCTTCCGTACTACAATAGACTACAATGCTTCAGGGATACCTTCCTACAAAACTACGGGTTCCTACGATGCTTCTGCCGATCCGGCTCACAAATCAAATTCCGAATTCCGAATTCCGCATTCCGAATTTGGGATCTCAGATCACCCCGTGATCTGGGATTCCACGAGCCTGCCCTTACAGTACTTCTCGCGCAGCGCGGGCTTTTCGATCTTGCCGGTGGGGTTACGCGGCACCTTGTCGAAAATGACCTTGCGCGGGCGCTTGTAGCGGGGCATTCCTTCGCAGAAGCGGTTGATCTCCTCCTCTGTGCATTCCACTCCTTCCTTGATTTCTACGATGGCTGCGGCGATCTCGCCCAGACGCGGGTGAGGCAGGCCGATGACCGCCACGTCCTTGATCTTGTCAAAGGCGCGCATGAAGTTCTCGATCTCTACCGGATACAGGTTCTCGCCGCCGGAGATGACCACGTCCTTCTTGCGGTCGACCAGCCAGATGAAGCCGTCCTCGTCCATGCGGGCCATGTCGCCGGTGTAGAGCCAGCCGTCATGCAGCACTTCATTGGTCGCTTCTTCGTTCTTGTAGTAGCACAGCATCACGCCGTCGCCCTTGACCGCCAGCTCGCCCACCTCGCCCTGGGGCACTTCGTTGCCCTGGGGATCGATGATCTTCGTGAGCCAGTTGTAGCCGGGGACGCCGATGGCACCCACTTTGTGCACATTCTCCACGCCCAGGTGCACGCAGCCGGGGCCGATGGATTCGCTCAGACCGTAGTTCGTGTCGTACTGGTGGTGGGGGAAGTACTTCAGCCAGCGGCTGACCAGACTGGGCGGCACGGGCTGCGCGCCGATGTGCATCAGGCGGAGCTGGTCGAGGTAATAATCATCCAGGTTGATGCGGCCCGCGTCGATGGCGTCCAGCAGATCCTGGCACCACGGCACCAGCAGCCACACGATGGTGCAGCGCTCTTCGGTCACTGCGCGCAGGATCCACTCGGGCTTCACGCCGCGCAGGAGCACCGCTTTGCCGCCGGAGAGGAGGGAGCCGAACCAGTGCATCTTGGCGCCGGTGTGGTACAGCGGCGGGATGCAGAGGAACACGTCCTCCCGCGTCTGGCCGTGATGATGCTGCTCCACCTCGCAGGAGTAGGCCAGCGCACGGTGATTGTGCAGGATGGCTTTGGGGAAGCCGGTGGTGCCGGAGGAGAAATAGATGGCGGCATAATCCTGATCCGTCAGTGCGACCGGCGGCGCCGAGGTGGAGCAGTAGCCCATCAGGCGGATGCAGTCCTCGGTGTAGGCGGGGCCGTTTTTGCCGACGTAGAAGGTGAAGCGCAGGTTTACCTGATCGGCGATCGTGTCCATGCGGGTGACGAATTCCGGGCCAAAGATCAGCACGTCCACGTCTGCCAGATCCAGACAGTACTTGATCTCCTCCGCGGAGTAGCGGAAGTTCATCGGCACTGCGATGCAGCCGGCCTTGAGGATGCCGAAGTAGATCGGCAGCCACTCCAGGCAGTTCATCATGAGGATTGCGCATTTGGTGCCCTTTTGCAGCCCGCGGGAGAGCAGCAGGTTGGCGAAGCGGTTGGCCCGGCGGTCAAAATCCGCCCAGGAAAGCTCCCGGCGATAGGGGGCGTCCGGGTTTGCGCTTTCGATCAGATTGTAATCGCGCCAGGTGACGGCGTTGTCGCGCTCCTCGGAGGGATTGATCTCCACCAGCGCGGTTTCCATGCCGTAGAGCCGGGCATTTCTCTCCAGGTACTCGGTGATCAGCATCGTCGCTCGCTCCTTGTGTAGGTGATAAATAAAAACGCCTCTGCATACAGCAGAGGACGGGTCAGGCCGTGGTACCACCTCAGTTCGCCACTCCCGCAGGAATGGCCTCCACAGCGCGGTATCGGGCGCACCCGTCTCAGGCTTACGCGGCCCCGGAGGGCTTTGGGCTGGAGGCTCAGCAGTGAATTCAGCGCTGTGCCGTCAGCTGCCTTGCACCAACCGGCAGCTCTCTGATGACGGATCCTCAGCGTTTACTTGTCTGCGTCATAACCAGGTATGGATGGCCGGAAGCTGTCCGGCCTACGCTGCTACTTTACCATTTTTGACAGGGAAAGTCAATCGCCTGCATTGTACATAATATGTTCTGTTTCTTGACAAGGGGGCGTCGGGAAGAATAAACTGTCCATGATATTTCTGCAAAAAGAGGCGTATAGCATATGATCGATTTTCATGCACATACCTTTCCGGATAGGATCGCGGCGGCTGCGGTGGCAAAGCTGGAACAGAAGGCCCATGCGACTTCCTTTTCCGACGGCACGCGGGCGGGGCTGCTCCGGGGGATGAAGCAGGCAGGCATTGACCATGCCGTCGTGCTGCCGGTGGCGACCAACCCGCTCAAGTGTGCCTCCATGAACGATACCTCCCGCGCCCTTGACGGCCTGGACGGGCTGACCTACTTCGCGGCCATCCATCCGGATGCGCCTGACTGGCATGAAGAGCTGGGCCGGGCAAAGCAGCTGGGCTTCAAGGGCGTGAAGATCCATCCGGTGTATCAGGATGTGGCGATCGATGATCCCCGCTTCATCCGCATCCTGGAGCGCTGCGGCGAGCTGGGCTTGATGGTGGTGATGCACGGCGGCGCGGACATCGGCTTCCCGGGGGTGGAGAAGTGCAGCCCGAAGATGCTGCGCCATGCCCTTGACCAGTCCGGCCCGGTGACGCTGGTGGCGGCCCATATGGGCGGCTGGCGCAACTGGCAGGAGGTACCCGAATATCTGCTGGATACCGGCGTGTACCTGGATACGGCCTACTCCCTGGGTTCCATCAGCCCGCTGGACGATCATTACGCGCCGGAAGAGCTGCCCATGCTGGCGGACGCCCGCTTCGTGGAGCTCACGCGCATCTTCGGCAGCCGGCGGGTGCTCTTTGGTACCGACAGCCCCTGGGATGACATGGGGCAGTGCATCGCCCGTATTCAGGCGCTGCCGCTGACGGATACGGAAAAGGCGGACATCTTCGACGGCAATGCCCGGCGGCTGCTGGGGATGTGAGCCCTGCTGTTGACGCAGGAGAGTCTGCCGTGCTATCATAACGGAAAGAATCCCCAAAGGAGAGAACGACATGGATCGCAAATACGCAGATTTTGCATGGGCGCAAACCGCTGCCCTGCTGGCTATCGACAGCCCCTCCGGCTACACCGCTGCGGCGGCAAAGTGGGTACAGGAGGCCTTCTCCGCCCTGGGCTTTGACGCGGTCATCACCCGCAAGGGCGGCGTGCTGATCGACCTGGGCGGCAAGGACGCCGAGGACGGCCTGCTCCTGGAGGCCCACGCCGACACCCTGGGCGCGATGGTCGCGCAGGTGAAGGGCGACGGGAGACTTCGTCTCACTTCTCTGGGCGGCATGAACCCCAACAATGCCGAAACCGAGAACGTCCGCGTGCACACCCGCGACGGCAAGGTCATTGAGGGTACCTGCCAGCTTTGCAATGCCTCCGTGCACGTCAATGGCGATTACTCCGGCGCAAAGCGCAGCTGGGACAGCGTCGAGATCGTGCTGGATGAGGACGTGAAATCCGCCGCCGATACCCGCGCGCTGGGCATTGAGGTGGGCGATATCGTCTGCTTTGACCCGCGTACCAGGCGGACGGCCTCCGGCTATTTGAAGAGCCGCTTCCTGGATGACAAGCTGAGCGTAGGTATCCTGCTGGGCCTGGCGAAGTACCTGCACGACAACGCCATCGTCCCCGAGCGCCGCGTTTGGGTGCATGTCACCGTGTACGAGGAGGTCGGCCACGGCGGCAGCGCCAGCGTACCTGCGGGCGTGACCGAGGCCATCAGCGTCGACATGGGCTGCGTGGGCGATGGCCTGCAGTGCAGCGAGAAGCAGGTGAGTATCTGTGCCAAGGACTCCGGCGGTCCCTACAGCTACGAGGTGACGACGAAGCTCATCCATGCCGCCAAGGCCACCGGCGCGGACTACGCGGTGGACGTGTACCCCTACTACGGCTCCGACGTGGAGGCGACGCTGCGCTCCGGCGTGGACATCCGCCACGGCCTGATCGGCGCGGGCGTGTACGCCAGCCATGGCTATGAGCGCAGCCACATCGACGGCGTGCACAACACGCTGCTGGTTTTGAAGGGTTACCTGAACATCTGAACAACAACGGGAGGGAATGGAAATGAAGAAGCTGCTGATGGCTATCCTGCTCTGCACGATGCTGCTGACGGCCCTGTGCGCCCATGCGGAGGAAGCTGCCTGGAGCGACCCGCCGGCCGGCTTTGACCAGCGCCAGGAAGGCGTCAGCTATGGCATGACCGTCTTCAAGACCTACCTGTCCCGCACGACCGGTACCTTCCGCAAGGCGCTGGTCATCCTGCCGCCGGATTACACGCCGGAGAAGACCTACCCGGTGCTCTACCTCCTGCACGGCATCGGCGGCGACCACAGCGAGTGGAGCCATGGCGTGCCGGAGATCATCACGGGCAACCTGCTGGCAGCGGGCGAAGCGCCGGAGATGATCATCGTCATGCCAAACGTCCGCGCCCGTAAGAACGACGCGGCGAACCCGTCGGACGTGTATAGCCCCACCCATTTCGCGGCCTTCGATAATTTCATCAACGACCTGACGAACGACCTGATGCCCTTCATCGCCAAGGAATACTCCGTCGCGGAAGGCCGGGAGAACACCGCTGTGGCGGGCCTTTCCATGGGCGGCCGCGAGGCGCTGTACATTGGCCTCAGCCTGCCGGAGACCTTCGGCTATGTGGGCGCGTTCTGCCCCGCGCCGGGCGTGCTGCCCTATTATGCGGAGAAGGGGCTCTTCCAGAAAGCTGATTTCAAGGCGACTGAGGGCCTGGACAGCTACATCCTCATCAATGCCGGTGCTTCCGACGGCGTGGTGGGCGAGTGGCCGGAAACCTACGCCAAAACCCTGACGGAAAACGGCACGGCGAATACCTTCTATGTGATGCCCGGCGGACACGACTTCACGGTCTGGAAGCACGGCCTGTACAACTTTGCCCAAAGGATTTTTGACTGATAATGATAGAACCGCGCGTCCTCTTATCCGGAGGACACGCGGTTTTCATCTATCCAGTTTGCACGCTGCCACATGCAGGTCAATGGTAACAGTCTTGTCAGGCCTTGCCGCGATCGTATCCTTCTCCTCCGCGGAGAGATCCTGCATCAGCGGGGTCATCCAGACGAAATCGCGCCACAATTCCGGCGTGACGGCGTGGGTCACAGTGACGCGACTTTCGCCCACGACCTGCGCCTTTTCACGCAGGTAGGCGTCCACCTGGCCCTCTTCGTAAGCCTCCATGTCACGGGCGGCGCGCAGCTCCTTCAAATAGCCGCTGCCGGGATAGACCTTGATCAGCAGCCCTTCCGGGGCGAGCACGCGGCGGAACTCGTCATAGCTGGCGGGAGTCAGCACGTCCAGCACGGCGGTGAAGCTGCCATCTGCGAAGGGGAGGCGGCGCAGATCGGCCACGCACCACAGGGCAGTGCAGGGGAGATCTGTTGCACGGAGGATGGCGTCCCGGCTGATATCCACGCCCGCGCCACACCAGCTTTCGTGCCGGGAAAGCAGGGCGCTGAGGTACCAGCCGTCGCCGCAGCCGGCGTCGAGGATGCGGTGCGTACCGGCAGGCAGCAGGGCTTCTATGGCGTCGATCACCGCGTCGTAGCAGCCTGCCCCGAAGACCCGGCGGCGGGCGTCGAAGAGGGCGGCGTCATAGCAGGAATCCACCTGCTGGCTCAGCACATTGAGGCAGCCCTTGCGGTTGACGTTCAGTCGATGCCGCGCGGCGCAGGCGAGATCGTCGCCCGAGCGGGTAAGGGGCCCGCGGCACACCGGGCAGGCGAGGCAGCCGAGGCGGCCAAAGGCCAGAAAGAGCTTGTCGCGTTTGGAAAGCATAAGGGCCTCCGTAAATCATGGTCAGACTCATTATAGCGCAGTAAGTCGGCTTGTGCAAGGACAAGAAAAGCGCGCACGGCAAAAGCGTACGCGCGGATGAAGGACAAAGGATTTACGGCCTTCCTCAGGCGGACTATGCCGCCCAGCAGACCAGCGTCAGCCCCGGGCCGACGTGGGTGCCGATGAGGCAGCCGATGCTGGCGCAGCGGATCTCGGGCAGCTCCAGGCCGGCGTCGATGAACATCTGCCGGAGCATTTCGGCGGTCTCCGGGCAGTCCGCGCCGCCGATGTACATGGGCACGGATGGGTCCGGCGGGTACTTCTTCAGCTGCTCGATGTACCAGGCATAGCCCTTTTTGAGGCCGCGCACCACGCCATCCTTCTCGATGGCGCCATCCACCAGCATCAGGGTGGGCTTGATGGACAGCAGGCCGCCGACCTTGCCGATCAGCGGATTCAGGCGGCCGCCCATCACCAGATACTTGAGGTCGTCCGCCAGGCCGATGAGCTTCTGCCGGGTGATGAGCTCCCTCACGGCAGCGGCCGTCTCTGCCAGCGTGGCGCCGGCGTCCCGCATACGAACTGCATAGTCGATCAGGATGATCTCGCCGCAGGAGGCGGACAGGGAGTCGATCACGGCGATGCGCTCGGGCAGCCGGAGGGACTCCGCAGCCGCCACAGCGCTCTGGTACCCTCCGGAGAGCTTCGAGGAGCCTGCGATGATCAGCGCTGTGTCCCCGGGATCGGCAAGGGCGGCTTTGAGCGCGTCCTTCCAGGTCTGCATGGGGACCATGGAGGTCTTGGGCAGCTCTGCGGCGGTACGCAGCCGGGCATAGAATTCCGCCTGGGTGATGGAAACGCCGTCGTCCATGAACTCCTCCATGCCGAAGCGTACCGGCTGGCAGGCGATCATGACGCGGGGGTCGCGGTGTGCGGCATGGATGTAATCGGACATGCTGTCAGTGATGATATGGATCATGCTCAAACCTCCTCCTGACCGTAGAAATAATCGCTGATACCCCGCAGACCGTCGATCAGCACGTCAAGCTGCTGCTGCGGGATGGCCGTGGTCACGGCTTCCACCATCCGGCGGTGGAATTCCCGGTGATGCTTTTCCACCTCCAGCGCTGCGGGGAGGGGGAGGATGTGTACCCGGCGCTTGTCCGTGGTGGACTGACGGCGGGCAAGATAGCCCTTGCGGATCAGGGTGGATACCGCTACCGTCAGGGAGCCGACGGTGATCCGCAGCGTCGCAGCCAGTACGGTCATGGTGTTGTCCTCCTCCTGCGCAGCGCAGACGGCTTCGATGATGTGGATCTCCCGCATGGAGAGCCCGGCGCATTGCTTTTGCAGGGTACGCTCCTCGATCCGGAGCAGATCGTTGAACAGATGCACCAGCACCTGATCGATCATCTTTTCGTGCTTATCCAAAATGCGTTCGCCTCGATATTTTGAAGTTCAAAGTATTATCTGCAAAAAATGCGTTGCTCAAGCAACGGGCAAAGAATACCATATCCGGGGGAGGGAGTCAACAAAAGATGCTTTGAATGTCAAAGTATTTCGGCGAAAGAAGGATAAGAGAATGCTTGTTCCCCTTGCATTTTATGTGCAGATGCGATATACTGTTTGAGCCGTATCGCAATGACGATTGGGTCCCGTGCGATCTTTCTGTGTGAACCATGTCAGGTCCGGAAGGAAGCAGCATTAAGCATTGGATGGATGTGCTGCGGGAGAGCCCTTTCTGAGCGTGCGGTATTTTTGTATTTTGGGCGTATCTCTGTACGAAAATTGTTTTTCCGCTTCCCATCCTGCATAAATCATGTATAATGAAATGGTCTGTGACAAAATACATGTGCCTGGAGGTCAAGTAACCATGGAACTGAACGTCATCCGTCATGCCGACCCCGCAGTTTGTGCCGCCATTGAGGCCGAGCTGCAGCGCCAGCGTACCCATATTGAGCTGATCGCGTCCGAGAACTTCGTTTCCCCCGCTGTGATGGCCGCGATGGGCTCCTGCCTGACCAACAAGTACGCAGAAGGCTACCCGGCCAAGCGCTACTACGGCGGCTGCGAGTGCGTCGACGTGGTGGAGGATCTGGCTCGTGACCGCGCCAAGGAGCTCTTCGGTTGCGAGTATGTCAACGTCCAGCCCCATTCCGGCGCCCAGGCCAACATGGCCGTCTACTTTGCCGTGCTCAATCCCGGCGACACCGTGATGGGCATGGCTCTGGACAATGGCGGCCACCTGACCCATGGCAGCCCCGTCAACATGTCCGGCAAGTATTTCAACTTCGTGTCCTACGGCGTCAATGCCGACGGCTATATCGATTATGAGGACGTTCGTGCCAAGGCGAAGGCCTGCCAGCCCAAGCTGATCGTGGCCGGCGCCTCCGCTTATCCCCGTACGATCGATTTCGCCAAGCTGCGCGAGATTTGCGACGAGGTCGGCGCGCTGATGATGGTCGACATCGCTCATATTGCGGGTCTGGTCGCGGCAGGGGAGCATCCGTCCCCCGTGCCCTATGCCGACTTTGTCACCACCACTACCCACAAGACCCTGCGCGGCCCCCGCGGCGGCATGATCATGTGCAAGGAGCAGTGGGGCAAGGCCATCGACAAGGCCATCTTCCCCGGCACCCAGGGCGGCCCGCTGATGCACGTCATCGCGGCGAAGGCCGTGTGCTTCGGCGAGGCGCTGTCGGACGAATTCAAGGCCTATCAGCATCAGATCGTGCTCAACGCCAAGGCCCTTGAAAATGCCTTCCGCGCCGAGGGCATCAAGATGGTCTCCGACGGCACCGACAACCACCTGCTGCTGCTGGACTTCTCCGATACCGAGATGACCGGCAAGATGCTGGAGAAGCTCCTGGAGGAGGCCAACATCACCGTCAACAAGAACACCGTGCCCAACGAGAAGCGCTCGCCCTTCGTCACAAGCGGCGTGCGCGTGGGCACCCCCGCCATCACCAGCCGCGGCCTGAAGGAGGAGCATATGGTGATGATCGCGGGGTGGATCGCCCGCATCGTCAAGGAGGGCGAAGCGGCTGTTCCCGCTGTCAAGGCAGAGGTGGAAAAGCTGATGGAGAACTTCCCCCTCTACGAGTAAAGCAAAACAGAAAATGAAGCTTCCGGCCAAAGGTTCGTCCCTGGCCGGATTTTTTTTGCGCCTGGTGCGAAAATCTGGGCAATTTGCTGCCGAATGCTCCATGACGGCTGGAATTTTTTTTATTTTGATATGGATTTTTTGTAGGAGCTGTGCTATAATAGTAGAACGAAAGGTGTTGCCGGCAGAGAAGCTGTTTCCGGCAGCCCGGGATAAAGCTTCGTTTTTATACAGTGCTGAGAGGCCATGGACGTCAAGGCGTGCTATGCATCGGCGCTGCGTATTCAACCGAAGAATTGAAAGTGCGGACGGACGTGTGTCTGCGCTTTGATAACGTTAGTTATTTATATTTTTCCCACAGCTGAGCGGCGGGAAACATGTCATGCTGTGTGCATGTCAGGACAGGAAGGAGGCCAATTGTGAGCCAGAGAACGGTAAAGAAGACGGACAGCCGTCTGCGCATCGTCAGCCTGGGCGGTGTGGATGAGATCGGCAAGAACATGACAGTGTTTGAATATGAAGACGATATCGTGGTGGTGGACTGCGGCAGCATTTTCCCCAAGGAGGATATGCTGGGCGTGGATCTGGTCATCCCGGATGTGAGCTACCTGGTGGCCAAGAAGAAGAACGTGCGCGGCTACCTGTTCACCCACGGCCATGAGGATCATATCGGCGCAACGCCCTATATCCTGCGCCAGGTGCCTGCGCCCCTGTACGGCACGAAGCTGACGCTGGCGCTGGTGGATCTGAAGCTGAAGGAGCATCGGGTGCCGGGCATTCCCATGCAGGTGGTGCAGCCCCGGGATGAGGTCAAGCTGGGCAGGCACTTCACGGCGAAGTTCATCCATGTGAGCCACTCCATCGCCGGCGCCTGCGCCATCGCGCTGACCTGCCCGGCGGGCACCGTGGTCGTTACCGGCGACTTCAAGATCGACTATACGCCCATTGACGGGCATGTGACGGATCTGGCCACCTTCGCCGAGCTGGGCGAGAAGGGCGTTATGTGTATGCTGTGCGAATCCACCAATGTGGAGCGCCCCGGCCAGACCATGAGCGAGCGGCAGATCGGCGCGACCTTCGAGAAGATGTTCCGGGACGCCAAGGGCCGCGTGATCGTGGCCATGTTCGCCTCCAATATCCACCGTATGCAGATGGTCATCGATTCCGCCATTGCCTACGGGCGCAAGGTGTGCTTCATCGGCCGCAGCATGGTCAACGTCAGCCGCGTGGGTATGCAGATCGGTGAGATGCACATCCCGGAAGAAATGCTGATCGAAGCCGACGATCTGGATCGCTACGAGGATGACGAGATCCTCGTCATGACCACCGGTTCCCAGGGTGAGGCGATGGCGGGCCTGACCCGTATGGCCTACTCCGAGCACCGCAAGCTTCAAATTCGCCCCACGGATATGGTCATCATCTCCGCCAGCCCCATCCCCGGCAACGAGCGGGGCATCAGCCGCGTCATCAACCAGCTGTACCGCTGCGGCGCGCAGGTGGTTTATCACACCATGGAAAAGGTGCATGTTTCCGGCCATGCCTGCCAGGAGGAGCTCAAGCTCATCCACGCGCTGGTCAAGCCCCAGTACTTCATCCCTGTCCACGGCGAGTACCGGATGCTCTGGCAGCATGCGGAGCTGGCTGAATCGATGGGTATGCCCAGCCAGAACATCGTCCTGCCCGAGATCGGCCAGGTATACGAGATGAACGAGGGCGGACTGTATCTGGGCGAGACGATCCCCACCGGCGGCATCCTGGTGGACGGCCTGGGCATCGGCGACGTGGGCAACGTTGTCCTGCGCGACCGCAAGCACCTCAGCCAGGACGGCCTGATCATCGTGGTCATGGCCATCAACCGCGACGAGCGCAAGCTGGTCTCCGGCCCGGATATCATCAGCCGCGGCTTCATCTACGTCCGCGAGAACGAGGATATCATCGACAACACCCGCGATGTGGTACGGCAGATCCTGGCCTCCTCCAGCCTTGCCGGCGAGGACTGGCCGCTGCTGAAGAACCGCATCAAGGATGAGCTGCACCGCTTCATCTTCGAAAAGATCAAGCGCAACCCCATGATCCTGCCCATCATCCTCGACGTATGAGCAGGGGCGCTGCCCCGGCACCCCGCCAAAGGGTCTTCGGCCCCCTGGACTCCCTTTGCCGCTGCGCGGGAGGGGCGTGCGGGCGCTTGTATAACGTTTGACGGGATGCGGTAAATCTGATACAATACAGGGAAGGCATATCCATGCTTTCCCTTTTTTCGATGGCTGGGAAGAATCACCAGCGCGGAATCGTTTCATTGATTGAAAGGACGGTTATGATAATATGGAGTACTCTACCGCCCATCGCCTGGCGCAGGAGATCCGCCAGAGCGAGGAATATCAGACCTATCACGGCATGAAGGACAGCGTGCTGGCGGACGAAACCACCGCGGCGCTGATCAAGGAATATAAGAAGCTGCAGGTCAAGCTGCAGATGGGCGCGGTCGCCGGGCATCAGCCGGACGAGACGGACATGCAGCGCTTTCAGGGCATTACCAGCCTGCTGTTCACCAACCCGGACGTGAGCCGGTTCATGCTGGCGGAGATGCGGCTGCAGCAGGCCCTGGCGGATATTTTCAAGATCATCAACGACGCGGCGGGGATCGATCTGGGTTTCCCCGGCTGAGTCTGTCAGGAGGTTACCGAACTTGAAAAAACGCAACGACACATACCGCTCCGTGCGGGATGAGCGGGAGTACGGCCCCTACTGGTACAGCCTGCTGTGGCGGATCCTCCGCCCGGTGCTGGTGCTGGCGGGCAGCCTGCTGGTGGTCTTCGGCGTTATCAGCACCATCTGGAACAGCGTGTACGACGGCTTTCTTGCGCCGCCGGACGTGGAAAACCCGGCTCCTGTTGCCTTCCAGGTGGAGAGCGGCCAGAGCCTGACGCGGGTCGCCAACAACCTGGAGGCTGCCGGGCTTATCCGCAACCGCACGGTGTTCAAGTATTACTGCGATTTTGCCGGCATGGGTCAGAAGATCCAGGCGGGCAGCTATGTGCTCAATCCTGCGATGACCATGGTTCAGATCGCCGATCAGCTTACCCGGGGCGACGGCAACCCCATCGTGCGCAATATCACGCTCATCCCCGGCTGGACGCTGGAGGATTTTGCTGCAAAGCTGGTGGAGGACGGCGTGCTGCAGGACAGCAAGGAATTCCTGGAGCTGTGCCGCACCGGCAGCGCGTATGCGGACTTCTATTACGTCGCCGATGTGCTGGCGGACAAGAAGCTGCCGCAGCGTAAGTATGCCCTGGAGGGTTACCTGTCCCCTAATACCTACGAGGTGTATGTGACGGCCACGGCGGATGACATCATCCGCAGGCTGCTGAGCCAGACGGAGAACACCTTCCCGGTGGACCGGCAGGATCAGGCGGACGAGCTGGGCTACACGATGGATGAGATCCTGACCCTGGCTTCCATGATCGAAAAGGAAGCCAAGGAGGATGACTTTGCCAAGGTGTCCGCCGTCTTCCACAACCGCCTGAAGAAGGGGATGCCCCTGCAGAGCGACGTGACCATTCACTACGTCACCGGGCAGCGGGAAATGGCGCTGGATGACGATGACCTGCACATCAACAGCCCCTACAATACCTATGAGGTGAAGGGGCTGCCGCCCGGCCCCATCTGCGCCCCCAGCGAGGCGGCCATCAAGGCGGCGCTGGAGCCGGATGCGGAATACATGGCCATGAATTATCTGTACTTCTGCGCAGCCGAGCCGGAAAGCGGAGCGCTTGTTTTCTCCCGCACGCTGGAGGAGCATGAGCGCGCCGTGCAGAAGTATGCCCAGAGCTGGCGGGAGTATGATGAATCCCGCGGCGTGAAGTAAAGAGGTCCTATGATGAACACCAATGAACGCCGTCTGCCGGAGCTCCTGTGCCCGGCAGGCAGCATGGAGGCCCTGCGCGCGGCGCTGCACTTCGGCGCGGATGCGGTCTACGGCGGAATGAAGCGTTTTGGCCTGAGAGCCTTTGCGGGAAACTTTGACGAAGCGCAGCTGCGCGAGGCCGTTGCGCTGTGTCATGGGGCAGGCCGGAAGTTTTACCTGACCATGAACGTCTTCCCCTTTGACGACCAGCTGGAGGACTTTGTGGAAACTGCCCGCATCGCCCATGAGATCGGCGTGGACGCGGCCATTGTCAGCGATATCGGCGCGATCGTGACTCTGCGGGAGCGTGTGCCGGGGCTGGCGCTGCACGTCAGCACGCAGGCCTCCACGGTCAATGCGGCGGCAGTGCGGCATTATCAGACCCTGGGCTGCACCCGCGTGATCCTGGCAAGGGAGGTCTCCCTGGAGCGCATCCGCGCCATGTATGACCAGCTGGATGGCGGCATGGAGCTGGAGACCTTCGTGCACGGCGCCTCCTGCGTAGCCTATTCCGGGCGGTGCCTGCTTTCCGCGGTGCTGGCAGGGCGCAGCGGCAACCAGGGGGAGTGTGCCCAGCCCTGCCGCTGGCAGTACGCGGTGATGGAGCAGAAGCGCCCGGGCGAGTACCTGCCCGTAAGCGAGGACGCCAACGGAACCTACATTTTCTCTGCCAAGGATCTGAATCTGATGCCTATCCTGCCCCAGCTGGCCGAGGCCGGCGTGGCAAGCCTCAAGATCGAGGGGCGGATGAAAACGGAATACTATGTGGCCACCGTCACGGCGACCTACCGCCGGGCGCTGGATCTCCTGGCCCAGGGCCGCGAGACCTTTGAGGCTGCGCTGCCGGGCCTGATGGCGGAGCTTGCCTGCGCCAGCCACCGGGACAGCGATACGGGCTTCCTGCTGGGCGCTCCGCAGCAGCCCGGCGGGGCGGAGGGTTTCCATCAGGAGCGGGAATACATTGCCCGTGCAGCAGGGGCTGCGGAGGCAGGGGAGTGCGCGCGGTTTGTGCTGAAGAACCGCTTCCATGCCGGAGACGTGCTGGAGCTGCTGACGCCGGAGGGCGTGACCGCCTTTACGGCCGAGCCTTTCATCCGCGAAAAGACAGGCGAAACCCTCGACACCCTGGGCGTGGGCGGCGAAAGCATCCTGCTGCGCGTGCCGTGCCGGGTGCGCGCGGGGGATATCCTGCGCGGCGAGGTGCGCAATCACCGCAGGTGAAAAAATGCGCCTCTCCGGCCGGTTGCAATTCCAGAAAAAGTGTGCTATAATTTTTCTGTTAAGCACAACCAATTATGATGCTTGAGATGAAGGAGGAACGGGTATGGCTGGCCGTGTTTCCGATGCGGTGATCCGTCGACTGCCGGGTTACTATCGCCACCTGCGTGAGCTGGAGGCGGCAGGCGTGATGCAGATTTCCTCCCAGGAGCTGGGCGAGCGCATGAATCTGACCCCCTCCCAGATCCGCCAGGACATCAACTGCTTCGGCGGCTTTGGCCGCCAGGGCTACGGCTATCGGGTGTCGGAGCTCAAGGGCCATATCGGCGAGATCCTCGGGCTGACCCGGGAGCATATCGTCATCATCATCGGCGCGGGCCATATCGGCTGCGCTGTGGCGCGCTATCCCAGCTTCACCCGCGAGGGCTTCAAGACCATCGCCATGTTCGACGTGGCGGAGGACCGCGTCGGCACCGAGCAGGACGGCGTTCCCGTTTATCATATGGATACGCTGGCCGATTTCCTGAAGGAGCATCATGTGGATATTGCCGTGCTGGCGCTGCCCAAGCGCTTTGCGCAGGATACTCTCCACCGCCTTTACGAATGCGGCGTCCGGGCGATCTGGAATTTTGCTCCCGCTGATCTCGCGCACCCGGAGGATATGCTGGTAGTCAACGTCCATCTGATGGACAGCCTGCAGCAGCTTTCCTATCGCATGGCCCATACCGGACAAGACTGAATATGAATGCAGATGATAAAAGCGCGCGCGGAGAAGCAACCGCCGGCGCTTTTGTCTTTCTTACAGGATTTCACAGGAGGAACCTATGACTCAGACGCCTCAATCGGGCAGGAACCGCCGGGCGGACCGGTATGCGCAGAAGCCTGCGGATGTGACCCCGGCAGGCCAGGCGCGCAAGCCCCGCACCCGGCAGCCGATCGGCCGCTCGGCTGAGCTGCAGGCACGCCAGCATCAGATGCAGGCGGACTACTCTGCCTGGCAGCCCCAGCAGATAAAGCGTACCCAGCGCGCTTACAGCGATTTCGACCAGCAGGTCGTAAGCGGCGCGAAGCCCGTTTCAAAGCAGCGGAAGAAGAAAAGCAAGAACCGGCATACCGGGCTGTGGCTGGCGGTGTCGGTCATCTGCCTGATGTGCAGCGGCGCGTTGGTCGCCTTTGCCGCGCCCCAGTGGCTCGGGTTGGAATACGATTCGATGCCCAGCTACGCCTTTGTCAACGGCAGCGTGATCATGAAGGATCAGGACGCCATCGACGCCTTCAACAGCTGGCGGAGCGTCCTTGATACCGGGCGGATCTATGACGGCGTATTCATCGACGGCGTGCATGTGGGCGGCATGACCCGGGAGGAGGCTGCCCAGGCGGTCTACGGCGTGCCGGGGGGCGAGGGCAGCAGCTTTGCCATCGGCGTGAATGTCGGCGAGTACACCTGGTCCATTGACTCGGGGAATGTGCCCCTGTACCGCAATGTGGATGAGGTGGTCGCCCAGGCCTATGCCATCGGTCGCGGCAACACGGATGCCATCCGCGGTACGGGCGTGACGCCCTTTAAGCAGCGCCTGAACACCGTGCAGCAGACCCTCCAGCAGCCCGTGGGCCTCTATACAGTTACCACCTATGACCGGGAGACCGTCCGGAGCATGGTGGACGGCATTGCCCAGTCCATCAACCGGGAGCCCGTCAACGCCTCCGTGGCCGCCTTTGATCAGAGCACAAAGCGCTTCACCTTCAACAGCGATGAATCCGGCGTGTATATCGATGCGGACGCCATTTATCAGGAAGTGACCCAGTGGCTGGACAGCGGCGTTTACAGCGGCACCATCCGCGTGGAGCCGCAAGTAGTCCTGGCCTCCGTGACCAAGGCGGAGCTGATGAACCGCTTCGGGCTCATCTCTTCCTTCACGACCAAGAAGACCGGCAATACGAACCGCACGACCAACATCGCCCTGTCGGCGGAGGCCATCAACGGCACGACCGTCCTGCCGGGGGAGACCTTCTCCTTCAACGCAGCGACGGGCCAGCGTACCGAGGCCAAAGGCTACAGGCCCGCTGCAGCCATCGCGGGCGGCGAGACCTTCGACGAGATCGGCGGCGGCGTCTGCCAGACCAGCACCACCCTTTTCAATGCCGTGGTGCGCGCCAACCTGACCATTGTGACCCGCAAGCCCCACGCATGGCCCTCCGACTATGTGCCCAAGGGCGAGGACGCCACGGTCAACTGGCCCAACCTGGACTTCAAGTTCCGTAATGATACGGACTGGCCGATCTTCATCGTTGCCCGCTGCGATAAGTCCAACAAGACCGTCACCACGGAGATCTACGGCATGAGCCTTGGCGACGGCGCGAGCATCGATCTGGAAAGCGAGGTCGTCTACACCAAGGAGCCGCCCTCCGAAACGCTCTATGTGTACAACCCCGAGCTGGAGTACGGCACGGAGAAGCAGACAGTCAAGCCCCGCACCGGCTACCGGGTGGAGACCTACAAGGTCTACTACCAGAGCGGCCAGGAGGTTGGCCGGGAGCTGCTCCATACCTCGGACTACAAGATGTACCAGAAGACCATCCAGCACAATATGCCCTATGTGTACGGGCAGTAAAATGCAGCCCCTGCGCCACGATGGCGCAGGGGCATTATCTATGTGGTTTTCGCAGTGGAAGATCAGCCCCACAGCGGCGTGGGATAGAGGCCCTCCTCCGCCATGCGGCGCAGGGCGGCCATCACCAGGGGCTTGTCCTCCCGGTAGGTGACGCCGTACCACTTCTCCGTGCAGGTCAGGACCTTCACCGTGGCTGTTTCCTTGTTCAGCATTCCGTTGACCACGCCGGGGAGGAAGTATTCCGCCTTCAGCGGATTGCCCGGCACCGTCTCCTGCAGGAAGCGGGGGAATTCGCGGGCCATCTCCTCGATCAGGCTGGGCGTGAAGCCGAACATGTTCATGCTCACCGGGGCGTCAGCGCTCAGACGGTGATAGACATCGCCGTCCTCGGTGTACAGCGGGCCGTCGCAGGTGGAGATGATGTGGGTGCGCTCGGTGACGGTGGTGAGGTTGCCCTCCGCGTCAACGGTGCATACGCCGCGGGCGACGGAGCCGTTTTCCGTCAGCGTGTTCTTGAGCTGATAGCCCATCATGAAATAGCGGGCCTTGTCGTCATCCCGGAGGCTGCAAAGCGTCTCATATGCGGTGCGGTAGGCCTCCACGCCGTAATAATCGTCGGCGTTGATGACCAGGAAGGGTGCGTCGATCACATCGCGGCAGCAGAGCACGGCGTGGCCGGTGCCCCAGGGCTTTACGCGGCCCTCGGGGATCCGGCAGCCCTCCGGGATCATATCCAGCTGCTGGAAGGCATAGGTGACCTCCATGTGCGGCTCGATCCGGCTGCCCACGACCTCGCGGAAGTCCTTTTCGATCTCATGCTTGATCAGGAACACCACGCGCTTGAAGCCTGCGCGCCGTGCATCAAAGATGCTGTAATCCAGGATCACCTCGCCCGAGGGGCCGATGGGATCCATCTGCTTCAGCCCGCCGTAGCGCGAGCCCATACCTGCTGCCAGAATAACGAGAATCGGTTCCTTCATTGCGGATCTTCCTCCTCATAGCGCCGTATACCGCAGCGGCGCGACTGCTGCTTTAAGGATACTCCATTTGCACAAAAATTGCAAGGGGCCGCTGTGCGATGCGAATTGCAGCCTGCGCAGCCGATTTTTGTTGACAAATCCCGCGAAACCATTACAATAGAAGCAGGCGACTTGCATTTTTTCATTCATTCGTCATCATACCGTCGCCCAGATTGCAAAAGAGGAGAATGCCCATGTTTGGATTCCGACCGGACGGCCGCCGTGTCAAGGACATCGACCCCGTCGTTCGCATTACCCCTTACCTGATGCCCATGCGCTGTGACGCGCAGGTGTTCCTGCAGCACAAGGCGGACTACGAGCTCATGGCCCGCTACATTGCCAAGAAGGGCGCAGAGGGCGAGAAGATCACCTTCATGCAGATCATCATTGCGGCCTTCGTTCGCACCGTTTCCCAGCACCCGGAGATCAACCGCTACATCATGAACAAGCAGTTCTTCTCCCGCAACAACTGCACGGTGTCCTTCACCATGCTCAAGGACATGACCGATCCCGATGCGGGCGAGACGGCGGTGAAGATCAAGTTCGACCTGACCGATACCATCTTCGACGTCCGTGACCGCATGAACAAGGTCATTGAGGGCAGCCGCGGCGTGGAGAACCAGAACTTTGTGGATAAGCTGGTGAAGCTGCTCTTTGCCATTCCCGGCCTGCCCACGGCCATCGTCGGCCTGGTGCGCCTGCTGGACCGCTACGGCCTGTGCCCCGGCGCGCTGCTGGATGAGCTGCCCTTCCACACCTCCATGTACATCACCAACAACGCCTCCATCGGCCTGCACCATGTCAACCATCACATCTACAACTTCGGCTCCACCAGCCTGTTCTTCGGCATGGGCACCCTGGAGCGCATCGCAGTGATGGAGAAGGGCGTCACCCGCATGAAGCGCTTCCTGCCCATCGGCATCACGGCTGACGAGCGCGTCTGCTCCGGTGCGCATTACGCCCAGTTCTTCGGCACGATGAACTACCTCCTCAACCACCCCGAGGAGCTGGAGCTTCCGCCTGAGTCCGTCCGCTTCGACCCCAAGTGCGAGTACCATGTGCCCAAGGTCGAGAAGGCAGAGGAAACCGTCACGCAGGAAAAGACTGCGTAAAATCATCGCCTGTGCAATTTTCTGCACGGGCGTTTTTTGCTGTAACGTTTTGCCGGGATGCGTGTCTAATTGATGAAAGCGCGCTTGAAAACTGCGAAAGGAGGAACCTCTCATGGCCGCTGACTTTGAACAGACCTACCAGGAATACCGGCAGATGATCCATGCGTTCCTCCTGCGGCTGTGCGGAAACAGCCACCTGGCCGAGGAGCTTACCCAGGAGACCTTCTATCAGGCGTTCCGGCACTGGGGAGACTTCCGCGGGCAGGCAAGCATATCGACCTGGCTGTGTACCATCGCCAAAAGGCAGCTGTACAATGCCGTGCGCAAGAAGGAGCTGCTGCCGCTGGAAACCGCTGCACAGGCTTCAGCGGACGACGTGACGGATGCGCTGGTCAGCAGCGACCGGGTGATGGCGGCCCACCGCCTGGTACACCGCCTGCCGGAACCCATGCGGGAGGTCTTCACCCTGCGAACCTTCGGTGATTTGAGTCACAGCCAGATCGGCAGCCTCTTCGGCAAATCGGAAAGCTGGGCGCGGGTGACCTACTACCGGGCTCGGCAGGCATTGCAGCAAATGGCAAAGGAGGAGCATTTATATGAAGAGTAAATGCAATGTAGCCAAGGACTTGATGCCCCTGGTGATCGACGGCGTGGCAAGCGAGGAGAGCCAGCAATATGTGGACGAGCATATCGCAGAATGCACGGAATGTGCGCTGACTTATGGCGCAATGAAGGTGGAGCTGCCCCGGGCGAATCAGGAAAAGGAACGTGCGGAGATGGAAAAGGCGGCCAAGGCCGTGAAGAAGAAGCGCAGGAAGCGTGTTCTTTGGTCGATCATCATCTGCATTGTGATGTGTTATCTGCTGCTGTTCGGCGGTGGTTGGCTTTGGGATGAACTGACGATACATCAGCGTATCCTCATGAAGAAAAACGAAGTTTCGGTACAACTGTATAAAACGTCCGATGGCAGTGGGCTTGTTGTGTATGACCAGGCGCGAAATGATGTGTCTATCGGTCCTGGCTGGGGAGTTGACGCTACGATCGGCGTGATAACCCTGCACCCCAGACGGACGATCGTTCTGCTTGGCAACGAAAAGTACGAGAAGATGTATGGTGGTTATTGCACCAGCGTACTTGGTGGCTGGGAGGAACAGGGCTGGGTACGAATGACAAAAGAAGAGGTGGAGAAGGAGAACAAACGGATTGGCAGAGAAAATTTCTTTATATACGATCCTAATCCCATTCGGGAGATTTGGGTGGAGTATAGCGATGGACAGGAACTCATCTACAAACACGGTGACGAAGTGCCTACCTGTTCTCCTGAAATGGAAGCCTATTTGGCTTATTTGAATGGCCCGAAACCTGTGCCGGAGTTTGGCAAACCAGTCGAATACGACTATGACAAGTTAGCAGAACTTCGCGCTGCCGTCCCCGAGTGGCAGTAATTGTCCTTCCTCTGTTCTAATCCGGCAAAAGAAAGGAAAACCCTCCGTTCTGTCGAAACTACACCTTGTAGCACTGTAGAACGGAGGGTTTCCCCATGAATATCGCGATTATCGGCCTGGGCCTCATCGGCGGCTCGCTGGCCCGTACCATCAAGCTGCATACGGCGCATACGGTGTATGGCTGCGACCTGAATCAGCAGACCATCCAGCAGGCATTTCTGATGAGCGCCATTGACGCAGAGCTGACCGACGAGACGCTGCGCACCTGCGACATGGTGCTGGTCAGTCTCTACCCTGGCGCTATCGTCGAGTGGGTCAAGGCCCATGCGGCGGATTTCAAGCCCGGCTGCCTCGTCATCGACTGCGGCGGCGTGAAGCAGTCCATCTGCGCGGAGCTGACGCCGATCAGCCGGGCAGGGGAGTGGCATTTCCTCGGCGGGCACCCCATGGCAGGCCGCGAGCATTCCGGTTTCCGCTATGCCCGGGATGATCTCTTCGACGGCGCCAGCATGATCCTGTGCACCGACGGCCTGGACGAGCCGGAGCTGCTGCAATATGCCCGCGATTTCTTCCTGGATCTGGGCTTCCGCAGGGTGCAGTTCACCAATCCCAAAACTCACGATGAGATGATCGCCTACACCTCCCAGCTGGCGCACATCGTTTCCAGCGCTTATGTCAAGTGCCCCATGGCGGATAAGCACCGCGGCTTTTCTGCGGGCTCCTTTGCGGACATGACCCGCGTGGCCAAGCTGAACGAAACCATGTGGACGGAGCTCTTCTTTGACAACCGGGAGGCTTTGCTGCCCGTGGTGGAGGATCTTGTCCGGCGGGTGACCGAGTACCGCGACGCGCTGCGGGCGGGCGACCGCGACGGCATGATGGCGCTGCTTCGCGAGGGCCGGGAAACGAAGGAACGCCTGCTGGAAAACTAACTTCAAAGGCTCTCCCTGTGGGAGAGCTCCCGCGGGAGCGGGTGAGAGGGCTTATATGCAGCTCGAAGAGCCCCCTCTCAGTCAGCCGACAAGCGGCTGCCAGCTCTCCCCAAAGGAGAGCCTTTTGGATTGGAGGACATCATGACCATTCTTGTCAGCGCCTGTTTGCTGGGCCAAAACTGCAAATACAACGGCGGCAACAACCGCAATGAACGCGTTCTGCGCTATGTGGACGGCCACGAGATTATCCCCGTGTGTCCGGAGATGCTGGGCGGCCTGCCCTGTCCCCGCAAGCCGGTGGAATGGGTGGGCGACCGCGTCCTGACCCGGGACGGCGACGACTGTACGGAGGCCTTCCGTCTTGGGGTGCAGCGGGCACTGGCGGCCATTGATGGAAAGCAGATCGATCTGGCGATCCTTCAGTCCCGCAGCCCGACCTGCGGCGTGAAGCAGATCTACGACGGTACCTTTTCCGGCGTGCGCATCGCCGGACAGGGGGCGCTGGCCAAGGCGCTGAAGGAAAAGGGCGTTCCGCTCATGGATGCGGAGGATGTACCGGAATAATCTTGCAGCCGGAGGATGATGTGTCCTCCGGCTGTTGTGATCAGAATAGCTCGGGCATGTAGGTGCGCATGAAGCGCATGTAGTCATCCTCACCGTGGTCGGCAAAGGAACGCCGGACGACTTGTCGGTGGCGTTCCTGCTGTTTCGGAGGAATATCCTCGTAACGGTGAATGATGATGCGTCCCACCTTTTCAGCGTCCAAGAGCGCCCGGTACAGGTCGGGAATGTGTTCTGCGCCCCTTAGCGGCACCGGCGTGCTGGACAGATACACCCAGGGCATCTTGTCCAGGCGGGGCAGATCCTGCGTTTCGGCAGAGTAAACCCAGCCGTCGTGATGCTTGTAAATCAGGCTTGTCTGGCCGGAAAAGAACTCATCGTAATGCAGCTGCCCGGATTTGTCAAACCAGTAGGGGAAGAATCCGCCGGGGCGGGCGATGGGGTTATGGGCATAGAGCAGAGCAAGCGTCGGGTCGTCGGTAAGGTAGACAAAGGGCTTTTCGTGATTGGACAGAAAGGGCTTCAGCTCAGTCAGATGGGGAACGGAGCTGCCGTGGTACAGCGTCATGAGATCATCTCCTTTGCGGGCCATTATACGTCGGGCCGCGCCAAAGAACAAGACTTGTTTTGACTGCTGGCATGTGGTATAATATATATAGAAAAACGGCCCGGGATTTCCGGGCTTTTTGCATTCAGCAAAGCTCCGGTACATCCACCAGGATCACATCATCCCCAATCTTGCAGATCTTTTCCCAGGGGATGACGATGCCGGTGCGCTCGCCCCGAAGCAGCGCGCCCAGGCAGAATTCTCCGGGCACGACAAGGGCGGTCACGCGCCCGTCGCAGATGCAGAACTCAATGTCCATCACCCGCCCCAGGGAGCGGCCGTCCCGCGTGTTGATCACGTCCTTCTGCCGCAGGTCTGACAGGCTCATCGTGCACACTCCCTTCCGGCTGCCTTTGCAAAAGGGTATGTGCCCGGCAGCGCGGATATGCCTCCCTCTTAATTGACAATTCCCGCCCCAAGATGCTACAATACCTGCATACGGGCCTGCGCTGCAGGCACAGAAAGGGACAGGAGGCGAAGTGATATGCGGGATGCACCCTACAGCTCCGGGCGGAACAGCTTTCACCTGATGCGCTTCCTGCTGGCGGCGCTGGTGATCCTTACGCACTGCTACACGCTGCTGGGCCAGGCCACGCCCCTCAACCGCCTCACGGGCGGACAGATGAACGAGGGCACGCTGGCGGTGGACGGCTTCCTGACCATCAGCGGCTTCCTGATCTGCCAGAGCAGTGCTCGCAGCCGTAATGTGCTGGTCTTCCTGCGCAACCGGGCGCTGCGCATCCTGCCGGCCTTCCTGTTTGCGCTGGTCTTCTCCGCGCTGATCATCGGCGGGCTGGCCTACGAGGGCACCTATGCCCGGTATCTGCAGTTGGAGGAGAACGGCCCCTTCTCCTGGATCTGGAACTGGCTGACCCTGAACGTCCAGGGCGAGCAATGGGGCGTTTCGGGCGTGTTCGCACAGAACCCCACCCATAGCCTCAACGTCAGCTTATGGACGATCAAGCATGAGATCAGCCTGTACCTGCTCATGGCGCTGCTGATCCTTACGACGCTGAACCGCCGCCGACCTACCTACATTGTGCTCTACGCTGTTTTCCTCGTGCTGCATGTGCTGCTCTCGGGCTTCGGCGTGCGCCTGTGGGACGCCCAGGATACCCGCCTGTGGGTGCTCAGCCACTGGAACTATCCGCGGTTTGTGGAAACGGGCTTGTATTTCTTCTCCGGCACCCTGCTGTACGCCTACCGGGATCGGGCGCTGCCCCGCCGCTGGTACCTGGCGGTGATCGCGCTGCTGGCGCTGGTGCTGGGCGGCTGCTTCGGGTTCCTCCGGGTCGTGCATGTCGTGGCCCTGCCGTACCTGATCTGCTATCTGGCGGCGTCGCCCCTGCTCAGCGGCTTTGAGCGCATCGGGGATCTGTCCTTTGGCATGTATGTGTACAGCTACCCCGTTCAGCAGCTGATCTACCATGTGGCGCCGGGATTGCACCCGCTGTGGTGCTTTGCGCTGACGCTGGCGCTGGTGCTGCCGCTGTCCTGCCTCAGCTGGCGGATACTGGAGCGGCCTGCGCTGAATCTGAAGCGCCCACGGCACGCATAAACGAATATGAAGATCCCCCGGACAGGAGCATTTTGCTCGCCGTCCGGGGGATCGTGCGTTTCGGAGGATCAGTCGGTGGCCTGGGCGAAGCTCTTTTCCGTGACGAAGAGTACCAGGGAGCGCTCCTCCTCATCGAAAATGGTCTGCGCCTTCAGCGTGGCCCGCAGGAATTCGTCCGTCACATAGAGCGCGCCGCCCTGCAGCTGCACATCGGCAGTCGTGAGGGTCGTGACCTCGCCGTCCACGGTGACCAGTACGCCGTTGCCGGCAAACTGGATCGTCACGGCATAGCCGGCGGCTTCCAGCGTGTAGAGGCCGTCCGCTGCGGAGCCTGTGAAGCTCCAGCCCTCATAGCAGTCTGCCAGATCGCGCAGCAGCATCACCGCGTTGCCGGCGGCATTCTGCCACAGCTGGGGCTTGAGGGGCACTACCACACCGTCCACTGTCTGTGCCATGGCCAGCGCCTTGCCGGTATTGCCGGAGATGATCAGGGCGTCGGGCACCTCCGTCAGGCCCAGCATTGCGGGCTGGGACAGGGTATCCGGGAATTCCGGCAGGGCAGCGGTTTCTTCCGGCATGGGCAGCTCCTGCACGCCGACCTCCGGCACGGGGGTCTCGGGCACGGGGGTCTCGGGTACAGGGGTCTCGGGTACAGGGGTTTCGGGCACGGGGGTCACAGGCACGGGCGTGGCGACCCAGGCGTCGGGCGTCGGCAGGGGCGGCAGCGTCGGGGTGGGCGTTGCCGTGGGCGCGACGGTCGCGGTCATCTTGGGCCGCACGTTCTTGTTCTGGTACAGGTTCGTCAGCGTTGCGGGGCCGGCCACGCCGTCGGCGCTCAGGCCGTTGGCACTCTGGAAATCCCGGACGGCATTGTAGGTCTGGTAGCCGTATGCGCCGTCGGCGGAGCCCTCGGGCATGTAGCCCAGCTCGATCAGCTTCTTTTGCAGCTTGCGCACGTCATTGCCCCGCATGTTGAACTCAAGGGTCTCGTAGTTCAGGTTGGGGGTGATGGTCGGCACGGGCGGAGGCGTGGGCGAGGGGGTCGCGGTGGGCGCCTCCGTCTGGTGGGGGACAAGGGTCGCCGTGACGCTGGGGGGCAGCATCGTGGGTGTGGGAACGGTCTGGGGCTGCGGGCCCTCCTGCACGGCAAGGGTCGAAAGCAGCGCTGCATAGGCCAGCAGCGTCTTGAGAAAATCCATGGCTATGCCTCCTCAAATTCATCCATCGGGCAGCATCGCTCCGGGTGCGTCCGGTGCTGCGTTTACTCCACCCACTGCAGGTCGAAGTAGGGATAGCTCTGGCTGCCGGCGTCGGAGACGACGTCATAGGAGCCCAGACACTTCAGGTACATCTGCGCAGAGGACCCCTCATACACCGCCGGGGCCTCGCTGGTGCGGATAGCCACCATGTTGGAGTACACGCCGGCCTTGGTCTTGCTCATCCCGGCGAGGATCAGATAGCCGGTGGGGGTCTGCTCGATGCTCTTGACGTGCAGGGTGTAGACCATGTAGCGGCCGGTGTAGCCGCTGAGCTTGTCGGTGAGCTGCTTGTAGGCGGGCTTGACGGCCTCGGTGCGGATCTTTTCCCGCAGGTCGGCCTCGGTGAAGGTGCGGGTCGCTTCGGTCTGGAAGCGGCGGCTGGTGTAGCCCTTCTTTTCAAAAACGAGGGTGATGTTGTAATTGCCCTCCTCGCTGGTGTCGATGGTAAAGGAGAACTTGCCGGAGTTGTTGGTGGTGATGGACTTCTGATAGCGGCCGTCAACGATGCACTGCACGCGGGTCTGCTTCATCGTCAGGCCGGAGATGGTCAGCTCCCTGCCGGTCAGAACGGTGGGCAGCTCGCCGCTGAAGGAGATGGGCAGCAGATCCTTCTGATAGGTGATGGGGTCGAAAATGCCTTCCTCCACGACGACGGAGCCGTTTTCCACGGTGTAGGTCATCAGCCAGTTACCCTCGCGGGGCAGCTTGATATCCAGCTCAAACTTGCCGTTTTTGCCGATGACGACCTCAAACTGCTGCGCGTCGGAGGAGGTCATGCGCATCACCACGCCGATGATCCGCAGGCCTGCCGCGCCGGTGCCCTCCACGGTGAATTTGCCCGTGTTGGTCTCCGCCGGGGGACGGGTGGAGAAGATGAGCTTGGAGACGCTGGTAGCGGGGCGGGGGAAGATCTCCAGGAACTCCCAGGTGTCCATCACGTCGTTGAGGGCATTGTTGTCCGAGTTTTTGAGGCTGCGGCCATACACCTGGTAATCCAGCTGGATGCTGTAGCCGTTGCGGATCGTCTTCCGGGCATAGCCGCGGTAGGTCTCGCCGTTCAGGGTGCGGGTATACTGCAGCTGCAGGAAGCGTCCCGTGCGGCTGGTATCCTTCCACTGGGCGGAGGAGTAATCATAGCCCTGCGCGCGGTAGAAGCCGTCCTTGTCGGAGGAATGCCCCAGGCGATAGGTCTTGCGCTCGTCCACGGAGATCTGGTTCACGTCGTAGTACTGGGAGGCAAAGGCGTCCTGTACGGCGGTGATCTCCAGACATGCGTCGCCGGAGGTGGTCCAGGCTTGCAGCTGCACGCCGCGTGCAGCCCAGTCTGCCAGCACGCCCTCCTGCGTCAGCCCGCGGGCGCTGAGCCAGTCCACATGGTTTGCGATATTCTCAGGCGTGATGATGGTATACTTGCTTCCGTCGATCTCACACGCTGCGCTGAAATCATCAAAGGTGAAGGAATCAGCCAGCGCAGGTGCGCACAGGCACAGAAGGCAAAGCAGCAGGAGCAGGAATTTGCGCATCAGGGTCACCAACCTTTTTCGATAAGTACATGCCCGAACGGGCAGAAAACATCAATTCTGATTATAGCATACAAATCCCCTGTATTGCAAGGAATCTGTGTAACAATGTGACGCATTTGCCCGAATGCCGCAAAGCTGTTTGCGTTTTCGCACAAAGCCTGCTATAATATGAATGAATGTACATGTGAAGGAGGGTGCAAGGGTGGCAGATATCGAAACCTGCGGCTATCTGTGCGTGCATGAGGAGGTAGCAGCCCGTGTGCAGCGGGAACTGCCGGAAACGGAAACGCTGCTGCAGCTGGCTGAGCTGTTCAAGGTGTTCGGCGACGGAACGCGCGTGCGGATCCTCTATGTGCTGCTGACGGCGGAGGTCTGCGTGTGCGATCTGGCAAAGCTGCTGGGGATGACCCAGTCGGCGGTGTCCCATCAGCTGCGCATCCTCAAGCAGGCGCATCTGATCAGGGCGCGCCGGGAGGGAAAGACCATCTTCTATGCCCTTGCAGACGACCATGTGGCTACGCTCCTCCGGCAGGGGATGGAGCATGTCTGCGAGGACTGACCCCATGATACTTTGAACCGCCCGACTCCTTATCCGGAGCCGGGCGGTTCAGACCATCGACAAACCCCGGGAGGTATCGGAGGGCTCGCAAGCCCTTCGACTTTAGATCGAAAATCGGCGACATGCGCGGCGATTTTCGCGCTTTTCCGTTAGGAAAAGCTTCCTTACACGAACGAACGGCCGGGAGGAGGGAGGCGCGTGCGCCGACTAGTGAGAGCAAATGCTTGCATTTGCCGAACATAGCCAGCGCTGAGCTCGCTCAGTGATGGCCGATCGACCAGTGAGTGAGTGCGATATCTCGACAAAGTGCCTTCAGCACTTTGTCGATGCATTGAACCGCCCGACTCCTTATCCGGAGCCGGGCGGTTCAGTTTGTCAAGCCGCAGCGGTTTGCCCTGGCCGGTATCCGACGCCTTTAGCGATCCGGCGTGAAGGTGATGACGAGGTCGGTCGACGTGGTGACGGGCGGGACCACCGGGTTGCCGGGCGTGCCGGGGAGAATGAACTCCGGGTAGTTGGGGTCGGTGGGGGTGGAAAGGGCCGGGTTGCGGGGCGGATTGCTGCCGTAGAGGATCATCAGCGTGTCCGCATCGGCAATGCCGGTGACGCTCAGGGTCGGGCCGCCGACGGCCATCTGGAATTCCATCACGGCCTGGGCGGTGCGCTTGCCGTACTTGCCGTCCACCTCTTCCTTTTCGTCCGTGCCCAGATATCCCAGGTCGAACAGCGCCTTCTGCAGGAGCTTCACGTCCGTGCCCTCGTCGCCGTTGCGCAGGGGTGCGTAGGGGTCATACTTGGGAGCCTTGCGGCTGTATAGCCTCTCCTGCATGGCGCTGGAGGCATAGCTGCGCTCCTTGTATCCGATGGCACACTGGAACAGGTTCACGGCCAGCTGGGTGTTTTCGCCCCAGGTGCCGTCCACCTTGCCCACGGGGTAGCCCAGGGCCTGCAGGCGGCGCTGCAGCGTGCGCACGGCGCTGCCCTTGTCGCCGTACTCCAGGCGGGGGTATTCCTCCTCGGGCGCGGGGGTCGCGGTGGGTCGGGGCGTGGCGGTGGGGCGCTTGGTGGGCGTGGGGGTCGGGGTAGGCGTGGGCGTCGCAGTGGGGACATTGGTGGCCTTGGAGACTGTTTCGCCCACCAGGGTCAGGGTGGGCAGCTGCTCGTCGGATTCAGTCACCCAGCCGCCCTCGGGGGTGCGGGTGTAGCGCAGCACCTCGCTGCCGATGCACAGCGCGCCGGCGGTTTCCTGCGAAATGGCGGGGTATTCCCGGCGGCTCAGGTCGATCAGGCTGACGACCGTCACGCTGTGATCGCTGCCCACGATGGCCAGGGCGTCCGCAGTCGCCGTCATGCTCAGGGGATTCTCCACGCCCATGCCCAGCTGGGTCGGCACGGGCGTCGTGACGGCCATTTGGAGCGCCTCCAGCTGCACGGACTTCAGGCTGGTGACGCCTGTCTGGGTCTGGGTGATGAAGAACAGCCGATCCTCGCTCTGGGCAGCCGCGGTGACGGAGGAGGCGATGATCATCCGGGCGCCGTCAGCCTTCAGGGCATAGAGGGCGCCGTTCTCCAGCTCGTATGCGGGCTTGACGGCGTATTTGGCGATATCGGCCTCGGTGGGCTTGTCGGCAAGCACCAGCGTCTGGGTGCCGTCCAGGCGGATGCCGAAGAGCCGGCCGTCCTGCGCGATGGCGTAGACGTTGCCGTTGGCGATGGAGATCACGTCCGTAATGGGGTAGCGCAGCACCTTGACGGCGCCGGTGGGGTCCTGCAGGTACATATGGTTGCTCTGGCCCAGATAGGCGGTGTAGCCGTCCGCAGAGACCATCGGCTCAGCAAAGGCGGGGAGGGCCAGCGCCAGCAGGCATAGCAGCAGGGGCAGCAGTTTCTTCATGGATAAAACCTCCTTGCTCTGCCGGAAACAAGCGCCCGGCAGAGGTCGTTCAGCGTTCGTTCACAGATAAAGACGAATGAGAAGAGGAAATTCTTGCTGTTCGCATTGCTTTTTTACAAATCTGTCGTATAATATATTTGGGAGATTCTTGCAGCGGTGAATTTCGCTGACTGCATAAGATAGATCATATGCCTCAAAAGAGGCGGTATGAAGGAGGATACACGGGATGAAGTGGAGCAGAAAGTGCCTCCTGGCGATCCTGGCAGCACTTGTGATGCTGCTGGCGTCGGGTGCGGCCCTGGCGGAATCCCTGCGCTTCGGCGTGGTGGACGGCGCGAGATCTGTCAACCTGCGCAGCGGCCCCTCCAGCCAGACGCAGCGGCTGGGCGCTTATGATGAAGGAACCTGGATGCGCATCACCGGCGAAAGCGGCAATTTCTATAAGGTGAAGGCGCCTGACGGCCGCACGGGCTACATGAGCAAGAATTATGTCTACATTGCCGCAGCTGCCAAAGGGACCATCGGCATCGTGGATCATGCCAATTATCTGAACCTGCGCAAATCGGCCAGCCGCTCGGCGAAGATCCTGGGCCAGTACAATGACGGCACGCCCTGCATCCTCCTCAGCGAGCAAAACGGTTGGTATCATGTGTCCGTAGACGGCTTGATCGGCTACTTCGACGCTTCCTTTATCAATAAGAAGTACACCACCTATTCGCCGGATGTGGCGACCATCACCACGAAGAACGGCGGCTCCCTGCGTCTGCGCCAGGGCCCCGGCACTTCCTACAATACCCTCAAGTCGGTTAAAAACGGCGCCTACGTTATGATCATCCAGAAGGGTGACGACTGGTGGAAGGTCATCTACGATGGTACGGTCGGCTTCATGGATTCCGATTTCCTGACCGACGGCATCGTGAAGAAGACCAGCGGCTCTTCCGGTTCGTCTTCTTCCGGCGGCAGCTCCTCGGGCAGCTCGTCCTCGGGCAGCAGCTCCAGCTCCTCCGGCAGCCCCTACGGCGTGGTCAGCAACCCCGGTAAGAACCAGAAGCTCTACCTGCGCAAGTCCGCCTCCAAGGACAGCAAGGCCCTGGGCTCCTACGGTAACGGCACGAAGGTCACCATCCTGGAGCCCGGCACCCAGTGGTGCAAGGTCAAGGTGGGCGGCAAGACCGGCTACATGATGACCGATTATCTGACCCTCTACAATGTGGAAACAAACCCCACGATGGAGGTCGTGCATCCTGACCGCACCTTCGTCAACCTGCGCAATGCCCCCTCTCAGCAGACGGGCAAGGTGCTGGTGAAGGTTCCCCACGGCTCGGATGTGACCGTCCTTTCCCACGGCAGCACCTGGACGAAGGTGCGCTACAAGGGCTATACGGGCTACATGATGACCCGCTTCCTGGACGATTGATCCCGACTCACATACGCAGCGGACAGCTCTTCACGGGCTGTCCGCTTTTTGTGAAAAAATATTCCCTCCCGGGAAGGATTTTCCTACCGCCGCCGTTTTATAGGTGACAGCTGTTTACCAAAACAAGAAAGCGGTGGATGAAGATGAAGAAACGATTCCTGCTGATGCTGGCGATGCTGCTGGCCCTGTGTACTGCAATGGCGCTGGCGGATACTGTTCCAGAGGAGATCGAAGCGCTGTTTGACGTTCCTGCGTGGGAAGGATATCAGGTTGCCCGCTCCAATACGGAGGGCGAGGGCTACGCGTGCTTCCTGGCCGACGAGGGGGTTATCATTGACGGCGAGCCGCTGGGCATGGTGATCGTCCAGAAAGGCGAGCATAATGTGCTGTGCGTGCTGCAGAAGCGCAGCGGGCAGTGGCGCATCACCGGACGTAATCACAACGCGGTTCCGGATGGCGACATTATCCCCACCATCCATTTTGACCTGCAGAATGATATCGACCTTGTTTACGGCAATTTCCCGGTAAGGGACATATACACCATCAGCCTGAAATATGACGGACGCAAGGTTCTCTTTGACGGCATGGTGTACGGCACTGAGGGCGGGCCGTCGTATGATTCGGTCATCCGCGACGGCAGCATTGTGTACCATATTTATGAGGATCTGGCATATGAAGGCTCCAGGACGGTCTACGGCATCTACGACGCATCCTTTGAGGCCTTCAATCATCGCTACTACCCCAAGACCCCGGAGGAGGCAGACGCGATCCTGACCGTCGCGCCGGTGATCCCGAAGAACCAGGGCGATCCCAATGCCCTCCGTTCCCCGGTGGAAATGAACCTCCGCACGGGCGAAAAGTACGACGTCTACAGCGCCCCCGGCCGCGACAGCTATCGTCCCGCGGGCGGCAAGGCGGTCATGTCCACCAACGACTGGGTGCAGATCTTCGGCGAGGAGAACGGCTGGGTGCTCGTGCAGTATGACATCAGCAGCGGGCAGATGCGCTTTGGCTATGTGGACGCCTCCGTCCTGCCGCGCAACGCCTCCGTCCGCCAGCTGTATTGGGCGAATATCCCCTACACGGTGACGGACGCCACCTGGCTGACCGACGATCCCCTCAACTCCTGCAAGAAGCTGGCGACGCTGAACGCAGGGGAGGAAGTCACCTGCCTTGCAACCATGGGCGACTGGCTCTACGTAGAAACGGAGATCTCCGGCATGGCAGCCCGCGGCTTCATCCCCGTGGAGGCCGCAGCCCCCTCAGAGCCCGCAGAGGGCTGGGACACCCTGCAGCCCAACGGCTGAATTGGGAGTCGAAAAAGTGCTTTAGGCACTTTTTCGAGGTTTTGCACTCCGTCACTGGTCGCTTCGCTCCCGACCGTTCCTACGTGTAAGGCATGTTTCCGCAAGCGGAAACACCACGCCCCGCCGGAAACCCGTCGGATACGATTGCAGTCAGAGGGCCTGCGGGCCCTCCGACACCTCCCCGGTTTTTCGACACGCAGAAGGGAGACGGTACATACCGTCTCCCTTTTCCGTGTGTTTACTTGATCGTCGTTTTCAGCGTGAAGGGTGCGCCCCACATGTAGTAGGTGACGCTCACCTCGCGGATGCTGTGGTTGCCGGCAGTGGTCAGGATGACCGCTGTGGCGTCCGCCGTTCCGCCGGCGGGCACGGTCACGCCCGGCGCGCCGCCCACTTGCAGCACGTCGCCTGCCATGGGGGAAACCTGGACCTCCACCATCTCCGCGGGCACGCGGCAGTCGTTGCGCAGCCGTACGGTGTAGATGCAGAACTGGTAATCCTCCGCATCCCCCAGCTCTGCGGCTGCAATGTAGGGCGTGCCCACAACGGCGTTCAGCCGCATCTGCTCGCGGAGGGAGTCAAAGGTTTCCTGCCGGGCGGCGGCCTCGGTGGTCACCACGCCGGCGGCCTCCACGTAGATGTTGGCGGTCATGTACAGGCTGCCCACGCCCACCAGCGTCAGCAGCAGAACCAGTACGGAAAAAATGGCCAAATACTTCATAGCATCACCTTTTCATAAACCGGGAAAGGGAGGAAGCCCTGCGGCTCCCCCCTTGTTTGTCGTCCGGATCGTGTTACTGCCCGTTCAGCAGGCGGTTGATCTCCTCGATCATCTCTGCGTCGCGCAGGCTGAACTTGAATTCCACGCGGCGGGAGGCGTCCTGATCGACGTAGCTTCTGCCGCCGTAGGAGTAGTAAACGGGGTCGGAATAGCCCTTGCCGGTGGCCACCAGGATCTGATCCAGGCGGCTGAGCATGGCCGAATCGCCAGCATACATGTTGCGGATATAGAGCAGCACCGCCAGCGCGCGCTCTTGGGAGAGCTTCATGTTCGTTTCATACCCGCCGGTCTGGTCCGTGTGGCCCTCGATGATGATGGAGCCCAGGTAATCCCTGTATTCGGGGCGCATCAGCACCTCCATGTACACGGGGATGAAGGTGTCCAGGAACTGTTTGCTCTGGGCCGTCAGCACGGATTTGCCGCTCTCGAAGGTCAGCATCCGGCTGTCGATCATGATGTCGCCGCTGTTGGGATCGACGCTGGCGACGACGTGCCGGGAGGCCAGCGCTTCGGAGACCTCGCTGATGATCTCTGCCTTCACGCCCACCATGGAGCCCAGCTGACTGGTCTGCAGGCGGAAGGCAGCCTTCTGATCCTCCAGCTCCTTCTGCTGGGAGGCAAGGAGAGCATTGGCGTTTTCCAGCGCGATCCGCTGGGCGTTGAGCTGGGTCTCCTTTTCACCCAGGATGACCAGCGCGTCTGCCAGCTCCTGCTGGGAGACCGCCAGATCCTTTTCCTTCTCGTCCAGGGCGGCCTGCTTGCCGGCGATCTCGCCCTGCATGATGACGATCAGCGCGGACTGGTTGTCCATCGTGACCTGCTGGGCGGCCAGCTGCATGGTCTGCGTATCCAGCTGGGATTGCTGCTCCAGCAGGATGATCTGCTGGGCGTCCAGCTGGGCCTGCTGCTGCTCCAACTCCATCTGCGTGGTCTCCAGCACGGTGAAGTACTGGTACAGGCTCATGGAGAGGATCAGCACGAAGACCAGCAGCAGCGCAGCCATCATATCGGAATAGCTGATCCAGCTGGCGCCTGCGTTGCCTGCGCCTGTGCCGGAGCGGCTGTTGTGGATGCGTTGACGGGCCATCTTCAACCCTCCTTGCCGTTGTCGGCGATGCGGGCGAGGGTGTCGTTCAGGCGGGTCAGCAGCTGCTGCAGCTCGGCGCTCTGCTCGGCGGTCGCGCCGCTGACGCCGTCGCGGGGCAGGGCGTCGATCCGCTCGCCCAGGGCCTTGATCATCCCGGTCATGTTCTCGTCAAAAGCGCCCAGCGCGCCGCTGAGGGTCGTGACGGCGTCCTGCACAAAGCGCTGACAGGTGCCGGAGAGCTCCTGGGCCGCGCCGCGCATGGATTCTGCCGCGCCTTCCAGGTGCTGTGCATCGCCTGCAGCGGCCTGCCGCAGGTTCTCGGTGGTCGCGGCGCAGCGGTCGGTGAAGGCGTTCATGGCGCTGACCAGCCCCCGGTGGCTCTCCTGCACCTGCTGGAGGGCCTGGGTCTGGCTCTGAGTCATCTGGTGCAGCTTCTCCAGCAGCGCAGCGGCGCTCTGCTCAAAGCGTTCGTCCCGGGTGCGGGCGGCGCTCATCTCCTGCACATAGCCCTCGAACTGGCCGATCACCTTCTGGGAGACCCCGTGCAGCTGGCGTACCTCCTTGAGGATGCCGTCTGCTGCCTGCAGGGAGCCCACGATCTGCTCGCTGGAGAGGCGCTGGTTCTGGTTGATCTCCGTCATCGTGCGGCCCAGCTGGACGAACTGGTCGTTGAGAGACAGGTTCATCTGCTGGATGAAGCTGCCCACGATGCGGGCGACACCGTCCACCTGGGCACGGGTCGCGCCGATGAGGAAGCTGTCCATCGCCTGGGCGACGGGCTGCATCGCCCGGGAGACGGAGCCCTCCATCACGGTGGCCAGGGTGCCGGGCAGCACCTCGGACAGGCCGGAGAGCATGTGGTTGGAATCCTGATTCTGGCAGATCAGCTGCACGTCGTTATCCAGCGGGCGGGACATGGCCAGGGAGGTGAAGCACTCCACAAAGTCGTCGATGGCCCGGTAGCTGGAGCCCTGCAGGCTGCGGTTGAGCATGTTGAATACGATCGAGCAGCTCACGCCGGCCACGGAGGTGCCGAAGGCAAAGCGCATACCGTCCAGCAGGGTGGGGATGCTGTCGATGATCTTGGCGGAGTCGCTGAAGTCCAGGCCGCTCAGACCGTTCATCATGCCGATGAAGGTACCCAGAATACCCAGGGAGGTCAGCAGGCTGGGCACCAGCTCAGCCAGCTGCGCATTGCCGGGGCCGTGGGTGACGGTGTCGTCGTTGATGTAGTCCTCCACGTTGCAGGGCAGGCCGCGGCGGTCCAGCTGCTCGGCGTTCTGCAGGAAGCGCAGCCAGGAGCCCTTGAGCCGAACGCCCATGAAAAGTTTCTCCTGCCATACGGGCGTGCCCTGACGGGTGCCGGCGTCCTGCTGCAGCCGGCGGATGGCCCGGTGCAGCGCCCGCGTGGTGCCGATCAGGGGCAGCAGGCACTTGAACACGCCGATGGCCGTGACCAGCACGATGGCGGCGTAGACCAGATAATCCATCAGGTTGGGGAGAAGCTCCTGGGCGAATTTGTTCAGGGCGTCAAGCATGTGGCGTTCCTCCTGTATCTCATAGCTTTGGGGATGAACGGCATAGCGCCGGAAGTTACATGGCAGTTCAAACCTATTTTACATGATTTTCAGCCGCTTGTAAATGCAGAATGTAAAAGCTTCGTGCCGCATTCTGTCAATACAACGAAGGAAACGGGGGAAACCCTCCCGGCGGGCGGCATTTTTTCCGCTCCGGCGCATACACTGGCAGCAGGAAAGCGCTCAGCCGGAGGTGACAGAGGATGCGCAGAGGAAACGACCGCCGCAGGCCCCGTCCCACCGTGCGGGTGCGGGATGCGGCGGAATTGCGGATCCTGGGCGTGGTGCTGATCGCCGCCGGGCTGGTGCTGCTGTTCCTGTGCATCCCGGGCTGGGCCTGGGCTGCGCTGATCGGTGCGGCGCTGGTGGCGGCAGGCTACTGCCTCCTTACAGCGGGCAGATGGTAAGGTGTAAATCGGAGCGGGGAGGGCAACATAATGAGCGTGCGCATGGTATGTATCCGGGTGCCGAAATTCCTGGGCGGGGTCATCCGACTGGTCGCGGGCAAACGCCGGAAGTAAAGGCGCAAAGCGGATTGTCTTTTCATTGCATTGACGTTGACAGAATGCGGGAAGCGTGATAAGATAACCATGGTATCCGAAATAAATAGAAATACGATGGGATCAGAGGTGCGCCGCGCGGCGTACCGCGGTGGAGGACAGGCTTCCTGAGAAACCGCGGGAAGGGGCGCAGCGCCGAAAGGCAGGAGGGGAGCCGACGCTCCTGCGCTTGGGTGCAGGCCGGACAGGTCTGCAGCTGTCATCGGGCCTTGGCCCGGCGGAGCGCTGGTTCGGAAGCTGGCAGCGGTGCGTCCATGGACGTATGTCTGCCATCCGTGCGCACCGCAGGCTTTGCTTGGGGTGATTTTTACTTTTTGCGGAGCTGATGCAGGTCCGGCCCATCGAAAAGCGAAAGCACATGAGGAGGCTGTTTGCAATGGAGAAGTATCGCGTTGGTATCGTGGGCGCGACCGGCATGGTCGGCCAGCGTTTTGTGTCCCTTTTGAAGGATCACCCCTGGTTTGAGGTGACCGCCCTGGCTGCCTCTGCCCGTTCTGCCGGCAAGACCTACCGCGAGGCGGTGGGCGAGCGCTGGGCCTTTGTCTGGGAGATCCCTGCGAACGTGGCGGACATGGTCATCATGGACGCTGCGGACATCGACGCCGTGGGTGAGAAGGTCGACTTCGTGTTCTGCGCCGTTGACATGAAGAAGGAAGAAATCCGCGCGCTGGAGGAGGCTTACGCCAAGAAGGAGATCCCCGTGGTTTCCAACAACAGCGCCTGCCGCGGTGTGGAGGACGTGCCCATGGTGGTGCCGGAGATCAACGCCGCACACCTGGAGGTCATCCCCGCGCAGCGCAAGCGCCTGGGCACCCAGCGCGGCTTCATTGCTGTCAAGCCCAACTGCTCCATCCAGTCCTATGTGCCCGCCCTGACCCCCCTGATGGACTTCGGTCCTGAGAAGGTCAGCGTGTGCACCTATCAGGCCATTTCCGGCGCCGGCAAGACCTTCAAGTCCTGGCCCGAGATGATCGACAACGTGATCCCCTACATCGGCGGTGAGGACGAGAAGAGCGAGAACGAGCCCCTGAAGCTGTGGGGCAAGGTGGAGGACGGCAAGATCGTCAATGCGACCCTGCCCGTTATCAGCGCCCAGTGCCTGCGCGTGGCCTGCTCCGATGGCCATATGGCGGCGGTATCTGTTTCTTTCAAGAATAAGCCCTCCATGGAGGAAATCAAGGAACGTTGGGCGAATTATGAGACTGAGGCCCAGCGTCTGGGCCTGCCCAGCGCGCCCAAGCCCTTCCTGCAGTACTTCGAGGATCCCACCCGTCCCCAGACGAAGCTGGATCGCGATTTCCAGAACGGCTTCGGCGTCTCCATCGGCCGTCTGCGTGAGGACAAGCTCTTCGATTACCGCTTCGTGTGCCTGAGCCACAACACCGTGCGCGGTGCGGCCGGCGGCGCGATGCTGACTGCCGAGCTCCTGTGCGCAAAGGGCTACATCACCCGCAAGTAACACAATCGACCCCTTTTGAGGAGGTTTTCGGTATGAAGCCCCTGTTTCTTGGTACTGGTACGGCTCTGGTGACTCCTTTCCGCAATGACGAGGTGGACTGGGAGGCTTTTGAGCAGCTGATTGAAGGTCAGATCGCCGGCGGCGTGACGGCGCTGATCGCAGCCGGCACCACGGGCGAGCCCTCGACCATGACGTGGGAGGAGCAGCTCAAGGTGATCCGCTTTGTGTGCGACAAGGCGGCGGGCCGCGCCTGCGTCATTGCCGGCACGGGCAGCAACTGCACCCGCGAGGCCATCGAGGCTGCGAAGGCCGTCAAGGACTTCGGCGCCCAGGCGCAGCTGTGCGTCACCCCCTATTACAACAAGACCTCGCAGGACGGCCTGGTGGCCCATTACCATGCCATCGCCGACAGCGACACCCTGCCGGTCATCGTCTACAATGTGCCCAGCCGTACGGGCCTGAACATCCTGCCTGCGACGCTCAAGCGCATCACTGCCCACGACAATGTCGTCGCGGTGAAGGAGGCCAATGCCGATTTCGTGCAGGCGATGGAGAAGATCCGTCTTTGCGGCGATCAGGCGACCTTCTATTCCGGCAGCGACGAACTGATCGTGCCGCTGATGAACCTGGGCTTCAAGGGCGTTATTTCCGTCCTGTCCAACGTTGTGCCCGAGGATACCAGCCGCATGACCACCCTGGCCCTGAACGGCCAGTGGGCGGAGGCCAATTCGCTGCAGCTGAAGTACCTGCCCTTCATCCAGGCGCTCTTCAGCGAAACGAGCCCCATCCCCGTCAAGACGGCGCTGGCCATGATGGGCCGCATGACTGACGAGATGCGTCTGCCCCTGGTGCCCATGACTGAGGGCAACAAGCAGAAGATGGCTGCCATCATGCAGGAGCTTGGCCTGATCAAGTAACAAATTCCGGGACGCGGCGGATCGTCGCGTCCCTGTCTGTATAAGGAGTTGGAAGCTATGAAGATTCTGATCGCCGGCGCGCTGGGCTTCATGGGCCGAGAGGTGGCCCGCCAGGCGGAAGCGCTGGGCATCGAGGTCGCCTGCGGCGTGGACATCGTCCCCGGCAAGGCCGATTACCCCCTGTACACCAGCTTTGAGGACTGCCCGCCGGTGGACGTGATCGTCGACTTCTCCACCTGGAAGCCCGGCGCGGATCTGCTGACCTATGCGCTGAAGTACAAGATCCCTGCCGTTATTGCCACCACCGGCCTGAGTGAAGAGCAGCTGGCAGCCATCGACGAGGCGGCGAAGGAGATCCCGATCTTCCGCAGCGGCAACATGAGCCTGGGCATTGCGCTCCTACGCGCCCTGGCGAAGAAGGCGGCTTCCGTCCTGGGGGAGACCTTTGATATCGAGATCGTCGAAGCGCACCACAACCGCAAGATGGACGCCCCCAGCGGCACAGCCCTGATGCTGCTGGATGCGGTCAAGGAGGGCTGCGAATCCCCCCGCGAGGGCAAGTTCGGTCGCTATGGCCGCGACGCCAAGCGGCAGAAGCAGGAGATCGGCGTTCATGCCCTGCGCGGCGGCACGGTGACGGGCGAGCACGAGGTGTGCTTCTTTGGCACCTCCGAGCGCATCCGCCTCAGCCACAGCGCGGAGAACCGCAGCGTTTTTGCCGCAGGCGCGCTGAAGGCTGCGGTTTTCCTGGCGGAGCAGCAGCCCGGCCTCTACACCATGGACGACGTGGTCGGCAAGCTCTGATGACTGCAAAAGGCGGGGAGATCCCTGCTTTTTTCTAATTAGAGTTCATATTGAGTTGATGTTGGCGGCGTATGCTGAAGACGTAATCTGTGCGGAGGTGCAAGGGTATGCAGAAAATAAAGAAGCTCTTTACGGGTCGGATGGGCAGCCTGATGCTGTGCGTGCTGGAGCTGATCGTGGGCGTGCTGCTGCTGATCGATCCGGTTCGTTTCACCAGCAGCATCATTATCGGCGCGGGCGTCCTGCTGGCACTGGGCGGCGTGGTGGCCGTGCTGCGCTACTTCACTGCCCGGCCGGAAGCGGCGGCGCAGGGGCAGCTGCTCTTCAAGGGCGTTGTGATGCTGCTGGGCGGCGTCCTGGCCATGACCCAGTATCAATGGTTCCTCACGGCCTTCCCGCTGCTGACGGTGCTTTATGCCGGCTGGATGCTCATCCTTGCGGCAATGAAGCTGCAGCAGATGATGGATATGCTCCGCCTCAAGACCGGCCGCTGGTACATCCCCGGGATCGCGGCGGCCCTGGCTGCGGTGCTGGCAGCGATCATTCTCATCAATCCCTTCGGCGCCGTGAATGCGGTGTGGATCTTTGTTGCGGTCTCCCTCATCGCCGAGGCGCTGGTCGAGCTGGCAGGCGCGTTCCTGAAATGACTCTGAGCCGTCGGAAGATCATTCCGGCGGCTCAGACTATCAACACCCCCCAGGAGGCGTCGGAGGGCTCGCAAGCCCTTCGACTTCAGATCGAAAATCGGCGACATGTGCGGCGATTTTCGCGCTTTTCCGTTAGGAAAAGCTTCCTTACGCGGAGGAACGACCGGGAGGAGGGAGGCGCTTGCGCCGACTAGCGTGAGCAAATGCTTGCATTTGCCGCGCGTAGCCAGCGCTGAGCTTGCTCAGTGATGGCCGATCGAACAGTGACGGAGCGCAGTTCCCTCGAAAAAGTGCCTAAAGCACTTTTTCGATATGCTGAGCCGTCGGAAGATTATTCCGGCGGCTGTATTTCTTGGGTATTTGTATTGCAATTTCACGAAAAAACAAATACAATGGGGATGATTCGTATCAGGCAGAGTAGCTGCTGGCGCGTCAAGTGTTCATGAACGGGGAGTTGTCATGAAACGAAATCGGACGACAGTCCGATGCGGTGCCAGCGGCGCATCCCGCTGTCTTGGTAGCTGCCTCCTGCGAGTCGGATTTTTCGCGACCCGCGAAGGAGGCTTTTTGTATGCAAAAAAACAAAACCAGGTTTTCCATTCAGGTGATCACCCTGACGGCCATGCTGACCGCGCTGCAGATCGTTCTGGGCAACCTGCTTCAAATTCCGCTGCTGGGTAAGCAGTACAGCCTGTGGCTGCTGCCCATCGCGGCGGCGGGTGCGCTGCTGGGGCCGATCCCGGCGGCGATCGTCGGCTGCCTGGGGGATCTCATCGGTGCGCACCTGTTCCCTGCAGGCGTGTATTTTCCGGGCTTTACCCTCACCAACACGCTGGTCGGCCTGGTGTGCGGTATCGTCCTGCACCGGAAGTGGTCCTCGATCCTGCGGATTCTGCTCGCCGTGGCGCTGTCGCTGCTGCTGGCGTGGCTGCTCAACTCCTACTGGCTGAGCCTGCTGGGCTATGTGGAGGGCCGCAGCTTCTGGATGTGGGTGTCCATCCGTAGTGTCAACTATCCCATCGAGCTGGCGGTAAACGGCGCGCTGATGATCGTTGTGATGAAGCTGCTTGACCGTCTGCCGAAAAAGGACGTCAAAGTAAAAGCCTGATGGAGGTGCCCCCTATGCCACGCTTTTCCAAGAAGGCCATCCTGGCCGAGCTGACCCGGCTGTACCCCGACGCCGGGCCGGAGCTGAACTTCACCAATCCCTACGAAACGCTGGTGGCGGTCATGCTCTCCGCCCAGTGTACGGACAAGATGGTCAACAAGGTGACCCCCGCTGTCTTTGCCCGCTATCCCGATGTCGCCAGCATGGCTGCCGCTACGGTGGAGGAGCTGCACCCGATGGTGAAAAGCTGCGGCTTCAAGTCCAAAGCCGTCAACATCATCGAGACCTGCAAGCTGCTCATGCTGCGTCACGGGGGAGAGGTGCCCCGCACCATGGAGGAGCTGACCGCCCTGCCCGGCGTCGGCCGCAAGACGGCCAATGTGGTCATGTCCAATGCCTTCGGCGTCCCTGCCATTGCGGTGGATACCCATGTTTTCCGCGTGAGCAACCGCCTGGGCCTGGCGGAGGCGGATGACGTGCTGAAGACCGAGCTGCAGCTGCAAAAAGCCATCCCCAAAAAGGATTGGCTGGACATGCACCACCGCATCATCTTCCACGGCCGCAGGGTCTGCAAGGCCCAGCGCCCCCTGTGTGAATCATGTACGCTGCGGGACATGTGCAAGACCGCGCGGAGCAAATAAGGATAGCACCGGTGGCTGGCGTGATGTGCGCCGGCCGCTGTTTCTGTCAGAAGGAGGAGTCGACATGGTGGCAGACAGTCCGGAGATGATCCGGGCGTTTTTGCAGCAGGTGCAGCAGCGCAGGGAAAGCCGTGCTGCATTCGAACTGACACCAGCCCTTTCAGCCCGCCTGACGGACGCTGCTGTGGCGGAGCTTCTGGTCTGCGGCCTGCCCATGGCTGGGGGGATCGAACGGCGCATCGTTCGCAGCCGGGGCAGGGGAGCAGCCGTGAGCGCAAAAATCCGCTACCGGGAGGGCGTGCGGATGCTGGATCACTTCACCACCGGACGCGGCCCGCTGACTGACAGCGAGTTCTGGCGCCTGGCGGACGCCTGCGACCTGTGCATGGAGGCCCTGAAGCAGGACGGGGAGGAGGCTCGCTTCCGCTTCCTGTATGACTGGCTCTGCCGGAACGTGCGCTATGCCCACACCTCCCCGGGGCTGAAGGGCTACGAACGTCTGGTGGGTGCAGCAGGCGTGCTGGAAGGCCGCCAGGCCAACTGCCAGGGCTTTGCTGATACGCTCTACCTGCTGTGCGGCGTCTGTGGCATCCCCTGTGAGATCTGCTGCGGCCGGGGTGAAAAGCGACTGCATGTGTGGAACCGCGTCTGCATCGGCGGCGTGTGGCAGGAGGCGGATGCCAGCAGGGGAGCGAGAATGGAATTCGGAATTCGGAATTCGGAATTATGAATTTGATTTGTGGGACGGGCACGGTGCCGGCCGTGTCCCCTTTTTGTTGCAGGGGCTGAGGCAGCAGTCGCAGTAACTCAATTCCGAATTCCGAATTCCTAATTCATAATTCAAAATTCATGTCCTCCGCTTTGCGATTGACAATTTCCCAACAAATTTTCAATCCCCCCTACACAAGACGTAAAAAGTGTGTTATACTTAATTCCGTATGAGGGTTAATGAACCTCTATTCACGACTATCATGAGATAGGAGGAACCAAACCATGCTTTACACCAAGGAAGTTGAAGAAATGGTCTGTGTCGCCAAGGGCCCCAACCACGGCCCCGCGCCCATCCCCGAAGAGGGCAAGTGGGTGCAGGCGAAGGAGATCAAGGACATTTCCGGCCTGACCCACGGCATCGGCTGGTGCGCTCCCCAGCAGGGCACCTGCAAGCTGACCCTGAACGTCAAGCAGGGCGTCATCCAGGAAGCTCTGGTTGAGACCATCGGCTGCTCCGGCATGACCCACTCCGCTGCGATGGCTTCCGAGATCCTGCCCGGCAAGACCATCCTGGAGGCGCTGAACACGGACCTCGTGTGCGACGCCATCAACACCGCCATGCGCGAGCTGTTCCTGCAGATCGTGTACGGCCGCACCCAGTCCGCTTTCTCCGATGACGGCCTGCGCATCGGCGCCGGTCTGGAGGATCTGGGCAAGGGCCTGCGCAGCCAGGTCGGCACCATGTACGGCACCCTCGAGAAGGGCCCCCGTTACCTGGAGATGGCCGAGGGCTACGTGCTGAAGATCGCCCTGGACAAGGACAACCAGATCTGCGGCTACCAGTTCCTGTCCCTGGGCAAGATGATGGACGCCATCAAGAAGGGTATGGAGCCCAACGAGGCCTATGCCAAGAACATCGGCACCTACGGCCGCTTCAAGGCCGAAGACGGCGCGGTCGCCTGGATCGATCCCCGTCATCAGTAATAGAGGAGGTATGTAAAAATGGCTCTGTTTGAAAACTACGAAGGCCGCATGCCTCAGCTGCAGCCTGTTCTGGACAAGTACGGCTTCGCCTCCTGGGAGGACCTGAAGGCTTACAACAACTCCAAGGGCATCGACGCTTACGCCATCGTTGAGGGCATCCAGCCCATCTGCTTCGAGAATGCCAAGTGGGCCTACGAGCTGGGCGCCGGCATCGCGCTGAAGAAGGGCGTCACCACCGCCAAGGAAGCCGCCGTCTGCATCGGCGAGGCCCTGCAGGCCTTCTGCATCCCCGGCTCCGTTGCTGACCAGCGTCAGGTTGGTCTGGGCCACGGCAACCTGGGCGCCATGCTGCTGGACGAGGCTACCGAGTGCTTTGCCTTCCTGGCCGGCCACGAGTCCTTCGCCGCCGCCGAGGGTGCTATCGGCATCGCCCGCAACGCCAACAAGGTTCGCAAGAACCCCCTGCGCGTTATCCTGAACGGCCTGGGCAAGGACGCCGCCATGATCATCTCCCGTATCAACGGCTTCACCTATGTGCAGACCAAGTATGACTACCTCTCTGCCGACGTCAAGGAAGATCACGCCCTGACCGTCGTCAGCAAGACCCCCTACTCCAACGGCGAGCGCGCCAAGGTCAACTGCTACGGCGCTGACGACGTGCGCGAGGGCGTGGCCATCATGTGGCACGAGGGCGTGGGTGTTTCCATCACCGGTAACTCCACCAACCCCACCCGCTTCCAGCACCCCGTTGCCGGTACCTACAAGAAGGAAATGAACGAGGCTGGCAAGAAGTACTTCTCCGTCGCTTCCGGCGGCGGCACCGGCCGTACCCTGCATCCCGACAACATGGCTGCCGGCCCTGCCTCCTACGGCATGACCGACACCCTGGGCCGTATGCACTCCGACGCTCAGTTCGCCGGCTCCTCCTCCGTCCCCGCTCACGTGGAGATGATGGGCCTGATCGGCGCCGGCAACAACCCCATGGTCGGCATGACCGTCGCCGTGGCCGTTGCTGTGGAGAACGCTGCGAAGTAAGAGGCTTTGTCCCGCTTGGACGCTGCTGCGCGGCGCGACGCATAAATCGGAACTCCCTCAGAGATGGGGGAGTTCTTTTTTGTGCCGCTGTTTTAGCATTGCGCGTGTTTGAGCTCTGTGGTATAATAATTCCAAATCTATAAGATGGGAGCGATATCATGAAAAAGCTGCTTCTTCTTTTGCTTTCTGCGCTGCTCCTTGCCGGCATTGCGCTGGCTGAGGAGGGGATCCTGAATAGTGGGTATTTCCAGTACCGTCTGCTGGAGGATGGTACGGTGGAAATTGTCGGCTATACCGGCAGCGAAATGCGTATTGTGGTTCCCGGGACGCTGGACGGCTGTCAGGTGACGGAAATCGGTAATGACGCGTTTGCCCAGGAGTGGTCTGTCACTTCAATCGCTCTGCCGGAAGGAATCAGGAGAATCGGTGATTCAGCTTTCTACAATTGCCAGTTTTCCGAATTCACGATTCCGGATGGCGTGACGGAAATCGGTACTTCTGCATTCAATTCCTGCTACAGTCTGGAGTATTTGGTTGTTCCGGACAGCGTGACCACCATCGGCCGCTATGCGTTTAGCGGCTGCGGTGAAGTTATTATCCCGGACTCCATCACATCTATTGATGAAGGCACGTTCAGCAAATGCAAGTTTGCAGAAATCACCCTCCCGTCGAAGCTGACGTACCTGGGCGAATCGGCGTTCAGCAGCAATGCGTACCTAAAACGGATTGCGATCCCCGCGGGTGTCACGGCGATCCTGGATGATACCTTCTACAAGTGTACCTCTCTGGAAACGGTCGTTATTCCCAAAACGGTGCTCGGCATTGGAGACGATGCGTTTTATGGTTGCATCAACCTGAAAATGGTCTATATTCCGCGGAGTGTCGGTGTGATTAATCTCTACGCATTCAGGGATGCCAACCCCTCCCTGACTATCATCTGCGAGCCTGGCTCTGCAGCGGAGACCTTCGCGAAAAAAAGAGGCTTCGCCTATGAGTACGCAACGACCGAAGCGCAGGAAATGATGAACTACGCCTACCTGGTCAACCCGGATGACACGCTGACCGTGACGGGTTACAATGGCAGGAACACCGAGCTGGCGATTCCTGCAACCATTGGAGGCCAGACCGTTACTGCCATCGGCCCTGCTGCCTTTGTTGGTGCGCCGGAACTGCGAATCGTGACTTTGCCTGACACCGTGACCACTATCGGGGAGTACGCCTTCCTGGGCTGCAAGTCGCTGGAAACCGTCCGAATCCCTGCGGGCGTGTCTGAGATGGGTGATGCCATTGCTGCCTACTGCCCGGTGCTTACCTTGCAGGTTGTCGAAAACTCCGCGGCACATCAATACGCCCTGGCTAACGCCATGCAGTACGAAGTATGTCTGCCTCCGGAACCGGATTACTCCGATTTTGTCACACAAGCCAATGACGACGGCAGCCTGACGATCACCGATTACACTGGCAAGGAGACGGCTATCGTCGTTCCGGCGGTCATTTCCGGTCAGCCCGTGACGGCAATTTCGGCCATGGCCTTCACATCTGCGCCGGAGCTGGTTTCCGTTATCCTGCCCGATGGGCTCGTGACCATCGGTGATTTCTGCTTCCTGGGCAGCCGCACGCTGGAGACGCTGGTCATCCCTGCCTCGGTACAGCAGATCGGCAGCGGCGTGGGCATGTACTGCCCGCTGCTGACGTGCGTCGTGGCCGAAGGCTCGGCTGCGCATGAATACGCCGAAAGCAATGGTATCCCGTTTGAAGTGCTGGGAAAGTAAGTAACACATAAGAAATTCGGAACTCCCTCAGAGATGAGGGAGTTCCCTTTTGGGTTATACAAAAAGAGGGATGAATTCCTTCCATCCCTCATATATGGTGTTCCGCACAGATCATTCCCAGCGAGCATAAATCGTGTGATCGCTCAACCGGGTCACGATGGTATTTGCATCAACCGGGCTGCCGCCTTCCGGCGCGGTATACCAGCCGGCAAACTGCTTGCTGTTGCGCTCAGCCAGAGCGGGAAGGCCTTCGTATGTTCCGCCAAAACGGACTGTTATCTGCTCCGGCTGCGGATCGCCTGCATCAAGCGTTACGACCAGCGCGCTTACATCCACGGTGATCGTGTAGTTCGCCGGATCGTCGCCCAGCGCGCCGGCGTATCCGTACAGTTCAAGCTCTGCAACGTCTCCGTGATTGTCAGATGTGAAATACCGGTAGTAGTTGTAGCCGATGTTGCCATAGAATTCATCAGCGGTGATCCAGGTCTTTTCGGCTGCATCCTCCGCGAATTGGTAAAGCGTGACCCAGTTTTCCTGGTCAAGGGAGCCTTGCAGACAGGCATTTTTGACGCGGCTGGCCCATTCTGCACGCGGATACAGGCAAAGCTGAGTCAGCACATAGCGCTGATCCAGCGCGACGCCGCACCAGGAGCCGTTGCTGCCGGTAGAGATCGCTTTGTAGCTTGTGTGGACGTCGCCGTCAAAGGCGGCGGAACGGCCGGATTCGGCCCGGTTTCCCCAGCCGAGTTCATCGCCGATCAGTTCTCCGCGAAGGATCTTGGAGCCGGAGGGCGGCGTAATATCGGAGGAGGGGTAGGGGCCTACAGGCTCTTCGTACCCGGGATAGCCGTAGAACTCCAGCTCTGCAACGTCGCCATGGGCTTTTGCATTGTAGTACCGGTAATAACGGAAGCCCGTATTGCACCTGAATTTGCTCACGATATTCCACTGCACCTCTTCCGGCGCACCGTCGAACTGATAGAGCGTATACCAGGTTTCAAGGTCATTGGAGCCCTGGATCTGGGCTCCGTCCAGGCGCTGGGCCCATCCCTCGCGGGGCAGTACGCAAACCTGGCTCAGCTTGTGGGGTTCGGAGAGGGAAATGCCGCAGTATGAGGTCTGCGCTCCGGTCGCAGAGGGATTGTAGAATGTGGCGGCGCGGCCGTCAAAGGCGGCGGTACAGCCTTGGTGAATGTTCTTTCCATATCCCACTTCTTCGCCGATGACCGTCCCATTGAGCAGTACAGAACCATCCGGCGTTCCGGCACCTGAAGACGGATAGTCGGAAGCCGCTGCTGCGCCCATCAGGCAGAATAGAGATGTGACGGTACAAATGAATGTTTTGACACGCTTGTTCATGTTGATTCGTGCTCCTCGTCTTTGCTGGCAGCGATCATTCCGGAAAGCTCCGGAGAGTACGGCGTCTGGCAGGTGCTTACTCAAGGTTGCTGCCGTCCACAGGATTGCTGATCACCCGCAGGGTGGGGCGACTGAAGATCGCGCCCTCCGCCAGCTCGTAATAGGCGTTGTTCGGCCCTTCGACCGAAGCGAAGTAGCGGCCGTTTGCATCGACAGTGATGCTTTCGCCGTCGCCGATCGCTTCTGCCTTTGTGGGATCCTCGGGGTCGATGCGGTACCAGGTGATTCCGCTATCCGCCTTCCCGTACACTGTGGCGGTCAAGGTCATCAGACCGTCCTCCGCAGCAGCAGCGTCGGCTGTCAGACCGTACAGATGGGCGTTGTCGGCCCATATTCTGTTATACCAGCTGTTATAGCGCAGATCCAGGCCTTCAAGCATCTTTTCGGCGTGATGTTCAAAGGTCTCCTGGTACGGCCACCGGAACCAGTTCAGCTGCTGTGACGGCAGGATCTCCGCCATGGTATCCCGTATGGGAACAATGACGTCACCTTCCTTGTGGGAGAGCAATACGTCCAGGACCTCGCGCATTTCGTTGTTCTTTTCCGTAAGCAGATGCAGGAATTCGCCCTTCTGCCAGAGCTGCTCCATCCATACATGCTGGTGCGGATCCGTGTAGAAGTACCAGTCCACGAACAGCGGCTGCTCGCTCAGGAAGTAAGGATGACCAGTCTCAAAATCCCATACCGGCCCGAAGGTGAGCACAGGATGCGCGCTGTCATCACGATCCTTGTAGATGTATGTGCTGGTGCGGTATGCCTCCCAGTTCAGATAGTAGGCATAAACCAGTATCTGCGAGGTGAAACTTGATTCATCGATGTATTCGCTGTAATGCCGTCCCAGCTCGTTGTATCCGGTGGGGGAGAAGAGTGCGTTTTCAAAGTTCTGGACATATCCGGCGATGTACTGCACCATCGCCTGATTGGGATGATCCGGGCTTTTGATGTTGATGAAGAGGTCGTGGGCGGTGCGGAAACCGTACTGGCCGTAGCCGAGCATACTCAGCTCCAGCACATATCCGCCCGTGATATCGACGTCCTCGGGATAAACTGCGTTGTCAGCATATGAATACTGTTTGACGCCCATCTGGATGAGCGGGTCATCCGTCTGGTGCGCGCGGACAACGGCGCAGTTTTCATCGGATTCGATGATCTCTTTTTCCATATTGGTGATCCCGATGCTTCCGCCTACGTCCATGCGCTCGGTCAGCAGGTAGGTGCCGCGGTAGCCTCCGTTGATGTATACGTCCACAAGCCGGGCACACATGTTGTAATACTGATCCCTGACCAAGGCATTATAGGTGCCGAATGCGGTGAAAAAGCTCAGGGTCGTCGAGTCGTTGTGTGCCGGCCACATGCGGATCGCAATCATGGACCACTTCTTGCTCTTTCCGGCGTTGTCGATCAATTCAGCTTTCTTGGACAGATTGATGTTGATGGAGTTCTTTGTATCCAGCTCGCCCGTCGGCGAATAGGATGAATTGCCGCGGCCCTTTACCTTGGTGAGGTTACCGTCGTACAGTACGGTGCCGTCGCTCTCACACATGAGGAGGGTGCCCGTCTCAACGTTGTCTTTGGACAGGTTGATGCGGCGCAGCGCTTCATCGCCGCCGTCGAGCGTGAAAAACATGGCCGCGGTGTTTTCGGTCTTCTTGACGTGCAGTGCATAGCGGACATAGGTATCCGTTTCCGAATCGTATTCGTAAACGTAATTCCGCCCGGAGCTTAGGAGGATCGTGAACTCGCTGCCGGGAGCATGGCGCGTACCGGTGTACTCGTCATAGAACTGCCGCTCGCCGGTGTAGCGCACCCGTACGTTCGACAGATCGCTGCAGGACGGCATAATGAGATAATAGTAATTCTCCCTTGCGTAAAAGCCGAGCTCCGCACCAATGCCGGCGTCGCCGCTCTCAGTGCCGCAGGGAAGGACCGTGATCGGCGGAACCCTGTCTGTAATGGTCATGTTCACGGTTGCTGTTTCTGCAGCGCCGATCTGACACAGCAGCAGCGTGAAGAGCATGGCCAGCAAAACGGACTTAATCGCTTTCGTGTATAGCCTGATCACAGGTATCCGTCCTTCCTTCGTTGCGTCATCGGTTTGTGCTATCATTGCATAGGGGCGCACGCTAAAGTAATTTCCATAATCTGCAATGCGTATTATAGCATCATTGATTGAATAAGTCCATATCCTGCGTGATCAAATGCGCCGGAACGCGTGAAAACCTGTTTTCCTGCATGGAATCTGTTGCCATCCCCCCAAATCTGCGGTATAATGGTCATATCTGAGCGCCGCGCGCATCATCACGATGTAACCACATTGCAACGCGCGGCGGCATGGCAGCAAAGACAAACTGGAGGCACGCGAATGGAAGTGCATATGACCCTGGCGCAGCTGAGGCGCTGGTTTGATTCGGCAGAGTTTGAGCAGCAGTATCATTGTGATGCGCCGCTGGGCGTCCGGCTGGATGCGGCCGGCACGCACTTTTCCCTGTGGGCTCCCACGGCCCGGGCGGTCATGCTCAACTTGTATCCCGACGGCGATAAAAGCCGGGCGCTGCGCAGCGTCCCCATGCGCCGGGCGGAGCGCGGGCTTTGGCTGCATGATGAAGCCGAAAACCTCGCCGGAGTATATTACGACTACGACGTGACTGTGGACGGCGAGACCCGGCGCACCCAGGATCCCTATGCCCGGGCCTGCGGCCTGAACGGTCTGCGGGGCATGGCGGTGGATCTCCCGGCGACGGATCCTGCAGGCTGGGCGCAGGACAAGGCCCCTGCCAAGCCTGCGGAGGACGTGATTTATGAGATCCACGTCAAGGATTTCTCCTGGGATCCCCGCAGCGGCGTGCCGGAGAAGCTCCGGGGCAAATTCGCCGCCCTGACCCTGACGGACACCACCCTGGACGGCAAGGGCGTCTGCCCCACCTGCCTCAACCATGCCAGGCAGCTGGGGGCGACCCATATCCAGCTCATGCCGGTCTATGATTACGGCTCGGTGGATGAAGCAGGCGATCCCGCTGCCTTCAACTGGGGCTACGATCCGGTGAATTACAATGTTCCCGACGGCTCCTATGCCAGCGATGCGCAGCACGGTGAGGTGCGCATCCGGGAAATGAAGGAAGCCGTTATGGCGATGCACCGCAGCGGCTTCCGGGTCATCATGGACGTGGTGTACAACCACACCTACTACCTCAAGGAAAGCTGCCTGTTCAAGACGGTGCCGTGGTATTATTACCGCCAGGCGCAGGACGGCAGCGTCTCCAACGGCTCCGGCTGCGGGAGTGAGATCGCCTCTGAGCGCAGCATGGTATCCCGCTATATCCTCGATTCCGTCATGTACTGGGCGGGGGAATACCATATCGACGGCTTCCGTTTTGACCTGATGGGGATGCTGGATGTGCCGCTGATGAATCGCATCCAGCAGGCGCTGGACAAGCGCTTCGGCAAGGGGGAGAAGCTCCTTTACGGCGAGCCCTGGGCGGGCGGCGAATGCCATCCGCGTCCGGGCACGGCCCTGGCCCATAAGGGCAATATGAAGCGGCTTGATCCCGCCCTGGGCGCCTTCTGCGACAATACCCGCGACGCCGTGAAGGGCAACGTGATGGATGAAATGTCCCGCGGCTTCGTCAATGGCGGCGGGCTGTCAGCGGAGAAGCTCGCCTGCTGCGTCCGGGGCTGGGCAGGGGACTGGGGCGATTTCACTGCGCCCTCCCAGACTATCACCTACCTTTCCTCCCATGACGACTGGACGCTGTGGGACAAGCTGGTCTGCACCCTGGATCCCCAAAGGGATTTTGCCGGCTGTGACGAGCGGATCCTCCGTGCCAACAGGCTGGCCTTTGCCATCCTCGCGGCGTGTCAGGGGCATCTCTTCCTCCTCTCCGGCGAGGAATTCGGCCGCACCAAGCAGGGCGTGAAGAACTCCTACAACGCGCCGCTGACCATCAACCGCATGGATTGGCAACGCTGCTGGCAGAACCGGGAGCTGGTGGAATACTACCGGGGCCTGATCGCCCTGCGCAAGCAGCTGCCTGCCCTGCGGGACAAGTCTGCCGGGGCGGGCGCCCGCGTCCTGACCATCCGTCAGAAGGGGGAGAACGCAGCCGCAATCCTGCTGGACAATGACGCGGACAGCCAGTATCCCGAGCTGCTGCTGGCCTTCAATGCCTCCGGGGAGCCGGTGCGTATCGCGCTGCCTGAGGGCCCGTGGGTGGTGTTGGCGGACGGCGAGAGCAGCCTGCAGTGGCAAAAGCCTGCCGCAGTGCAGAAAGAGGTGCAGCTGGCCCCCATGTCCGCGCTGTTCCTTGGCCGGGTGAAGGCGTAAGAAAAATGCCGTTTTTCTGCACAGATCCTGTTTCAGCCGGGCACAAACAGGGTATACATATATCAGAAGCCTGGCGAATAAAGGAGGTAACGGACATGGCTTGTCACATCAACGTAACCGGCGGCGAACTTCCCCAGGAGGAGATCAACGCCTACATTGCCCGCGCAAAGGAAAAGTACGGCCGGGAGCCCTTGGGTATGGACATCCGGGTGGACGGCGAGTACGTCGAGCTGTCCTATGATTTCGGCCACACGCCCTTCCAGCGGATCCGCCGCATCACCGGCTATCTGGTCGGCACGCTGGATCGCTTCAACAACGCCAAGCGGGCGGAGGAGCATGACCGCGTCAAACACACCGTGACCATGTGATCATACGCAAAACGGACCCGGAGCCAATCGGCTTCCAGGGCCCGTTTTGTATTTGCGGAGAGTTAAGGAACGAAGGTCTCCGACGGCCAGGGGCTCTGCCCCTGGACCCCGCAAGGGATTTCATCCCTTGACCCTTCCTGCGATTTAGTTGTCAACCCTTTTGCGGCTGAGCGCGCATGAATATAGGGGGACGAAATCTTGTGTTCCTGTGTTGTGTGCGCTTTGGCTCGGTTCCATGAACAAGTTCATGGAGTCCTCGCGTCGCCCAATCTTGACTTTTCCTTTTATAGTGGTGAGAGGCGGCCCCCACCTGCGGTGGGGTGCGGGAGTTACAACTGCTCAAGCGTTGCCTCCTGGCCTTTTTTCTGCTATCCGTGAAGAACAAAAATCCGCCTTACAGATACCTTTCGATCGCGCCCACGACCTGCTTTGCCACCATCGTGTTGCCTTCTTCGTTGAGGTGGAGGCCGTCGCCCCGGTCATAGGTGACCATCTTGTCGTGCATCAGGCCGAAGAGGTCATCCACCGGGATGCCCTCGCGTTCAGCAACGCGGGCCATGATCGCATTGTAGGACTGGATGCCGGTGGGATCGTTCGCGCCCACGGGCATGATGGTGCCGAAGATGATCTTCACGCCGGGGAACAGCTTGCGCAGCACGATCACCGTGCGCTCCACCGCGCTCTCATACTCCTCCGGCAGGGAGAAGGGGCGGCCGATGTGGTAATCATCGCCCAGGTCCCACAAGCCGCAGCTCCAGTGGACGATGTCCGGCGCGGGGAACTCGCCCAGCCAGAACCGCAGCGAGTTGAGGGTGTACCCGGCCCAGCGGCCATTTTCCTTCGGGCCGTAAACCTCCGCGCGGCCTTCCATCATTTCACGCACAAAGGGCTCGTAGCCCTGGCGGCGGCTGTCGCCCAGCAGCAGGACTTTCTTCATTTCGCTCATGGGGGGATGCTCCTTTTCTGTTGGATTCAGGGGGTATTGTACCGTACCCGCCTCCGTTGGTCAAGAGGTAAAGCAAATCCCCCGGCCGGAACCGGGGGAAGGAAGCTTATTCGAAGCGTACCTTGAACTGGAGGGAGTCGTTGCCGGAGGAGGTGCTGCCATCCTTTTTGTAGATGATGTAAATCGTATGCTCATTTTCATCCGGTATTGTGAATTCCAGAGTTTGCTGATAGGTCGTGCTGTCGTAGGAGAAATCCTTATAGATGCTGGAAGTGCTGTCAAGCATATACACACATCCGTAGTCGTACTTATATTCGCCGGAGTTGATAACATCCAGATACACAAAACCAGTTTCGCTGGAAATGGTGAGGGTGCATTGGGCGATGGTGCCGTCGTGCCCCTTATTCTGGCTTTCGTAATAGCCTTCAGCGTTCAACTCAAAGCCATAGGAACCCGTGGAAGCAACACTGAAGGTAGAGAAGATGGCACCATTCGCGCGGCAAATCTCCAACTGAGCAGATGCGTCCTTGTACTGTTCCAACGCCTTGAAGCGTTTGCCGGCAGCCTGATAGTCGCCTGCGTTCAGCAGTTCCAGTGCGGCATTGTACTCTGCCTCAAGCAGCTTTTCATCACAGGCCGCGACCAGCGTTGCAGAGTCCTTATAGCCGGAAAGCGTCAGGAACAGCTCGCGGGCGTCGGCATACTCGCCATTGTTCATCAGCTCAACAGCCCGGTTGTAATCGGTGATCGTCTGCTCGTTAATGAAGTACAGCAGCCCGCCCTGGTTATCAATGATCTGCCAGCCGGTGCCCTCCAGGAAGACGTCCGCCTTGCCGCCGGAGAAGCTGTTGGCGTCGGTGTAGTTGGCGCTGATAACAACATTGTTGCTCTGGTCGATGTAGCGCCAGTAGCTGCCGACGCGAACCGCCGCCAGCCCCTCGTGGAAGGAGCGGGTAGCGTCATACTGGGGCTTGATGACGACATTGCCCTCGCCGTCGATGAAGCCGACCTTGCTGTTGCTGTCCGTGACAGCCGCCAGGCCCTCGGAGAAGTTATCGATATTCCACCATTCCACGCTGCCGACCAGCTGGCCCTGCTCGTCGATGAAGCCCCACAGGCCATCGGGGTTCTGCACCTTGATCTTGCCGTCGGAGAAGGCAGGGGCATAGATGTTGGAGTAGTTGCTGTCCCGATAGCCGACAAGCCAGCTGCTGTTCGCGCTCAGCCCAAGGGTGCGCCACTGGGCCGGGGTGACTTCATTCCCCTGAGCGTCGTACAGGCCGTAGACGTAGTTGGAGTAGCCATACCGGTTGCCCCCTGTGGGCTCGATGGCTTTGGCCACGGTGCAGTAGCCGCCTGCGTACTCGCTCACGTCGTACCACTGGCAGGGCACGACCACATTGCCCTGGGTGTCGATGTAGCCGTACTGGCTGCCCTTCTTTACCTTGGCGAGGCCGTGCTCGTTGAAGTAGCCGATCTCATCCCAGTAGGGGGAAACGGTGGTGTTGGTGTTCACGTTGATGACGCCCCACAGCCCGTGGAACTCAAAGGCTGCCACGCCGTTGAAGCGGTCGCGTACATTGGCGAAGGTGGTCACGCCCAGGGCATAGGCCTTCTCGGCGCTGTCCTCGTAATCCCCCAGGGCCGCAAAGAGCTCATAGGCCTTGGAGAAATTGCCGCTGTTGGCATACTGCAGGCCCAGGGCGTAGTTGCCCTTGTCCTGCACGGCGGCAGCGCGCTCGGCGCTGTCCAGGTAGTCGCCCAGGGCTGTGAAGCCGGTGAGTGCCGCGGCGTAGTCGCCGTCCTGCTCTGCTTGATCGGCAGCGGCGTAGTCCCGGGCCTTGATCTTCTCCTGCACGCCGGTCACGCGCTCGGCGCTGTCGCTGTAGGGGACCAGGGCCTGGAAGGCGCTCAGGGCGCTTTCCAGCTTGCCCGCCTGCTCAGCGGCGTCGGCAGCGGCATAGTCCCGGGCACGGATCTTCTCCTGCACTGCGTCTGCACGGGCCGCGCTGTCGCTGTAGGGGATCAGCGCCCTGAAGGCCGTCAGCGCGCTCTCCAGGTTGCCGGCCTGCTCCTTGGCCTCAGCCGCAGCGTAATCCCGGGCGTTGATCTTCGCCGGGTAGGTGACGATGCGGGCCGATGCGTCGCGGAAGAGGCTCATGGTGTCCAGCAGTTCATAGGCGTCCTCGTACTTTTCCGCCTCCTCATAGAAGAGCGCGGCGTAGTACTTGGCCTGCAGCGCGGAATCCCGGAAGCTCCCCAGGGATTCAAAGTTGCCCACGGCCGTTGCGTAGAGGCCATGCTCGCCGGCGTTGAGGGCGTAGCAGTACATCGCCAGCTGGGATGCGTCCTCGTAATAGCCCAGCGCGCTGAAGGCCTGTGCAGCCTCGGCATAGCGGCCTGCGGAGAGCAGCGCCACGGCGTCGTCATACTGATCGTCCAGCTCCCTGGCGTAGGCAGGGACGGCGAACAGCAGCATCACGAGAAGAATGGTGAGCAGTCTGTTCAGTTTCATGTGATTACCTCCTGAAAAAAACGGAATGAACATGTTATTGATATTATATCAGCACTTTTACAGGCTGTCAATATGTGTAAATCAATTGCCGGAGAAAAACAGGGAAAATCAGGCAGGCTCAGCAAATTCTTCAAAGAAAGCAGAAAATGAACAATTTTGATAACGGGTCCCCTCCGGTACTGTTCCGGCGAGAAGGCTCATAAACCTTGAAAATCAAGGGTTTCCGGCCCTGCGCGGAGGAGCCGCCCCTTGCTGCGGAACAGCTGTGACAACTTTGCCTAAGAATTGACAAAGTCCGGGAAATGGTCTATAATGAATCGAATAGCTATACGCTATGCGCTTTTTGTGTGGGATCAACCAGCCTGGCAGGGGAGTGATGGACGTGACGATCCGGGAGATCGCAGGGATACTGGACGCGAAGTGGATCTGCTGTGAAGACGCGGCGGACACGGAGGTTCAATACGCCTTTGCATCGGATATGATGAGCGACGTGCTGGCCCATGTGACGGAGGACACGATGCTCCTCACGGGCCTGATCAACAGCCAGTCCGTCCGCACGGCGGAGATGCTGGATGTGCCCTGCCTGGTGTTTGTGCGCGGCAAGATCCCCCATCAGGACGCCGTGCAGCGGGCCCGACAGATCGGCCTGCCGATGATCCTGACGACCTGCTCCATGTACGAGGCCTGCGGCAGGCTCTACGCCGCCGGGCTGGGCGCGTGCAAGCTGGAGGACTATAATGGAGAGAACGACGATGACGATTAAGGAAACCTTCCCCGTCAAGGCGGACGACATGACCACCGCGGGTGACGTTTCTGCCCGCATCAAGCGCCAGATGAAGCAGCTGGGCGTGCCTGCCTCCGTGGTTCGCCGCGTGTCCGTGGGCACCTATGAGGCGGAGATCAACCTCGTCATTCATTCCGACGGCGGCCATATTGAGTATGAGATCACGCCGGAGAAGATCATCATCCGCGTGGTGGACGTGGGCCCGGGCATCCCGGACCTGAAAAAGGCCATGACCGAGGGCTGGTCCACCGCCTCCAACGAAGTGCGCAACATGGGCTTCGGCGCAGGTATGGGCCTGCCCAATATGAAGCGCAATGCCGATGAATTCGACATCAAATCCGAGGTCGGCGTCGGCACGGACATCACCATGATTTTCAATATCTGACGTCATAGCGACATGCAGCGGGGAGGGCAGAAGGATGAACAGCGAAGCGCGTTATTTCCACTCCGTCAGCCTGGAGGCGGACAAGTGCAGGGGCTGCACCAACTGCCTCAAGCGCTGCCCGACGGAAGCCATCCGCATCCGCAGCAACAGGGCGACGATCATTGCCGCCAACTGCATCGACTGCGGCGAGTGCATCCGCGTTTGCAGCAATCATGCCAAGGTCGCCGTGACCGATCCGCTGTCCGTCATCGATCGCTTTGAATACAAGATCGCCCTCCCGGCCCCGGCGCTGTATACGCAGTTTCCCCAGGTCCACCGGGCGGACAAGATCATCGCTTCCCTCTACAAGCTGGGCTTTGACGAGGTCTTCGAGGTCGCCAGGGCAGCGGAGGTCATCTCCTATGCCATCAGCCGCACCCTCATCAATGAGGATCGGCCCAGGCCCGTCATCTCCTCGGCCTGCCCGGCTGTGCTGCGCCTCATTCAGCAGAAGTACCCCAGCCTGCTGGAGAACGTGATCGACATCGTCTCTCCCATGGAGGCTGCGGCCCGCATCGCCAAGGAGGAGTTCGCCAGGAAGCGCGGCGTACCGGTGGAGAAGGTCGGCGCCTTCTTCATCTCTCCCTGTGCCGCCAAGCTCTCCGACGTGCGCAGCCCCATCGGCATCAAGAAATCCTCTGTGGACGGCGTGATCGCCATCAAGGATGTGTACACCCAGATCCAGTCCTACGTCAAGGGCGAGTTCACCCCCCTGGAGATCGACCGGGCCAGCACCGTCGGCGTGCGCTGGGCGGTCCCCAGCGGCGAGGCGGAGGCGGTCGGTATGCGCCATACCCTGTGTGTGGACGGCATCGACAATGTCAAGCACGCCCTGGAGCAGATCGAGGACAACCGCTTCGACCGCCTGGATTATGTGGAGCTGCTGGCCTGCTCCAACGGCTGCCTGGGCGGCCCGCTGACGGTGGAGGACGGATATGTGGCCAAGAGCCGCCTCAACGCCATTCTCCGCCATACTCCGGGCAAGATGGTGCAGCGCAACGAAATGTTTGAAAACGCCCAGGAGCGCTTCCGCATGACGGAGGAGATCGAGCCCAACGACGCTCAGCAGCTGACGGGCACGATGATGGAGCGTATCCTCAAGGCCGCCCGGATCGACGAGATCGAGGCGTCCCTGCCCGGGCTGGACTGCGGCTCCTGCGGTTCTCCCTCCTGCCGTGCCCTGGCCCGCGATATCGTCGGTGGCTATGCGTCGGAGATGAACTGCATCTTCAAGCTCAACGAGCGCATCAGCACCCTGGCCAGTGAAATGGTGTCCCTGGGTGCATCGACCCGCTTCTCCGTGGGCGGCAACCGCATTGCCGAGGACGGGGACGGCAGCGCCCCCGAAAAGAAGGAGGACTGACCCATGCTGGTATCCGAGTTTGTGACCCTCTCCGGCGGCCAGGTGCTGACCGGCGAGTACGAGGACCGGGCCATTGCCTGCGGCTATACCTGCGACCTGCTCAGCCATGTGATGGGCAAGGGCCAGGCGGATATGGCCTGGATCACCGTGCAGGCCCATATGAACGTGATCGCCGTGGCGGCCCTTTTGGACTTCGCCTGCGTGATCATCCCCGAGGGGTTGCCGGTGGACGAGATGATCGTCAAGAAGGCCGCCACGGAGGACATCATCATCATCTCCTGCGGGCAGACCGCCTTTGAGCTGGTGACCCTGCTGGCCGGACAGGGCGTGCCCTCGGCCAAAAAGGGATGAAGATCTTCTGCGATCTCCACATCCACTCCTGCCTGTCCCCCTGCGGCGACATGCTGATGACCCCCAACAACATCGTTGGCATGGCCTTTATCAAGCAGCTGGACGCCATCGCCGTGTGCGACCACAATGCAGCGGAGAACCTCCCTGCGATCAAGGAGGTCGCGGACATGATGGGCGTGGTGCTGCTGCCGGGCATGGAGCTCACCACCCGCGAGGAGGCCCACATGCTGGCCTACTTCCCGGATGTGGACAGCGCCCTTCGCTTCAGCGCCTTCGTGCATGAGCACCTGCCGCCCATCCCGAACCGGCCTGAGTTCTTCGGCCGCCAGGTCGTGATGAACGCCCAGGACGAGGAAAGGGGGGAGGAAGGCACCCTGCTCATCAGCGCCCTCGATCTCTCCTTTGAGGAGTGCGAGCGGGCCATCCATGAGCATGGCGGACTGTGCGTCCCGGCGCATATCAACCGGGGCTCCAACGGCGTGCTGAACGCCCTGGGCTTCCTGCCCTCCGGCGCAGCCTATGACGCGCTGGAGGTTTCCGACGCGGTGACCATGCCGCCGGTCGACCTGAGCGGATACCGGCTCCTCCGCTCATCCGACGCCCATTACCTGGAAAACATCCTGGAGCCGTCGTTCACCCTGGAGGTACAGGAAAAGACCGTGCAGGGCGTGTTCAGCGCCATCGCGGGCCTGGGGTGAACCACTGATCTTCGGCAAATCTCACGATCGCCCGTCTCCGGGCGGGCGCGTGATTTAAGCATAATCCCATATTACAAGGAGGATGGATCAATATGTGTTGCTGTGATTGTAACAACAACATGGACAAGTACGCTGCACTTGCGCAGGTCATCGACGAGCTCAAGAACGAGCCCGGCTGCCTGATGCCCATTATGCAGCGTGCGCAGGACATCTTCGGCTATCTGCCTGAGGACGTCCAGAACATCATCGCCAAGGGCCTTGACATCCCTGTGAGCGACGTGTACGGCGTGGCGACCTTCTACGCCCAGTTCAACCTGGAGCCCAAGGGCAAGTACATCATCAGCGTCTGCCTGGGCACCGCCTGCTACGTCAAGGGCGCCCAGCTGGTGCTGGACGAGCTGGAGAAGGTGCTGGGCGTTCCCGCCGGCTCCACCACTCCCGACGGCCTGTTTACCCTGAATGCGACCCGCTGCCTGGGCGCCTGCGGTCTGGCTCCCGTTATCATGGTCAATGATGACGTGTACGGCCGTCTGACCCCCGACCAGGTTGCCGGCATCATCGAAAAGTACCGCAACTGAGTCAGGTGAATTGCCATGATGCGTGAACTGGCGGACAATATCATGGATATTGCCCAGAATTCCATCTCTGCCGGCGCTTCCCTGACGGAGGTGCACATCCGCGTCAGCCATGCTGAAGACCGGATCACCTTCGTCTTCCGGGATAACGGCTGCGGCATGAGCGAGGAAATGGTCAAAACCGTTCTGGAGCCCTTTACCACCTCGAGAAAGACCCGCAAGGTCGGTCTGGGCCTGCCCCTGCTCAAGCAGACGGCGGAGATGACCGGCGGCACGGTGGAGATCGCTTCCACTGTGGGCGAGGGGACTGAGGTAACGGCGACCTTCGGCCTTGACCATATCGACCGCCCCCCCATGGGCGACGTGGCCGGGGCGTGGTTCAGCTTAGTGGTGATGAATCCGGATACGGACTTCCTCTTCACCTACGATTACGACGGGAAGGATTTCGCCTTCGATACCCGGGTCATCCGGGAAACGGTGGCCCCGCTCCCGCTGAATCAGATGGAGATCGCCGCCTGGATCAAGGATTGTTTAAGCACGGAAATCAATGAACTGCATGGAGGGATATTTTCATGAAGAGTCTGGCTGAACTGCAGGCCATCCGCAATCGGATGATCGATCAGGTCAACATGCGCAAGGACGATAACATCGATACCCGCGTGGTGGTCGGCATGGCTACCTGCGGCATCGCCGCCGGCGCCCGCCCCGTGATGCTGGAGTTCGTGGAGGAACTCAAGCGCCGCGGCCTGGAGAACGTCACCGTCGCTCAGACCGGCTGCATCGGCATGTGCCGCCTGGAGCCCATGGTCGAGGTGTACGTCAAGGACCAGGAGAAGGTCACCTACGTTCACATGAGCCCCGAGAAGGTCGCCCGCGTGGTCGCCGAGCACATCGTCAACGGCCGTCCCGTGGAGGAGTACACCATCGGCGCGCAGGGCTGAGAAATGTACCGCTAAGTTAGGAAGCGACTGCCCGGCAGAAGCTGGGTGATTGCTGATGTTAGGAGGATATAATCATGGATCTGATTCGTTCTCATGTGATGGTCTGCGGCGGTACCGGCTGTACCTCTTCCAATTCCGCGGCTGTCATTGCTGAGTTTGAAAAGCAGCTGCTGGAGAAGGGCCTGGACAAGGAAGTCAAGGTCGTTCGTACCGGCTGCTTCGGCCTGTGTGAGGCCGGCCCCGTCTGCATCGTGTACCCCGAAGGCTCCTTCTACGCCCATGTCAAGGCCGAGGACGTCGCCCGCATCGTGGACGAGCACCTCATCAAGGGCCGCATCGTCAAGGATCTGCTGTACAAGGGCTCCATGGAGGAGGACCAGAAGACCGTCAAGTCCCTGGACAAGGTGGACTTCTACAAGAAGCAGAAGCGCGTTGCCCTGCGCAACTGCGGCGTCATCGACCCCGAGAACATCGATGAGTACATTGCCTTCGACGGCTATGCCGCCCTGGGCAAGGTGCTGACCGAGATGACCCCCGACGACGTCATCCAGACCATCCTGGATTCCGGTCTGCGCGGCCGCGGCGGCGGCGGCTTCCCCACGGGCCTGAAGTGGAAGTTCGCCAAGAACTCCGTGTCCGACAAGAAGTACGTTTGCTGCAACGCTGACGAGGGCGACCCCGGCGCGTTCATGGACCGCTCCATCCTGGAGGGCGATCCCCACGCTGTTATCGAGGCCATGGCCATCGCGGCCTACGCCATCGGCGCCGATCAGGGCTATGTCTACTGCCGCGCCGAGTACCCCATCGCCGTCAAGCGCCTGCAGATCGCTATCAAGCAGGCCCGTGAGTACGGCCTGCTGGGCAAGAACATCTTCGGCACCGACTTCAACTTCGATATGGACGTCCGTCTGGGCGCCGGCGCCTTCGTCTGCGGCGAGGAAACCGCTCTGATGAACTCCATCGAGGGTATGCGCGGCGAGCCCCGTCCCCGTCCTCCGTTCCCCGCGGTGAAGGGTCTGTTCGGCCAGCCCACCATCCTGAACAACGTTGAGACCTACGCCAACGTGCCCCAGATCATCAACAAGGGCGCCGAGTGGTTCTGCTCCATGGGCACCGAGAAGTCCAAGGGCACCAAGGTGTTCGCTCTGGGCGGCAAGATCAACAACACCGGCCTGGTGGAAGTCCCCATGGGCACCACCCTGCGCGAGGTCATCTACGATATCGGCGGCGGCTGCCCCAACGGCAAGAAGTTCAAGGCTGCCCAGACCGGCGGTCCTTCCGGCGGCTGCATCCCCGCGTCCGAGCTGGACATCCCGATCGACTATGACAACCTGGTCGCCATCGGCTCCATGATGGGCTCCGGCGGCATGATCGTCATGGACGAAGACAACTGTATGGTCGACATCGCCCGCTTCTTCCTGGACTTCACCGTGGACGAGAGCTGCGGCAAGTGCGCGCCCTGCCGTATCGGCACCAAGCGTATGCTGGAGATCCTGGAGCGCATTGTCGAAGGCAAGGGCCAGGACGGCGATATCGAGAAGCTGGAAGAGCTGGCGCAGTCCATCAAGACCACCGCGCTGTGCGGCCTGGGCCAGACGGCTCCCAACCCCGTTCTGTCCACGCTGAAGTACTACCGTCATGAGTACGAGGCTCACATCTACGAGCATCGCTGCCCCGCCGGCCAGTGCAAGGCGCTGCTGAGCTACAAGATCGATCCCGACAAGTGCAAGGGCTGCACCCTGTGCGCCCGCAACTGCCCCGCCGGCTGCATCAGCGGCAAGGTTCGCGAGCCTCACGTGATCGACAACTCCAAGTGCCTCAAGTGCGGCGCTTGTATGGAGAAGTGTAAGTTCGGCGCCATCACCAAGGGCTGATCATACCGGAAGGAGATAATTTGACATGGATATGCTTAACGTTACGATTGATGGCGTGAAGGTCAGCGTTCCTGCCGGTACCACCGTTCTGGAAGCTGCCCGCATGGCCAACATCCATATTCCTACCCTGTGCTACCTCAAGGACATCAACCAGATTGGCGCCTGCCGTATGTGCGTGGTGGACGTGGGCGCCCGTGCCCTGGCCGCTGCCTGCGTGATGCCCGTGAGCGAGGGCATGGTCGTCAAGACCAACACCCCTGCCGTCCGCGCGGCCCGCAAGTCCGTGCTGGAGCTGATCCTGTCCAACCACAAGCGCGAGTGCCTCTCCTGCGTCCGCAGCCAGAACTGCGAGCTGCAGAAGCTCTCCAAGGAGCTGGGCGTGGATGAGAACCGCTTCTGCGGCAACAACATCGAGTACCCGCTGGATGAGTTCTCTCCCTCCATCGTGCGCGATCCCAACAAGTGCATCCTGTGCCGCCGCTGCCTGGCTGCCTGCCGTCAGGTGCAGCAGATCGGCGCCATCGGTGCTGTGGAGCGCGGCTTCAAGACTCAGATTGCTCCTGCCTTCGGCAAGAACATCCTGGAGACCAACTGCATCTTCTGCGGCCAGTGCATCAACGCCTGCCCCGTGGGCGCCCTGACCGAGAAGGACGATACCGCCAAGGTGTGGGCCGCCATCGCCGATCCGGAGAAGATCGTGGTCGTGCAGCCCGCTCCCGCCGTCCGCGTCGCCCTGGGCGAGGAGTTCGGTATGCCCATCGGCACCCGCGTCACCGGCAAGATGACCCAGGCCCTGAAGCGTCTGGGCTTCGACAAGATCTTCGATACCGACTTCGCCGCTGACCTGACCATCATGGAAGAGGCCACCGAGCTGGTCGACCGCATCAAGAACGGCGGCGCCCTGCCCATGTTCACCTCCTGCTCTCCCGGATGGATCAAGTACTGCGAGCACAACTTCCCCGAGCTGATCCCCAACCTGTCCTCCTGCAAGTCCCCCATGCAGATGGAAGGCGCGATCATCAAGTCCTACTGGGCCGAGAAGGCCGGCGTGGATCCCGAGAAGATCGTCGTCGTCGCCGTCATGCCCTGCACCTCCAAGAAGTTCGAGGCCTCCCGTCCCGAGATGGCGCTGAACGGCCTGCGCACTGTGGATATCTCCATCACCACCCGTGAGCTGGCCCGCATGATCAAGTCTGCCGGCATCCAGTTCGCTCAGCTGCCCGACGAGGAGTGCTTCGACGAGCTGGTGGCCGAGTCCACCGGTGCTGCTCCCATCTTCGGCGCGACCGGCGGCGTTATGGAAGCTGCCCTGCGCACCGCGGCCGACTGGCTGGAGGGCAAGAGCGTTGAGAACGTGGAGTACAAGGCCCTGCGCGGCATCGAGGGCGTGAAGGAAGCCGAAGTCACCGTCGGCGGCGTGTCCCTGAAGGTGGCCATCGCCAACTCCACCGGCGCTGCCAAGAAGCTGATCAAGAAGATCCAGTCCGGCGAAGCGACCTACCACTTCGTGGAAGTCATGGCCTGCCCCGGCGGCTGTGTCAACGGCGGCGGCCAGCCCATTGTGGACGCCTCCACCCGCATGGACGTCGATCCCCGCGTGGCCCGCGCTGCCGGCCTGTACGCCGAGGACGAAGCCAAGACCATCCGCAAGTCCCACGAGAACCCCGACATCATCAAGGTGTACGAGGAGTACCTGGGCAAGCCCGGCAGCCACAAGGCGCACGATCTGCTGCACACCACCTATGTGAAGCGCTGAGCGCCATAACGGTATCATAACAAGAGGGACGGAGCGATCCGTCCCTCTTTTGCGTATGTGACTGTTGAAAAGAGAATATCTGTTCTCTTTTCCACAATGCCAGTATACCACACTTGACGTGATAATGCAAGCTAATCATTGATAATTTTTCGCATGGGGGAGCTTTTCCGACTAATCAGCCTTTCCCCCTGGGGAAGGTGGCACCACGCCTGCGCGGTGACGGATGAGGTCTCCCGTGCCAGTTTTGTAACACAAATTTAAGAGAACGCCTGTTTGCATAACTCTTGACTTTTTCACATTTTCCTGTTATAATAACCGACAGGTGCCCCCGGAGGGCATAGGGTAACATAGGGAGCATAGGGAGCATAGGGAGCATAGGGAACCCAGTCCACTCTTCCTCTCGGGGAAAGACAGGTGCTCCTGTGCAGCAACACAGAACAAGCTCCCAGGGGAACGGCCAAAGGCTCCCCCTTGGGGGGAGCTGTCACCGCAGGTGACTGAGAGGGTCTCCTGCGCCGCCCCACACAAGGGAACCTGACGCAGCAAGGGGAGGCGCGTCTGCGGACGCGCAAGCTCCTCTCACCCGCTGCGCGGGAGCTCTCCCCAAGGGAGAGCCTTCGGTGCGTCCTTTGCAGCAATACCGAATAAGCCGCAGGAAACCCTTCCGGCAACGGCAACGACCAAAGGCCCCCTATCGAGGGAGCTGTCATTCAGCGCAGCTGAATGACTGAGTGAGTCCGCGTCTGCGATGAGCGCCCTGCCCACCGCCCGAGCCCCCTTCCGCCGCCTTTTCGAACATCTCCATACAAAGAAACGCCCCGTCAGTCAAAGGGAGAACCCATGACTGACGGGGCTTCATGATGCTTATTTCACGGGGATCAGCGCTTGGGGCCGTACTCGAAGGTGATGTAGATGCTCTCGATCTGGGCGATGGGCGCGTCGTTGCGGTTGATGGGGGTCGCCGTAGCGCCGCCGGTGCCGCCGTGCATACGGATCTGATCCATGGGGATCTTGGTGACCCACTCGTTGTACAGGTTCACACGGGTGGTGACGCCGTTGTCGGAGCAGGTGTAGGGGCGGCCCTTGAGGATGTACTTCTCGCCGTTGATCTTGACTTCCTTGATGTCGATCACATAGCCGGGATAGAGGATCTCGCCGTTGGCGATGCCGATGGCGGCAAAGGCCACGGAGTTCGATACGCCCTGCTGGGTGCCGGTGAAGTCAATGCCGACGGTGTAGCGGCCGGGGCCGGTGATCTCCACGTCGGTCACCTTCATGCCGCCGGAAATGGAGTCGGGGGTGTAGGTGTCGCCCACGGAGTAGGAGAGGGCCCAGCCGCCGTCGTTCCACATCAGCCAGGCCACGGCGGTCTCGTCGGTCAGCTCAATGGCGTTCTGCAGGAAGGTGGTGGGGGCAGCCTCCATGCCGGCGTCCAGGCGGGCCTTGGCAGCGGCCTGAACGTCCGCATAGGCCATGCCCTCCTCGGAGGCGGCGTTGCGGTTGGCATAAACAGCGGCGATTTCCTCATTGACCATCTTCAGCTCGCGGCGGATAAAGAAGCCGCTGCAGTCCCACAGGCAGCTGGTCAGGTCGTAGTAGTCGCACAGGTCCAGGAAGCGCTGGTGGTAGTTGACGGTGTTGGCCTTCAGGCCGTCATTGCCGGGCAGGGCGGCATATTCGCCGATGACCACGCCGTAGCCCTGCTTGGTGAACTTCTCCAGCTTCCGCATCTGGCCGTCCATGTACTCGTAGTCGCTCTTGGTGCCCCAGGCGGTGGCGCCGGCAGCGGTGGAGGCGCCTGCGTAGGACCAGGGATCATAGTAGTGCACGGAGAGCAGGAGCTTGTCCTTGGCGGAGTCGGTGGGCATCTTGAAGCGGTCATCGCAGGTCTGGTCGATGTTGGTGCTGTAGCCGGCGATAAGCAGGAAGCGCTGCTCGTTGTTGCCGCCGGTCATGCGGATGGTGTCGACGAAGGCCTGGTTGACCTGATTGGTCAGCTCATACCGCTCGTTGTCGGGGAGGTAGGTGACCACGGAGTCGGAGCAGTAGACGGAGTTCTCGTCAAAGCGGGAGCCCAGCTCCTCGTTGGCGGATTCGAAGATGACGTAGTCGCTGTAATCGGCAAAGCGCACGGCAATCTGAGCCCACATGCCGGTGTAGGCGTCCATGGCCAGCTGACGGGTCTCGGCGCTCTCGGAGCCGAACATGCCCCACCAGCCGCCGTCCCAGTGGTCGTTGATGATGACGTACATGCCGGTGGCACGGGCATAATCGACGATCTCGGCCACGCGGTCAAGGTAAGCGGGATCGATGATGTAATCGCCGTTGATGGCCAGGGTGGTGGCGTTGGTCATCCAGGCCACGGGGATACGCACGGTGTCAAAGCCAGCGGCCTTCATGCCGGCCAGCATTTCCTTCGTGGTCACAGGCTGGCCCCAGGAGACCTCATAGGTCATGGGGGAGTTGCCGGGGGCGATGGCATTGGTGTTGCAGGCCTCCATGGTGTTGCCCAGGTTGGTGCCGTTGCCCATCAGGCGGGAGACCTCCAGCGCGGTCAGCTCCAGACGCATGGAGCCGTCGTCCGCAGCGGCCTCGGCAGTGGCAGCGGTGGTGCAGGCCAGCAGCATGATGAGGGTCAGCATCAGGCTGGTCAGGCGCATCAGCAGGTTGCTTTTCATGTTCGGGTGTCCGTCCTTTCTTGACGTCTGCGTCACAGCGCAGCGATCGATTGCTTCAATAATACCATCGGCGGCGCGTGCCTGTCAATGGATTGGGTTGTTTTCCTGCTGTATATGGGACGAATTGTGCCGTCCCTTCCATGTTGACAGCGGGTCCTGCGGCGGCTATAATGGGAGCAGCTCTTTATGAACACATATCCTGATTATTGGGGAGGAAGCCTATGTTTGCTGCCTTTCACGATCCTCTCGTTATCGCCCTGGAAGGGGAATACCTGGGCCTGTCCACGGATCTGGGCTTTCATCATGTAACTGCCCGTACCTCCGCAGACCTCAAAGCCTGGTCTGCCCCCTTTGCCCTGCTGAAGGAAACGCCGCCCTCCGTCCGCCGCCATGTGGGCACGGATCATTTCTGGGCCCCGGAGCTAGTCAGGCGCGGGGATACCTGGCGGCTCTATTACTGTGCCAGCCGCCCGGGCAAGACCTGCTCCGTCATCGGCCTGGCAGAGGCAGCTGATCCCAAGGGCCCCTATATCTACAAGGGGGACGTCGTGGTCTCCCAGCACAGCGATACCTTCACCCAGGCCAACGCCATCGATCCCTGCGTCTGCGCTGACCGGCAGGGGAAGGACTGGCTCGTCTACGGCAGCTTCTTCGGCGGCGTCCGCATCCTGCCCCTGAATGAGGAGGGCTTCCCGGAGGAGCATCACGAGGGCAAGTGCATCGCCGGCGGCAATCATCAGGCCATCGAGGGCGGCTACCTGTGGTACCATCAGCCCAGCGACCGGTTCGTGCTCTTCACCTCCTGGGGCGACCTGGGTCGGGATTACCACATCCGCGTGGCCTACAGCCGGGAGATCACCGGCCCCTACATGGACTCCCAGGGCTTTGAGATGACCGACCTTGACCCCATCCACCACCCGGGCGACAAGCTCTGCGGCGGCTACAATTTTGATCTTCCCGGCCTGGAGACGACCCTCGATCTGCGGGGGATGCCCGTCCGACCCGGGATGCCCCCCATGCCCGACGAGCTGCGCTTCAGCGGCGTGAAGGCCACGGGCCACAACAGCCTCCTGCACGACCGGGATGGCAGCGTTTGGGTGGTGCACCATGCCCGGCCGGAGGGCCGCATGGGGCCGCCCTTCCTGCAGGTGCGTCAGCTGCTGATGGCGGAGGACGGCCGCGCCATGTGCTGGCCTCTGCCCCGGGAATACGGCCCGCTGACCCCGGCGGAGGAGCTGCCTGAAAAGTGGCGCATGGTGTATCTCTCACGCTGCAATTCCGACGTGGTGTACGGCCGCCCGGTGACGCTTGGGCAGGCCCAGGCCGTCCGGGAGGGGGAACGGCTCCGCATGACGCTCTTCTGCAAGGAATGGGAGGGCCTGGTCTACCGCCAGGGCGAGCGCATCGCCTGCACGCTGCTGTCCAGGGACGGCGAGGCGCTGTGGGGCGTGGCAGAATAAAACAAGGAGCTTCCGTGTGGGAGTTATTATGTAGAGGAAGGTTTACCCCTCCTCGTTATAAGTCGCGGGAAATACAAGTAATTCAAGCAGTTATGGCTTGAAGGGAAACCTTCAAGTACATAGCTGCTTTTTTGTTGCAGCAGAAAGCGAGGATCAAAACCGCGAAACAGAGCCCCCTGCCCGGTGATTCATCAAACGGTAATGTCACACTGGAAAAGAGCTGAGGCGCATTGCCCCAGCTCTATTTCGTGTGTTTACGGATGCTTGTAATCCCCGATGACCAGCCCGCTCTCCCGGGCACGGACGGCCAGCTCGGTGCGGTTGGCGAACTGCGTTTTTTCGCGGATGCGCTGGATGTGCTGCTTCACGCGGGTGACGGAGAGACACAGCGTTTCGGCGATGGCGGCGTCGGTCTTGCCGCTGACCAGCTCGCGCAGCACTTCCAGCTCGCGCTCGGTGAAGTCGTTGCTCAGCGCAGCGCCAAGGCGGGTGATCGGCGCGGAGTCCGGGTAGATGGATTCACCGGCCATGGTGCGGTCCATCACCTTCAGGAGGGCCTCAGCGGTGGGCTCCTTGTACCAGAAGCTCTCCACGCCAATTTGACGGGCCTGGGTGATGTAGCTGTATTCCGGCTGGCTGGTGATGATGATGATCTTGATGTGCGGGTAGTTTTTCTTGATTTTCTGCGCGGCCTCGATCCCGCTGACGTCCATGGCTGTGCATACGTCCATCAGGATCAGGTCGACCCGGTTGGTCATGCAGTAGAGCTCCGCCATGGCGGCACTGTCCAGGGAGGGAACTAGATGATAGTTCTCGCTCGTGGCCACGAAGATCTCCAGGAGCTTGCGGGCCATGGGATCGTCTTCCACAATGAGGACATTATACATCCATGGTCACCCCTTTCTCGAAAATGATGGTCAGCATGAAGCGTGGCTCGGCGTCGATGCGCATCTGTCCGCCGGCGGCTTCGATCTTTCTGCGGGCGGTACTCAGGCCGCCGCCCTCGGAGACCGGGCCGGTGGGAACATCGCCGTCGTTGGTGTAGCGGATGATATGGGCCGTTTCCGTCTGCTCCATGTCGATCCAGAGCTGCTTTGCGCCGGCGTGGCGGACGGCGTTGGTGAGCGTCTCCGCACCCATGGCGGCGATGAGCCTCTGTTGTTGGAGGTTTTCCGGCAGCGGGCCGCTGACATGCACCTGCATACCGATGGCCTTTGCTGCATTGCGCAGGCTGGAGAGGGAGTCGGTCTCCTGCCGGGGCTCGGCTTCCATGCGCAGCACCTCGATGTTCCGCTGCCAGACGTCGATGATGCGCTTGGGATCGCCGGATTCATATTGCAGGTAGTGGCGTGTCATCAGCAGCGCCTGACCAAGGAAGCCGTGCAGGTTCACGCGGGTTTCAAGGCGCTCGCGGGCGATGACGTACTCATCGACCTTGTCGCCGTAGCTGCGGATGCGGGCGTTCATGTCCTCCAGGTCGCGGTGCCTGTCCTGCAGTTCACCCACCAGCTGATGCTGACGGGTGGTGTCGGCAGCGGTGATCTGGATCGTGCCGTCCAGCGCTTCCCTGCGGAAAGTGCGGACAGTTCCGTCCGGCAGGCGGAATTCAGGCTGCTCGCCGGAGGCAATGCGCTCCACGCCCTCCACCGGCGGATCGGTCGTCAGCGCCTGCCAGAACAGATTCGCATTTTGCAGCGCTTTGCCGAATATGGCATGGCTCAGCTCGTTCATGCGGTGGTTGGTCAGCAGAATCAGGCCATTGGGCTGCGCATAGCACAGGCCGGTCTCCAGATGGTCGAGGCTTTCCTTGATGGAGGAGGGAGTGATCGCCGTTTTGCGGCGGTTGATCTCCTCGATGCTGACCATCACGAAGAAGGCTGCGATGGCCAGCCATACCAGCAGCGGGAGCATTACCGGCTGCTGCTCAAACCACAGGGAGACGGCCGGAATGTGCGCCGGAGCCCGCTCTGCGCGGATGACAGAGGCATACAGCAGCAGCATGGCCGCCATGACCGCCGTGCATACCGGTATCAGGATCAGCTTGATCTTGCCCTGCTTCTTGCCCACGATGAGGCTGGTACAGATGCCGGCGGTCATCGTCAGGAAGAACAGGGTCGCAATGATGGTTTTCAAGCTCATCGGGAGGGCTGCATAGGTGATCATGCCTGTGCACCTCCCTTTTCGATCATCGCGTCGATGATCAGGTCCTCATCCTGCGACTCGCATTGAATCTTTCGACCGTTCAGCATGAACGCGGGCGGAGCGGACACCGCTTCCCGGCAGCCCGCCTGGATGCGCAGCTGGAATGCATCATCCGCATACTCGGCGGTTACCATCATGGCGCTCAGCTGCCCCAGCAGCTTCTCCGTCACGTCCTCGAACAGGCCGTAGGCAGCGATGATCTGCTTCACATCGCACTGGCCCTCACAGCCGCAGTCCAGGTAGGTGATCACGCCGCACAGGCGCAGGTTGTCGAGGGATTCCCTCAGGCAGGATTCCAGCTCCCGGGCGGAAGCGATGGGCTTTTCCTCGCCCAGCAGGATCAGGTTTGCCCGGCGTTTGACGTAGGCGCTGATGACGCACACCTGCGAGAGCAGAGCCTTCGCCTTCTCCGGATGCTCGCGGCTCTGCTGGAGCAGCTCGTCCGCCTTGTTCAGCTGCGGCGCAATCTCCTGCGCAATGCGGTCGTACAGGCGGCTCTTTTCTTCGGCTTCCAGGCGGCGCTCGCGCAGCGCAACCTCAGCCTTCATCAGATCGTAGCGCTCGCCGAGGGTGTCGTTGGCCTCGCGCAGGTTATCCGCCAGGTCGTTGATGGCCTTCACGTCGTCCTGCCAGTAGATGTGGCCGCCGTGGATGGCCTGGCTGTGCAGGATGGCGTTGCCCAGATCGACGGGCTGCTGCTGCGCCTGCGCCATCAGCGCCTGATCCAGCGGCGCGGCATTGGCAGAGGCATAATGAACCTGCTGCGCGCCGTCGACGATCTGCGCGGCGATGGTGGATTTGACGAACAGCTCCCGGTAATTCATGTTGGAGGGGATGAGGCCGCTCTGGATGGCGCCCTCCAGCATGATGATAATAATCAGACTGTCAACAGCGGTCAGGTCACATTCGATGAAGCCGAGGCTGTAGGCGATCCAGAAACTGATGCCGAGGACCGCGATCACAAGCGGCATGGCCTGGAAGCGCTTGCTGCCGGGCACGCGGCTCTTGACCATCAGCCCGATGACGAAGAACAGCGCCAGCACAAAGAACCACGCCATCACCGGGATGTACATGAAGCCGTAGCCGTAGTCGCTGTTGTAGGCTTCAAAGCCGTTCGGGAAGGTGAATACCAGCTGGTGCAGGTCATTGGTGAACACAACGCCCAGCAGAAACAGCGCCGGAATGAACAGGTAGCGCATCCACACGGGGCTGCGGTAGCCTTCGGGCTTGCCGATGTGATCCACCACAAACACGCCGATCAGGGGAACCAGGATCATGGCAATATAGTAGCTGTACCAACAGTAGCGTCCGATGGGCTCCGTCACGATGACATAATCGAATTTG
>JAFQEB010000085.1 GCA_017399225.1 Clostridia bacterium | reverse complement strand
GGTCAGGACGTGAAGCTGGAGCTGGAGACCTCCGTCGAGGGCAAGCCCTTCGTGCTGGATCTGAAGGCCGACGGCACCCTCCGTACCGGCTGGACGAACTACGAGCAGACCATGATGGATGGCACCTGGAAGGCCGAGGGCGGCAGCATCGCCTTTGAGATGGCCTACCCCGCCACCGTTACCGCCAACGCCAATGGCCTGGATATCACCGTCAACTACGGCCAGATGGGCGAGAAGGTTTACTCCATGACCGCCGAGCAGTTCGCTGCACTGACGGGCGCGGAAGTCCCCGCCCCCGCCGGTCAGGACGTGAAGCTGGAAGTCGAGACCTCCGTCGAAGGCAAGCCCTTCGTGCTGGATCTGAAGGCTGACGGCACCCTCCGTACCGGCTGGACGAACTACGAGCAGACCATGATGGACGGCACCTGGAAGGCCGAGGCCAGCACGCTGACGCTGGACATGGTCTACGGCTCCGCCATCGTCGCGAATGCCGACGGCAGCCTCACCATCACCGTCAACTACGGTCAGATGGGCGAGAAGGTTTACACCCTGACCGGCGAGCAGCTTGCTGCCCTGACGGGCGCGGAAGTTTCCGCCCCCGCCGGTCAGGACGTGAAGCTGGAAGTCGAGACCTCCGTCGAGGGCAAGCCCTTCGTGCTGGATCTGAAGGCCGACGGCACCCTCCGTACCGGCTGGACGAATTACGAGCAGACCATGATGGACGGCACCTGGAAGGCCGAGGGCGGCCAGCTGGTGCTGGATATGGTCTATGGCTCCACCATCGTTGAGAATGCCGAGGGCAGCCTCACCATCACCGTCAACTACGGCCAGATGGGCGAGAAGGTTTACAACATGACCGCCGAGCAGGCCGCGCAGCTCCTGAAGTAAGCTGTCGGCATCCGGCATAACCAATGCAAGCCCGGGATCCCTTATACAAGGGATTCCGGGCTTTTTCGTGCGTGCGGCAGACGCCGCGGCAATTCGGGTATCAGAAAAGGCCTCCCGCCGCAGCCATGCAGCAGGAGGCCCATTCATTATTTGTCGTTTCCTCAGCGGACAGACAGCGCTTCCTTGGCGCCCTTCTTCTTCTGGATACCGCTCCAGGCGTGCATCACCAGCGCCAGCGCGATAACGCCGTAGGAGATGAACACGCGGAAGTACTCGCCGATGGCCGCGTCGCCGAAGAGGTTCTTGCCGGCAGCGGGTGCCACAATGAACAGCAGGTGGAACAGGATGCAGCCCAGCAGCGCCTGGCCGTTGGTGGCCTTGCGGATGGACGCGCCGCCGACCAGGATCGCAGCGCCTGCGTACAGGCCGACCTGCTCATGCGCGCCATAGGTCTGGAAGGAGCCCATGTTCTGCACGAAGATCAGCTGGCCCCAGCCCGCCAGGACGGTGGAGATCACAATGGCGATCACGCGGACGCGATCCACATTGATACCGGAGGCATTGGCAACCGTACGATTCTGGCCAACCGCGCGGAACTTCTGGCCCAGGCGGGTCTTGAGCAGCGCCGTGTTGAACAGGCACAGCACGCCCACCACCAGGAAGGTGACCATGGGCACCTTGACCATGGAGAAGATCTCCGCTACCACAGGAATCTGGTACAGCAGCACGGAGGCCGCCATCACACCCAGGTAGATCAAGCCGCGCTTGAGCTTCATCTTCTTCATCAGCAACATCACGGCCGTCACCAGCGCCAGCGCGCCGAAGATGACATACATCGCAGTACCGAAGTCAACGCTCCACAGGCCGTCCAGCGCATACTTGAAGCCGCGCGAGGTGGACAGGTCGATGGTGTTGGCAACGCCCGTGGAGCCCTTGATGACCAGGCCGGGGGCATTGAGGGGAACCAGATTGCCGAAGATGAACAGGAACAGCAGCTGGTACAGACCGTTGGCGAAATAGCCAAGGATCAGGCCGCCGATCATCTCCTGGCCCTTCATCTTGTTCAGCAGCTTACCGATCAGGAAGCCGAAGAACGCAGCCAGGGGAACAGTGATCAGCGCTGCCAGCGCCATGCCCGGCAGGCCGCTCACGCCCCACTCGATCACCCACAGCACAGCGATCTGCGCTGCCATGGCGCCGATGGTGATGGCGAAGTTGATGCCCATGCCGGCGACGATCGGGATGATCAGCGCCAGGACGATGAAGGCGTTGCGGCTCAGACGGCCAAAGAGCTCGTACATCACGAAGCTCAGGGACTGTCCGCTGCACGCCAGACAGACAATACACAGCAGCACGAACATGATCGTAACTGCATTTTCACGCAAGATCTTACCCCAGTCATACTTACGCACGAGACTCACCCGGGTGGTAACGCGGCGCTTTGTGCTGTCAGATATACCCCAGTCATTCTTACGCACGAGACTCACCTCCGGACTTGGTCAGGGCATAGAGGATGATGCCGTTAGAGATTAGGATGCGCAGCGTCTCAGAGATGGTGGAGCCGGGCACCAGCACGTTGGCAACCGGCATACCCAGCGTCAGCACGCCCTGGAAGAGGAAGGTACCGATCAGCACATGGCTGATCTTGCAGCGGGACGTGGAGGCGCCGCCGATGAGGATCGCGGAGGCCGCGATGAAGCCCATCTGACGGGGCGCAGTGTACAGCTGCATGAAGCCGTAGCTCTGGGAATACACCAGGATGCCGACTGCGCCCAGCACCGTGGAAAGCACGGTACCGATCACGCGCATCTTGTCCACATTGATGCCCGTTGCCTCGGCAAAGCGGGGGTTGTTGCCCACCGCAGACATGGCCACGCCCGTCTTGGAGCGGGTGAACAGCCACACCAGGAAGCACATCAGCAGCATGAACAGCAGCAGGCCCGTGGGCACCTTGAAGCCGCCGATCTCAAAGGCCAGGAAATCATCCAGGATGTGCTTGAAGTTGGTGGAATCCAGGCCGATGGTATTGCGCAGGCCCGTACCCATAGGCCAGCGGAGCTTCAGGCTGGTAAAGGGCAGCACCAGCCACGCGATACACATCAGCGACACGATGGAGAAGCCGACGTAGGTGGTGACGGACATCTCCTCGCCCTTGAGGCGGTTGAGCAGCTGTGCATACAGCCAGCCCGCCACAGCGGCGATCATGCAGCCGACCACGATGGCCAGCAGGAAGCCGCCCCAGCCGGGCACGCCCAGCTGAATGGTGAGCAGACCGCCGATCAGGCCCGCGACCAGACCGATCGGGAGGCCCAGGTTCAGGCTGATACCGCACTGGATGCCGGGCACCATGGCCAGCACCATGATGGCGTTCATGCCCATGCGGACCAGGGAGTTGGACAGCAGTGCCGGCAGGCCCAGGTCGAACCACAGGGTCATGAAGCACAGCAGGATAAAGAACAGGCCGATGATGATGCGCGGGATACCCAGCTTCTTGCACAGGAGCTCATAGTAGAGCACCACGGCGGCCGCCACCAGCAGCGCCAGCGCGCCGTAGAGCAGGTCGTCCGCATAGCGGATCAGCCAGGCGGATGCGCCGTTGTCCAGCGCCGCGCCGCTGCCGGCCGCCATGTAGCGGTCATACTGGGTGGTAAAGCTGTCACCACGCTGGCAGATCACGTCGGTAATGCTCTTTTTGAGGGTCTTCACCGCGCCGTCGTCCAGCACGGGGTAGATGCCCTTAAGAGCCTCGCCCACAGGAGCGTAGAGCGCGTCAGCCTCCGCCAGCGCAGCCTCCATTTCAGGCGTTGCGACGAAGCCGGCCATGTCCACCACGACCTTCTCCTCTTCGCCCACTTCCTGACCGGCGTCGATCTTCGCCTGGCGCTCCGCCTCGGCCTTGGCCTTGGCTTCCTCCATGTTGGCGTCGATGTAAGCCTGCTCCGCCTCGATGGCCAGCAGGTGGTAGACCTTCAGCTTTTCGGCATAGGCGTTGGCAGCGTCGTTCAGGGCCGTCGTATCGATGGCGCTGTAGTCGGTTTCTGCGTTCTCATACTTGGCGCGGGCCTCTTCCTCCGCCTTAGTCACGGCTGCCTTGATATCGGCGATGGAGGCCTTCTTGCCGGCGGCCTTGGCGTCGGCCTGCACCTGTGCGCGGGCGTCCGTCTTGGCGATTTCCACATAGGTTTCCACCAGGCCTTCGCCGGTGGCGTCCAGAAGGGTGCGGTTGCGCAGCGCCTCAATGATCTGCTTGCCTGCCTCGGCCTCGCGCTTGGGCAGGTTGACCGCGCCCAGCACCGCCAGAACGACGGCAGCCACGACCAGGATGATCGCGATCACCCGCTGGATCTTGTTCTTCGTCACTGCACGTCGCCTCCTTCCTTATGCTCGCCGGGTTTGATGCCGCTCATCGCCAGGCCGAAGTCGGCGTCGCTGGCGTCGGGCGCGAGGGTATCGACCACTTCGCCCTCGGATACGATCATGATACGGTCACAGATGGAGCGCAGCTCCTGCAGCTCGGAGGACACCATCACGATGGTCATCCCCTGCTCGCGGTTGAGCTTCACCAGGGTCTCCAGCACCAGCTTCTTCGCGCCGATATCGATGCCGCGGGTGGGCTCGGAGACGAAGAGGAAGCGGGGATTCATCGCCAGCGCGCGGGCGATGCAGACCTTCTGCTGGTTGCCGCCGGAGAGCGTGCCGGAATGCTGCGTGGGGGCGAAGCAGCGGATATCCAGATCCTTGATCATACGATCGGCCATGGAGCGGATCTGCTTGCTGTTCTTCAGCGTCACCGGGCCCAGCTTGTGCAGATACTCGCCCTTGATCTGCATGGCGGTAAAGACGATGTTGTCCTCAATGGACTGATCCAGCAGCAGGCCCACGCCCTTGCGGTCCTCGGAAACCATGGCGATGCCGGCGTTCAGCGCGCCCACGGCATTGCCCAGCTTCAGGGGCTCGCCGAAGATCTCGACCTCGCCCTCGGAGGAGTACAGGCTCATCACGCCGTTGGGAATGCCCAGCTTGCCCTGGCCGGCCAGACCGCCGATGCCCAGGATTTCACCCTCGTGGACGTCGAAGGACACGCCGCGGACTTCCTCGCCGGGCATATCGACCCACAGATCGCGCACCTTCAGGGCCACATTGCCCTGGGGCGCCTGGCGGGGCTCGACGGACACCATGGCCTCGCCCTTGCGGCCGATCATCAATTCGGCCAGCTCGATGATGGAGGTATCCTTCTTGGCCAGGCGGGTCACCAGCTTGCCATCGCGCAGGATGGTGATGGAATCCGCCGCCGCCATGACCTCCTCCAGGCGGTGGGTAATGAAGATGATCGCGATGCCGCTCTCGGCGATGGCTTTCATGACGGAGACCAGCTGCTGGGCCTCGCTCTCGGTCAGCACGGCCGTGGGCTCGTCAAACACCAGCACCTTCACGCCGGTCTTGTCGATCTCGCGAGCGATCTCCACAAACTGCATATAACCCACGGGCATACCTTCCACGCGGGTGTATTCGTCAATGGACATGCCCACGCTGTCCAGCGCCTTTCGCGCCGCCTTGGACATGGACTGCATGTCCAGCGTCTCCAGGTTTTTGCCCATCAGGCGGCTGAACAGATTGCGGTTGGTCACCTCACGGTTCAGCTTGATATTCTCCGTCACCGTGAAGCCGGGCAGCAGCATGAACTCCTGATGCACCATGCCGATGCCCTTGCTCATGGCGTCGCGGGGAGAAGCGATATGGGTCTTCTCGCCGTCCAGCAGCACCTCGCCGTCGAAGCCGCCGGTGGAATGGATCACCGGCATACCGAACAGCACGTTCATCAGCGTGGACTTACCTGCGCCGTTTTCGCCCAGCAGCGCATGGATCTCGCCCGGGCGCACCTGCAGCGTCACATCGCTCAGAACGGTATTTTCACCATAGCGCTTGCCGATATTTTTCATTTCAAGAACGTATTCAGCGCTCAATCAGGTGAACCTCCTTTGCAAAATACGGGCCCGCCCGAAACGGGCGGGCCCTGTTGTCTGCGGGCAGTTAATTACTTCGCCAGGTAGTCGTTGAAATCAACGGGAGCCAGCAGGATGGTGTAGTAGTTGTCGAAGGTGGTGCCTTCGGCGTTGGTGTAGTTGGCGACCACAGCGCCGGGGATCTTGTTGGTCAGCAGCTCAGACAGCTTGGCAGCGTCGTTGGCGCCGTTCAGCTGGCCGTCGATGTAGGCCTTGCCGTACTCAACGCCGATCTCGATGATGGTCATGGCAACGGGAGAGGACCAGGTGGAGAAGCGGCCGGTAGCGCCGTGCTCTTCCAGCTTGGCAGCGATCTGCTTCAGAGCCTCTTCGTCATCGCCGCCCACGGCCAGCTCCAGGCCCAGGGTCGCGGGGAAGGCATGGTAGGGAGAGGGGCAGCAGGGCTGGGGGTAGTAAGCGTTGGGCTCAGCCAGCACAGCAGTCTGCAGAGAGGGCTGCATACCGCAGTTGGTGGTGAAGAAGGCAACCTTCTTGCCCTCGTACTTGGCCATCTGCTGGGGAACGTCCTCCAGGATGAACTGCTGGGAAGCGGACAGGCCAGCCTCGGCGGTGGGGTCGGGAGCGGTCACGTCAACCAGCTCGATGCCCAGCGCGTCAGCATTCTCCTGCATCAGGGTGTGACGGCCAACGATCAGCTCCATCGCCATGTGGCGGGGGAAGGAGTAGTGGATCAGCACGTCGATGCCCCAGTTGGCACAGGTCTCCATGATGGTGTTGCCCTGAGCGATCTCGTCGGCGTACATGACAACGTCAGCAGCGGCGGAGATGACAGCGGGGTCTTCCTGGGGGGTGCCGGCGACCAGCAGGACTTCGTCGCCGCGCAGCTCGCGAACCTTGTCAAAGGCAGCCTTGGTGCCGGGCACAGCCTGGCAGACCACGATGGCCTTCACCTCAGGATCGGCAGCGAAAGCCACGATCTTGGAAACGGTGGTCTCCATCTCGGACATGAAGTTGTCCGGATAGGTGTCGGTGATGATGTGCTCAGCGCCCCAGGTGGCGATGGCCTTCTCGGCAGCGCGGAACTCTTCCTCGCCCTGAGACACGGTACCGGTCAGGATAGCGATCTTCCAGTTGCCTTCCTCGGCAACGGCGAAGGACGCCATGGACATCAGCATTGCTACGGCCAGAACCAGGCTAAGCAGCTTCTTCATAGTTGTTTCCTCCTTAACAGATCAACCGTTGCATCAACGCATCCGGTTGTATTGAAAACACATTACCACACGTTTTTTCATCTGTCAACGCGCACGCGCAGGCCCGCAAACAGCCCGCAAACCCAGTATTTTCAAGGCTTTGCAGTTTTTTCAAGCAACATGAGAAGGGCAGAAAAAACATCAAAAACACAATTGACAGGGCCCGAGGGAGTACTTCCGGCCCCTTTTTTCCCGTCCACATCAAAACAGGAGCGCTTCCCGCATCAGGAATCGCCCCTGTACCAGCCTTACCGGCCGTAGATATTCTCCGCCGTCATCCCGGCGATATGGCGTGCATCGTTGAGCAGCTCAAAGCGCGGCGCAGCCAGTTCCCCCACCGCATCCGGCAGGGCCGCAATGGTGACCGCCGTGTAGTCCGGCCCCATGGCCCCCAGCACGAAGGGCAGCGGCAGATTGAAGAGCCTGCTGAGCATCGCCGCCGACGCGCCGCCGTGGCTGAACACCGCCACCGTCCTTTCCCGATGCGGCTGCACCCGGTAGTACAGGCCCTCCCGGACGTACCCCAGGGTAGCCAGCAGCGCATCCATGCCGTCCGCAGCATGGCAGGCGGACTGCACTACCCGGTTGTCCCCGAAGCGCGCTCCCTGGGCCCAGCCCGCATCCAGCAGCGGTTCTCCGGCAGCCACCATGCGGTCGACCGTCGTCCAGGGGTGCCCTTCGTCCGGCAGGGGGCCGGTCACGCCGCCCCAGTGGAGCTCCCGCATACAGTCGCACCGCTCCACCGGCAGGGCCAGCAACTCCGCCAGGTGCTGCGCGGTCTCCAGCGCCCTTCCGCAGGTGGAGGAGAATATACGCTCCACGCCCTCCCCTGCCAGCCGCCGGGCTGCCGCCGCTGCCTGCACATGGCCCAGATCCGTCAGGCAGTCGCGGGCATAGTCCGGATGGCCGTGTCTGACAAATATGATCCTCACTGGGGGAAGATGTCTTAAGGAATAATTTATTCAACAATAAGCAAACGAGCATCTGGCATTCGGATGCTCGTTTGCTTATGTGGCTCTCAAGCGCAATGCACTGGTACAGTGCGTATATTTGCGCCCTCCTGTGATCTGTGGCTGCTCGATAAATTGGAATTTAGCGGTCCTTTCTGAAACACAGATAAAAACCACATTTACTATATTTTTTAGCGACAAGTATCAAGCCAGAATTTAAACACATTTCTACAATGCTATTCTCATCTTGTGAACCCATTTTACCAACACCATATGTAGTGGAAATATACTTATCAGGTAATTGAACTGAAACATCCACACAAAATGGTTCTGGATATGCAGAAAGAATATCACAATCCCAAATGTGAAGCTCTCCATGATTTTTCAAGACTCGTTTGGCTTCTAAAACTGCACTTTTTTGGTCTTCGCTATCCATAAACATCAATGTATAGAATGATGTTACATGGTCAAAGGAATTGTCATTGAATTTCAAATCCGTAGCATCCATTAAGATTTTCTCAAATCCCATTGGTGCTTCATCCAATTCACTTTGACGGATGTCAATAGCAACAACTTGGTCGGTGTACAATCGTCCGATAATCCCCTCGCCACCGCCACCAATATCCAAGATTCTACCATTCAATTCTTTTTCAAGAGTAATCATCTTTTTCATCCTATTCGTCAAATTCAAGTTTATCGCTTTCATTCTATCACGCAGAACAAGAAATAACAAGCCAGCTAAGGTTTACGGTTTCGCTTTTTCGTATGATGTAATGTAAAGGATAACTCCTTCCTTTCCATCCTCCCAGCTGGCGGCGCCCCCTTTTTCCCTTCTTATTCATACAAAATGATAGCACATCTCCGTCTCCGCTGCAAGCCCGGCGCTGCATATCCATTCAGGCATTTATGCACTTTCGTCCGCGCGAACATGTATTCCATGTTCCCCTTGATGAAAACTGGAAACCGTGGTATAATAAGGTGTTGTACTATATCAGCACGCGCATTCCGCATCGGGTGCGTTCAATCCCCTGTGAAGGAGTTCCTATACATGGCTAAGCAATATGACGCCGGTCAGCTGACCGTTCTGGAGGGCCTGGAGGCCGTCCGTATGCGCCCCGGCATGTACATCGGCACCACGTCCAGCCGCGGCCTGCACCACCTGCTGTGGGAGATCGTCGACAACGCCATCGACGAGGCCTCCAACGGCCACGCCAACGAGGTGCGCGTGACGCTGCACACCGACGGCTCTGCCTCCGTGTTCGACAACGGCCGCGGTATGCCCGTGGATGAGCATCCCACCATGCACATGTCCGGCGTGGAGGTCATTTTCACCAAGCTGCACGCCGGCGGCAAGTTCAACAACGACAACTATGCCTACTCCGGCGGTCTGCACGGCGTGGGCGCGTCGGTCGTGAATGCGCTGTCGAAGTGGACAACGGTGGACATCTTCCGCGATTTCAGCCACTACCAGGTGCGCTTCACCTCCACCACGGACGCCGACGGCAAGTGCCATGCCGGCGTCCCGGATGAACCGCTTCAAAAGGTGGGCAACACCCGCAAGAAGGGCTCCCTCATCCGCTTCATGCCCGACGATACCATCTTCGAGGACGTGAAGTTCAACGGCGACACCGTCTCCCGCCGCCTGCAGGAGCTGGCCTACCTGAACCGGGGCCTCAGAATCGTCTTCGTGGACGAGCGCGTCAAGGGCGATAACAAGGAGAAGGTCTTCCAGTACGACGGCGGTATCATCGACTACGTCAAGTACCTCAACGACGGCAAGAACGCCATGCACGAGGAGCCCATCTACCTCGAGGGCACGAAGGATTCCGTCATCTGCCGCGTAGCCATCCAGTACACCGACGGCTACACGGAGAGCATGTTCTCCTACGTCAACAACATCCCCACCGGCGAGGGCGGCAGCCATGAGACCGGCTTCAAGGCCGCTTTCACCAAGATGTTCAACGACTACGCCCGCCGCATCGGCGCGCTGAAGGATAAGGACAACAACCTCTCCGGCGAGGACTTCCGCGAGGGCCTCTCCTGCGTGCTGACCACCATGGTCAAGAACCCGCAGTTCGAGGGCCAGACCAAGGGCCGCCTGGGCAACAGCGAAGTGCGCCCTGCGGTGGAAGGCATCATCACCCAGCAGCTGACTGACTGGCTGGAGAACCTCAAAAATCAGGACATCGCCCAGGCCATCGTCGCCAAGGCCATCAAGGCCGCCCAGGTGCGCGAGGCTGCCCGCAAGACCCGCGACAACGCCCGCAAGGCCAATCAGCTGGACGCGGCTCCCCTGGTGGGCAAGCTCTCCGCCTGCCGCGGCAAGAAGGCCGAGGACAACGAGCTGTTCATCGTGGAGGGCGACTCCGCAGGCGGCAGCGCCAAACAGGGCCGCGACAGCCGCTATCAGGCCATCCTGCCCCTGCGCGGCAAGCCCCTCAACGCGGAGAAAAAGCGCCTCGATCAGGTGCTGTCCAACGAGGAGTTCCGCAGCCTGATCACCGCGCTGGGCACCTCCATCGACGAGAGCTTCAATATCAACAACCTCAAATACCACAAGGTCATCATCCTCTCCGATGCCGACCAGGACGGCGCGCACATCCGCGCCATCCTGCTGACCTTCTTCTTCCGCTATATGAAGGAGCTGGTCACAAACGGCCACGTCTACATTGGTATGCCCCCGCTGTACAAGGTGCAGAAGGGCAGCAAGGTGCTCTACGCCTACGACGACAAGGAGCTGGCTGCGTGCATCAAGCAGGCCGGCAAGGGCTACACGCTGCAGCGCTACAAGGGCCTTGGCGAAATGAACCCCGAGCAGCTCTGGGCCACGACGATGGACCCCGAGCAGCGCAAGCTGATGCAGGTCACCATTGAGGATGCTGCCCTGGCCGACCGCCGCATCACCATCCTCATGGGCGACAAGGTCGAGCCCCGCCGCGATTACATCACCGAGCATGCGGACTTCAACAAACCCGACAACTTTGAAGTCCCCACCAATCAGGAAGGGAGGGAATAATCCATGGCGAAGAAGAAGACCAGCGACAACCGCCCCATCCCCAAGGACGATCCCTCCCGCATCTTGCAAACCTCCGTTGAGGACGTAATGCACCAGTCGATGATCCCCTATGCCGAGCACGTCATCCTCGAGCGCGCCCTGCCCCGCGTGGAGGACGGCCTCAAGCCCGTGCAGCGCCGCATCCTCTACACCATGATGGAGCTGGGCACCACGCCCGACAAGCCCCACCGCAAGTGCGCCCGCATCGTGGGCGACTGCCTGGGTAAGTTTCACCCCCACGGCGACTCCTCCGTGTACGACGCCATGGTGCGCATGGCCCAGGACTTCTCCATGCGCGGCACGATGGTGGACGGCCACGGCAACTTCGGCTCCATCGACGGCGACAGCGCCGCCGCCATGCGTTACACCGAGGCCCGCATGACCCCCCTGGCCCTGCTGATGCTGCGGGACATCGAGAAGGACACCGTGCCCTTCCGCCTCAACTTCGACGACACCCTCAAAGAGCCCGACATGCTGCCCGCCCGCTTCCCCAACCTGCTGGTGAACGGCGCGACAGGCATCGCCGTAGGTCTTGCGACGAATATCCCGCCCCACAACCTGAAAGAATCCATCAACGCGGTCATCGCGCAGATCGAAAATCCGAAAATCTCCCTGGACGAGCTGATGCAGATCATCCCCGGCCCGGACTTCCCCACCGGCGGCGTACTGGTGAACAACGAGGAGATCCGCAAGGGCTACGAGACCGGCCGCAGCAAGCTCTCCGTCCGCGCCCGGGTGGAGATCGAGGACGGCAGCGCCGGCCGCAAGCTGATCGTCATCAATGAGATCCCCTACACGGTCAACAAGGCCGCGATGCTGGAAAAGATCCTCAAGCTGAGCGAGGAGAAGAAGGCCCAGCTGGGCTGCATCTACGACATCCGCGACGAATCCGACCGCAACGGTATGCGCGCTGTGATCGAGCTGAAGAAGGACACCGACGTCCAGAAGGTGCTGAATTACCTGTACAAGTACAGCGATCTGCAGGTCACCTTCGGCGTGAACATGGTCGCCATCGCCGAGGGCAAGCCCGTGCAGATGGGCCTGAAAACCATGATCGGCCACTTCATCCGCCACCAGAAGGACGTTGTGACCCGCCGCACCGAGTACGACCTGAAGCACGCCCGCGCCCGCGCCCACATTTTGCAGGGCCTGATGATCGCGGTGGACAATCTGGATGAGGTCATCGCGCTGATCCGCTCCTCCAAGAACCCCAAGGAGGCCAAGGAGAAGCTGATGTTCCGCTTCGACCTGACGGACGTGCAGGCCCAGGCCATCCTGGACATGCGTCTGCAGCGCCTGACGAACCTGGAAATCGTGGCCCTGCGCAAGGAATACGAGGACATCCTCAAGCTGATCGACAAGCTGGAGGGGATCCTCGGCAGCGAAAAGAAGCTGCTGAATGTCATCAAGAAGGAGCTGCAGGAGATCGCGGACGAGTACGCCGACGAGCGCCGCACCACCATCGAGGCCGCCGAAGAGGTATCCGCCGAGGCCTTCAAGGAGGTCATCGCGCCGGAGGAGGTCATCGTGGCCTACACCCGCGCCGGCTTCCTCAAGCGCATCCGCCCGGATGTGTACCGCAAGAACCCCCTGCCCACCCGGGAGGAAAACGAGCCCGACAGTGCCGAGTTCCTCTTTATGTCCCGTACGGACGAGACGCTGCTGATCTTCACCGATCATGGCAACTGCTATCCGCTCTCCGTGAACAGCCTCAACGAGTGCAAGCCCCGGGATCGCGGTCAGCTGCTCACCGGCGTTTTGGTGGGCCTGGAGGACGGCGAAAAGGCCCTGTGGATCGCCTGCCTGCGCATGGCGGACATCGGCCATTTGCCGGACTTCCTCTTCGTCACCAAGCAAGGCATGATCAAGCGCACCGCCGCCGTGGACTACGACGTGCGCAGCAAGAAGTTCGCCGCACTGAACATCAAAAAGGATGACAGCCTGCTCTTCGTCCTCCCCGCCGCCAGCCGGGACGATATCCTCATGTTCAGCCGCAGCGGCATGTGCATCCGCTTCGCGCTGGACACCGTCCCCACCCAGGGCCGTGTTTCCGCCGGTGTCAAGTGTATGCAGCTGGACGATGATGACGAGGTCATCTGGGCCGGGCAGCTGGGCGACACGGAGCAGATGGTGCTCTTCTCCGAGCGCGGCTACGCCAAGCGACTCCTGGCATTGGACTTTGAGAAGCAAAACCGCAACGGCAAGGGCGTCAAGTCCTTCTACTTCAACAAGAACGGCTCCAACGGCAGATATCTGGCCGGGGTCGTCCAGGTGGAAAAGGCCCCCTGCGACCTGATCATCACCCAGGCCCGCAGCGCCCCCACCCGGCTGAAAAAGGATTCCATCCTCCTGCAGGGCAAGCAGGATCGCGGCAACCCCTGCGTGATGGCCATCCTGGATGACGTCGTCACCGGCGTCACGGCGGTGGACGAGGCATAACCGCCCGTTCCCCTTGCATCAACCCCCAAATCATGCTATCATGTATTTCATGGAGGTGTGCTGATGAATCGCAACGAATTTCTGGAAGCGCTGCCCATCACGCGGATCAACCTGAAGCTGATCGGCGCGACGCTGGAGCTCTGTACGGATGATATCGACGATATCCACGTCATGGTATCCGGCGCTGACCGGGATGTGGGGAATCTGCGCATCGACGTCAATGCCGATCAGCTGCTCATCGAGCAGCCGGCCGCCTCGCTGGCCAAGAACCCCATCGGCACCAGCTGGCTGCAGCTGACCCTGCGCCTGCCCCGCAGCTGGAAGGGCCGCATCGAGGGCCGCACCGTTTCGGGCTGGATCAACGCCCGCAGCCTCGCAGGCTCCGATCTGTCGCTGGAGAGCGTTTCCGGCATGATCACCGTGGGCGAGGCGGAATTCATCGCCATCAGCCTGCGCTCGGTTTCCGGCGATATCAAGGCCACGGGGCTGAGCTGCGAGAAGCTCGCGCTCTCCTCCACCACGGGCGACCTTTCCGCCCTGGCAGCAGACCTGCGCCAGTGCAGCCTGACCAGCATCACCGGCAGCGCTACCCTGACGCTGACCGAACCGTATGAGGAGATCACCGCCAACACCGTTACCGGCGATGTGGTGATCGAAGCGCCCGTGGACGTGTGCGACGCCGTGCTTCGCAGCGTTTCCGGCCGCATCCGCACCAGCGGCGTCTCCATTGTCGAGGGCGCGGCCAGGGTGCGCGTCAACACCGTTTCCGGCGAGCTGGACATGACCTGCACGCTGGCGGAAGAATAAGCAAACCGATCCCTGTGAACATAGAATATTGAGGAGGAATTTCCCATGGCACGACAGAATTTTGGCGGCTTCGGCGGCGGCAACATGCAGCAGCTGATGCGTCAGGCCCAGAAGATGCAGCAGATGATGACCGAGGCCCAGGAGAAGCTGGATGCAGCGGAGTACGAAGCCACCTCCGGCGGCGGCGTGGTGTCCGTCAAGGTCAGCGGCAAGCGTGAGCTGCTGGACATCGTCATCGATCCCAAGGTGGTCGATCCCGACGACGTGGAGATGCTGCAGGATCTGATCATGGCGGCGGTCAACGAGGCCCTGCGCAAGGGCGAGGAGACCCGCGAGGCCACCATGAGCCGCATGGCCCCCGGTATGGGCGGCATGGGCGGCATGTTCTGATGGCCGGGCAGATCGAACCCATCCAGCGGATGGTATCGGAGCTGGCGCGGCTTCCCGGCATCGGTCAGAAGACCGCCCAGCGCCTGGCATACCACATCGTCGGCCTTCCGCTGGAGGATGTGCACGCCCTGGCGGCGGCGCTGTGGCAGGGCCGCAAGGCCATCCGCTACTGCGAGCGCTGCGGCAACTTCTCCTCGGACGCGCTGTGCCATGTCTGCCAGAACGAGGAACGGCAGAACGGTCAGATCTGCGTCGTGCGCGACCCGCGGGACGTGGCCGCTATGGAGCGGATGCACGATTACCACGGCCTGTACCATGTGCTGCACGGCACCCTCTCCCCCATGGACGGCGTAGGCCCGGACGACATCCGCATCAAGGAGCTGATCGCCCGCCTGGGCGCAGAGCCGGTGGATGAGGTGATCCTGGCCACCAACCCCGATATCGAGGGCGAGGCCACGGCCACCTACATCGCCCGCCTTTTGAAGCCCATGGGCGTCAGGTGTACCCGAATCGCCCACGGCGTGCCCGTCGGCAGCGACCTGGAGTACGCCGACGAGGTCACCCTTTCCAAGGCCATGGAGGGCCGCCGGGAATACTGATTTCAAACGAACTTCAGCACACCTTTCCCGGGTGTGCTCCGCGTGTCGAAAAAGTGCTGAAGGCGCTTTTTTGAGAATTGCACTCCGTCACTGTCAGGGCTGCAAGCAGCCCTGACGGCCGTTCCTCCGTGTAAGGAAGCGATTTTGCAAGCAAAATCGCACGAAAATCGCCGCGCCTGTCGCCGATTTTCGATATAGAGTCTGCCGACGGCGAGTTTCTTCAACGATTGCTTTTACTACTTTTTACAAACTGAGCACACCTTTCCCGGGTGTGCTGCTTTGCTATCAGGAGATTTGCATGGAGTATTTACTTCTGATCGTCATCGCCCTGCTCGCGGCGGTGCTGGTGATGCAGGCCGTGCTGATGCACCGCCAGCGCGAGACAACGCAGGCACAGGCGCAGCAGGACCAGCAGCAATCCGCCTACTTGCAGCGTTTCGGGGATGATGTGTTTGACGAGCTCTCCGCCCAATGGGACGCCAGTATGCAGGAGCTGCAGCGCATGAGCGACCGGCAGTCCGTCGTCCAGAGCCAGCTCAGCCAGAGCCAGACCACCCTGCTGGAGAGCATTCAGCGCCAGCTGCTGATGTCCGCACGGAACCAGGAGGAGCGCATCGGCCAGATGTCCACCGGGGTGAACGAGACCCTCGCCCAGCTGGACAGCCGGATGGAGCAGGTGCGCCAGGCCACCAGCACCGGCATGGAAACCCTCCGCCAGGAGAACGCCCGGCAGCTGACCGATATGCGCCGCTCCATGGACGAGCGGCTGACCCAGAGTCTGGACAAGCGCCTCAACGAATCCTTCGCCCTGGTCAGCCAGCGGCTGGAGCAGGTGTACAAGGGCCTGGGCGAGATGCAAACCCTCGCCGCCGGCGTTGGCGACCTGAAGCGGGTGCTGACCAACGTCAAGACCCGCGGCATCTGGGGCGAGATGCAGCTGGGCAGCCTGATCTCCTCCGTGTTGACGGCGGAGCAGTATGCCGAGAACATCGCGGTGGTTCCCGGCAGCCAGGAGCGGGTGGAATTCGCCGTCCGCCTGCCGGGCAAGGACGTCGATACCGTGTACCTGCCCATTGACAGCAAGTTCCCCGTGGAGGACTACGCCCGCCTGCAGGAGGCCAGCCAGGCTGGCGACGCTCCCGCTGCGGAGGCCGCCCGCAAGGCCCTCATGCAGCGCATCCGCCTGGAGGCACGGCGCATTGCCGGCAAGTACATCGCCCCGCCCCACACCACGGACTTCGCCGTCATGTTCCTCCCCGTGGAGGGCCTGTATGCCGAGGTCGTGCAGCAGATCGACCTGGTAGACAGCATCCAGCGGGAGCAGCGGGTGGTCATCGCCGGGCCGGGCACCTTCTCCGCACTGCTGAACGCCCTGCAGATGGGCTTCCGCACCCTGGCGATCGAGAAGCGCTCGGGCGAGGTATGGAAGCTGCTGGGCACGGTGAAGGCCGACTTCGGCGCCTTCTCCGAGGTGCTGGAAAAGACCCAGCTGCGGCTCCGCCAGGCCAGCGAATCCATCGACAGCGCCTTTGTCAAGACGCGGACGATCCAGCGGCATCTGGGGGCGGTGGAAGCAGGGGCTAACGATTCAACATCGCTTGCCGCTTTCGCCTCCGAACTTCCCACCGGGGAGCCGTGACTACACGATACCTCTTTACCCTCGCAAGGGGTCTCATCCCTTGACCCTATTTGCGATTAAGTCGCGCGCCTCCTTTTGGGGTGAACGCGCATGGATGCAGGAGATTACGATGAAGCTTTGGACTTTGATAGAAAACACCACTTGCAACACTGACCTGACCTGCGAGCACGGCCTGAGCCTGTACATCGAGGCAAACGGCCAGCGTATCCTCTTCGACGCCGGACAGACCGGCGCTTTTGCAGACAACGCCGAGAAGATGGGCGTCGACCTCACGAAGGTCGACATGTGTATCCTCAGCCACGGCCACTACGACCATGGCGGCGGCATCAAGCGCTTCCTGGAGGTCAACGACCACGCCAAGGTCTACGTCAGCCGCCATGCCTTCGGCGATCATTACAACGCCGAGGAGAAGTTCATCGGCCTGGACTGGGAGCTGCTGAGCGAGGAGCGCATCGTCTTTGTTGGCGACAACCATACTCTCTCCGACACGCTGTCCCTCCATGGGTGCGAGAAGTTCCCCCAGCCATTCTTCACCGATCCCTACGGGATGCAGGTGAAGCGTAAAAACGTCCTGGAGACAGACGACTTCCGGCACGAGATCTACCTGCTGATCCGCGAGGGCGAGCGGCGCATCATCGTCAGCGGCTGCAGCCACAAGGGCGTTATGAACATCAAGACCTGGTTTGCACCGGACGTATTCATCGGCGGCTTCCACCTGATGAAGCTCGACCCGGAGAAGGAGGCCACCCGGCTGAAGTTCACCGCCATGGAGCTTATGAAAAAGGAGACCGTTTACTACACCGGCCACTGCACGGGAGACGCCCAGTACGACGTCCTCAAGGCCCACATGGGCGAGCGCCTGCACCGGCTCGCCACCGGCGCGGTATACGAGATCTGACGCACGCAAACAGGGCTGGTCTGCCTTGACCAGCCCTGCCTGACGTGCTATAATGTTTCCGCCTGCTGATGTGGTGGAATGGCAGACACCAGCGACTTAAAATCGCTTGCTTCGGCGTGCGGGTTCGAGTCCCGCCATCAGCATACCGCAACCGCTCCGGCATATGCCGGAGCGGTGATTTTATATGATATATTTGCTGTCGCGGTCTGCCGAGCGATTCTCCCGGCCCGCCCGAAGCAATGCCAGCAGAGCGCCAAAGAGCACGCCCATCACCAGCAGGAAGATCAGCCCGTGCCCGACAGCACCCGTCAGCAGTGTGTAGCCCAGGAATGCAGCGATCACCACACACCAGTACACCGCCACCCAGGGTGAAGCCGCAGCAGCCTTGCGCACCACCGTATAACGTCCCTCCTGCAGCAGGCGCTGGAAGCTGCCGTTGATCATGCGGCTGCGGATGATCAGGAACACCCCTGCCCCCAGCATAAGCAACGCGATCGCACTGCTCAGCAGCATCACCACATCCATGGACAGCATCTCCATACGCACGAACTCGTAAAGAATAAGGTAGGGTGCATAGCACATGCCGATCAGCACGATGCCGATCACATGATCCCGCACGAACGCACTGCGATAGCTCCGCATCCGTTCGCGCACCATGCCTTCCACGCCGTAGGCGGTTTCGATCGGCTCTTTATCCAGATAATGATAGGTTTTCAGCAGCATCCGGTGCAAAACCACCACTGCCGCCGTCAGCGTCAGGATCAGCGGGATCAGCAGCATTACCGTCATAGCAGCCAACCCGGAGAAGGTGTGCTTCTGCTGCAGCAGTACGCCGCCTACCAGAATGGGCAGCGGCAACAGGATACACAGCCCGCAGACCAGTGCGATCCTCCCGGCGGCCCTTTGCTTCAGCTCCAGATAGTCGCCGGCCTCCTCCATCGATACCCTGTGCAGTCCCGTCGCCGGCTCCTCCGGGATTGTGCTGTCCGCAGCTTCAAGCTCATCCTTCAGCAGATAATCCGTACTCACTCCGAAGAGACGGCTCATCGCCAGCACGCGCTCCAGGTCTGGGATGCTCTGAGCGCCCTCCCATTTGCTGACCGCCTGTCGGCTCACACCCAGCCTGTCCGCCATTTCCTCCTGGGACCAGCCGTTTTTCTTTCTCAAATCAATAATTTTGTCTGCCAGTATCATATGCGCACCTCGTTTTGTATTCACTGCCAGCGGTTCTGCGCGCCGTTCCGCCTCTCAGCGTGTCTTCAGTATACCGCTTTTCAGCGTTGCGCGCTACCATCTGCGCCTGATAATTTGTCAACCGGCAGTTGCAACCGCCCCTTTCATTGAAAACCAGCCGCAAAAATGCTACAATAGACGCTGAGGTGAGAACATGTCCCTGCATGAAGACAACGAGCGCATCCTGACGCTCATGAGCGAATATCTCTGCTTCACCCCCACGGCGATCAGCCCGGAGGACGCCGCACAGCTGGCCCAAGAGTGCCGCATCCCCCTGAATGACGCCTACATGGCGCTGCTGGCCGCCTACTGCGGGCTGGATACTGCCCGGCCCGAAGATGCGCGGCTGTACCGGGCTTACTTCCCGCAGATGATCCGCGAACACGATCCCGTAACCTACCGGGCGGATGCGTACATGCAGACCGTCCGTCCCGGCAGCGGCGTCGCCGGCAGCATTGACCTTGTATATGAAACCGTGCATCCCATGGAGCTTTTCGTCGCCGACGACTTCCAGACGGACGCCCAGGGCCGCATCCTGCCCCAGCTGGGGTGGTTCCGCGAGGCCTTCTCCTTCCCGGCCATCCGGGAGGACGGGCGCGTGTGGATGACCGTGACCCCCAACGAGATCAACACCATCCAGCCCGCCGTGCAGGAAAGCTGCGGCAAGGTGCTGACCTACGGCCTGGGGCTGGGGTACTACGCCTTTCATTGCCTGCTGAAGCCGGAGGTAAGCAGCGTCACCGTGGTGGAGAAGAACCCCCAGGTCATCGACGTGTTCCGTCGCCTGCTGCTGCCCTTCTTCCCCCGCAGGGAGGCTCTGCGCATCGTGGAAGCCGACGCCTTTGACTATGCCGCGAGCGTCATGCCCGACGAGAAGTACGATACCGTCTTCACCGACCTGTGGCATGACGTTGCCGACGGCTTGCCCCTGTACCAGCGCATGAAGACCCTCGAAGCCCCCGGCCCCCGCTACCTGTACTGGATCGAAAAGACCCTGCGCTGCTACCTGGCGTGATACCTTGCCGACCGTCGCCTGCGCAGTGACAGGCTGACCGTCACCTCCATGCGGGAGCCCACGCGCTGCTCCGTGATGGCGGCGTCCAGCCCGGCAGCCTGCATCTGTCCCGCCACCGCCCGGATGGCATTGAAGTAGATGCGGTGATCCCGCACCGCATTGATCACCCTTCCGGTATGGTTTTGGGATATTTGTTCCGTTTTTTTCTCTTCTATCTCAGCAGGCGTTTCTGACCCGCGGGGCTGATGGGTGCGCATGGCCTCCACCAGCAGCGCCGCATCCCGGATGCACAGCCTTTCCCGGGCGATGCGGCAGGCCGCGCGGATGCGGCATTCCTCGCCCTGCAGCCGCAGCAGCGTCAGGGCTGCGCCCATCGGCACGCCCTCCTCCAGCAGCAGGGAGGTCAGCTCCTCCCCCAGATCTGCCAGGCGCAGCTGATCCGTCACCAGCTGCGGATGCCGGCCCAGCCGCGCCGCCAGCTCTCCCCGGGACAGCCCATGCCGCTCATGAAGCGCCGACATGACCTCCGCCTCCTGCAAATAATGCAGCCGCCCCGACTGCAGCGTTTCCAGCAGCTCCTGCGCATCCTTCCCGGCTGTCGCATCCTCCAGCACGCGGGCAGCGATGCAGCTCAGCCCCAGCATCCGACAGGCCATCAGCCGCCGGTTGCCCGATACGATAATGAACCGCCCGTTCTCCGCAGCCCGCACCGTCACCGGATGGATCAGCCCCTGCCGCCGGATCTTCTCCGCCAGCTCCTGCAGGCTGCCCGGCTCCCGCAGCCGGTGCAGGCTCGGCCGGGGACTGATCCGCTCGATCGGGAGCAGATCCCCCCAATCCGGGCTGGACATGGGCAGCAATTCCGGGTATCTCATGGCAGCGTCTCCTTTGCAGGGCAGAATAGCGGGCGTACATGCTTTGCTGCTGCCACTATACAGGAAGCCCCCGCGATCTGCAAGCAGATTCGTTCGACACGAATCGGGCAGGTCGCAGGGGCTTTTTTCGGTTGGATGGGGCATTCATGTCACTTGCTGGCGTTTTGGCCCAGCGGGGCCTTGGTGGGCGTGCCGGCTTTTCGGGGATACTGTCGAGCGGTTTTGGCCGTTTTGCTCACCGGCAGCAGCATATGCTGCCAGTCGCGGCCGGGGATCGTCACATTTACCGGCTCCTCCACGCGGCCGCCCAGCAGGAACGCAGCCCGGCGGCCCTGCTGCATTTCCTCCTGCAGGGCCGGGCCCTTCCAGCACACGGCCTTGCCGCCCACGCGCACAAAGGGCAGCAGATACTCCGACAGCACCGCCAGGGACGCCACTGCCCTCGCCACCGCCACGTCATACTTCTCCCGGTGCTGGGGGAACTGGGCGCCGTCCTCGGCACGGGCGTGCACAAGGGTCACGTTGCGTACCTGCAGCTCGTCGATCACCGCCTGCAGGAAGTTCAGGCGCTTTTTCTGCGCGTCCATCAGCGTCACCCGCAGCTCCGGGCAGGCCAGCGCCAGGGGCAGGCCGGGGAAGCCCGCACCCGTGCCCACGTCGATCAGCGAGCCGGTCCTTGGGATCAGCCCCGGCACGGCCAGCGCGCTGAGGCTGTCCACATAATGCTTGTCGATCATCTCCGCCTCTTCCGTCACGGCGGTCAGATCCATGCGGGTGTTCCAGTCCATCAGCATCGCGTGATACCGCAGCAGCTTGCCGGGCAGCGCCGCATCATGGGGAATGCCGCATTCCGTCAGCCGGGCAGAGAGTTCCTGTTCCGTCATCTGTAATCACTCCAAAGGAAGGTGCAGATACTTCTGCCCCCAGTATTTGATCCATGCCAGAGCTTCCCGCCCATGGTTCTTGGCCCAGAAGCGCAGCCCGTCCTTGGTAGGCGCGCCAATGCCCGACGCCTCCAGCCCTGCGTCCTCCGCAAGGGCCATGGCCCGGGGCACATGATAATCGCTGGTGACCACGGCCACGCGGGCCACAGCCTTGTCCTCCAGCAGCTTCACGGCATTGTCGATGTTCTGCCGGGTGTTGTAGGAATCGGCGTCGGTGAGGATCATCTCCTCGCTGACTTTCTTTCCGATCAGATAATCCCGCATGGCATAGGCCTCCGGGACGGGCTCATTGCTGCCCTGGGCGCCGCAGACGACGATCCAGCAGGGATGCTTCTTCCACGCCTTGGCCGCCTCATCCAGCCGCCACTCCAGCTGCAGGGATAATTCGCCGTCCGGCTTCACCTGCGCACCCAGCACGATGATCGCATCATAATCCTCCGCCGGGGGGATATTGGCTTCCTTCCAGCAGACCATGGCCACCACGCTCAGATAGAACGTCAGGCCCAGCAGCAGCAAAATGAGCAGCACGCTCAGCATACGGCGGATTCCTCCACGGGGTTTCATCATCAGTCCAGCTTCCTTTCGTCCAGCCAGACGTACTCCTGCTCCTCTTCGCGGCAGCGCCTGCCGTCCACCCGGGTCCTGACGCCGGTGCGGCTCAGCTGCTCATGCAGCGACATGCTGTAGGCCTCGTTCCCTGCGATGATGATATGGTCGATCACCCGGATCCCCAGATGGGAGAGAACGGCCTCGATGGTCTGCGTCGCCGCCACGTCGTCCGGCGAGGGCTCTGCCACGCCGCCGGGGTGATTGTGGCACAGGATTACGCCAAAGGCATTGTAATTCAGCGCAGTTTCCACCACCAGCCGCGGATAGGCGGGCACCTCGTTGAGGCTCCCCTCGCCCACGGCCCGCTGCCCCAGCACCGTCATCGCCGAGGACAGGGAGATCACATACAGCCGCTCCGTCCTCAGGCCCGCCAGCAGCGCCGCGCAGTAGCTCTCCGCTGCCGGACGGCTGCGCAGCACCCTGCGCTCGGCACACAGGCACTCCTGGTACTTGCGGAACAGCGGCACGATCATCGCCAGCAGCGTCGCCGTTTCCTCGCCCACGCCGTCCACCGCCGTCAGCTGCTCCGGCCGGGCCTCCAGCACGCCCTTGAGGGAACCGAAGGTCTCCAGCAGCCGGTGCGCCAGGGGATTGACGTCTCCCCGCGCCCGGGCATAAAAGAGCAGCAGCTCCAGCGCCTCGTGGGGCGCGAAGCCCTCCAGGCCCTCCAGGCGGAAGCGCTCGCGCATACGTCTGCGGTGTCCGTCATGCATGGTCATGTGGTAAACCTGCTTTCTGTATCGGGGCGGCCAGGAGCCTCCCCACATATTATGAACGATCCTCCGCCGGTATTTGTTCCAGCATCATGGCAAAAACCTCGTTGATCTGCCCGCCCAGGCGCTGTACCTCGCCCAGCACGCGATTGCGGCCCTTTTCGGTCAGATACCAGTCATCCCGGGTATAGCCGGGCTTCGACGCCGGGCAGACCAGCAGCCGCACGTCCGGCATGGCCGCCTGATAATACAGCAGCGCCCGCCGCGCATGGAAGGCATGGCAACTGAGGATGGCCGTCCGGGCCCTGATCCCCCGATCCTCCAGCACCTGCCGGGATCGGGTGGCGTTTTCCCAGGTATAGGTGGCCTGATCCTCCCGGAGGATGGCGCTGTCCGGTACGCCGTGCCTGCGCAGCACCGCCCGGAGGAAGGCCCACTCCGTTTCATATTCGTCCGGATAATCCGCCCGGTGCTTTTCGGGAACTCCCGCAAAGCACCCCCTTGTCAGCGCATACCGGCCCGAGGGCAGCACATAGGGCGCATAGCCCGCATGGTACAGTTCCGCCGCATGGATGGCATGTTCCGTCGTGCGGGAGCCGGGCACGAAGATCACGTCCGCCTTTTCCGGCTGATCCTCCACAAAGATGAACTCCGTGACCGCCCGGATAAAGCGCTCAGCGCCCGGGGTGAGCTTCATGGTCATATTGCCTCCACAGGGAAAGCGCTGCTTCCAGCGTATCCTCGTCCATCGGGGTCAGGGCCTGCACATAGATCTGCCGCAGCTCGCCCTCCGTCAGCGCCTCCGGGTGATTGCCCAGCCGCTGCACATTGACCGAGGCTGCCAGCGCATCCAGCGTATCAGCAGCCGGCAACGCCTCCGGCAAGAGCCCCGTTGCCGCCAGCAGCCCCTTCAGCAGCAGCGGCCCGTCCTCCGTCCGGGAAAGCCTCATCGCCTGCGTCAGGGATCGCAGCAGCCCGTCAGCCCCGGCGTTGGCCTGCAAATGCGCCCACAGGTGGGGCAGCGTCAGCATACAGGCGTGCCCATGGGCCGGGCCCAGCTTCTTGGTGATCTGATAGCTCATGGCGTGGGCCGCCGTCGTGCGGCTGATGCGGATGGCGCAGCCGGATTCGTACGCCGCCTCCAGCATGGCGTCCTGCGCGTCAGCATCGCCTGCGATATAGGCCGTCAGGTTATCCAGCACGCCGCGAATTGCCCTTTCGGCGTGGATGCGGCTCTCCGCCGTTGCCCGCTTCGCCCAGAAGGACTCGATCCCCTGGCACAGGGCGTCCATCGCGCAGGCCTTGCGGTGATAGTCCGGCAGGGTATCCAGCAGGGAGCCGTCCAGCAGCACTGCCTCCGGCAGCAGGGCCGGGTGATCCAGGGAGAGCTTCTCATTGTTCACATACACCACCGCGATGGGCGTAGCCTCCGCGCCGGTACCCGCCGTGCCGGGGATGGCGACATGGGGCAGCGCGATGCCCTCCGGCAATTCGCTCTTCTCGACCCGGGGCATGTCCCCCGTCAGCAGCAGGGCCTTGATGGCCTTGGCGGTATCCATCGCCGAGCCGCCACCCAGGGAGATCAGGCCGTCGCAGCTGTCCGCGCGGTACATCGCCGCGCCCGCCTCGCAGTCGCTGAGATCCGGGTTGGGATGATAGCCGCTGAAGACCGGCAGCTGCATCCCCGTGCGCTCCGCAAACACGGACGCCATGCGCCGGCCGCACACCAGCATCGGGCGCTGCACGGACAGCTGCGCCATCAGCCTGCGGATATTCCCTTCATTCAGCGACATGCGGCCACGGATGATCTCCTGCATGGCGTTCTCCCCTTTTCGTTCTCTTTCCCTATCAGTTTACCGTATATGCGGCGGTCTGTCAAAGAAAAAAAGCAGAGATCCGGTAGATCTCTGCTTTCATTTACATATTTGAAATCAGCCGAAGGTACGCACGCGGAACACGCCGGGCAGGCGCTTGATGTTCGCGATGGCCTGCTCGCTGGGCAGCTCGGACAGATCCATCACAGTCACGGCCATGTCCTTCTTGGACTTGTTGGTCAGGTTGGTGATGTTAATGCCCTCCGCAGACACACAGGCGGTGATGGGCGCGATGGTGTTGGGCACATTCTCGTGGATGACGAGGACGCGGGCCGCCTCGGGGGCGCCCATGGGCACCTCGGGCAGGTTGACGGAGTTGTGGATGGAGCCAACCTCCAGGTAGTCGCGCATCTGCGCGGCGGCCATGGAAGCGCAATTCTCCTCGGACTCCTCGGTGGAAGCGCCCAGATGCGGGATCGCGATGACATTCTCCACCCCCAGCAGGTCGTCGGAAGGGAAGTCCACCACATACGCGCTCAGCTGGCCGGAGGCCAGGGCCGCCTTCACGGCATCGTTATCCACCAGCTCATTGCGGCTGAAGTTCAGCAGCACGGCGCCGGGCTTCATCTTGGCGATGACGTCGGCGTTGATCATGCCGCGGGTCTTGTCGTTCAGCGGCACGTGCACGGTCAGGTAATCAGCCTTGGCAAAGACCTCCGCATCGTTGGCCGCGTGGACGACCTTGTGGCTCAGCGCCCAGGCGTTATCCACGGAGATATAGGGGTCATGGCCGATAACATCCATGCCCAGGCCATTGCAGGCGGCGTTGGCCACGATGCGGCCGATGGCGCCCAGGCCCACAACGCCCAGCATCTTGCCGCGGATCTCATGGCCGGCAAACTGGCCCTTGCCCTTTTCCACCAGCTTGGGCACATCCGCGCCCTGGCCCTTCAGGCCCTGCGCCCACTGGATGCCGCCGTAGATATTACGGCTGCCCAGCAGCAGGCCGCAGATCACCAGCTCTGCCACAGCGTTGGCGTTGGCGCCGGGGGTGTTGAACACGCAGATGCCTGCCTTGGAGCACTTGTCGATCGGGATGTTGTTCACACCTGCGCCGGCACGGGCAATGGCCAGCAGGTTCTCGCCCAGCTCCATATCGTGCATGGCGGCAGAGCGGACAAGGATGCCCTCCGGCACCGGCTCCTCGTTGGAGACGGTGTAGTTGTCAGCGGACAGCTGGGTGTAGATGATATCAGAAATCTTGTTCAGCGTCTGGATCTTGAACATGGCTTTGGCCTCCTGCTGTTTTGTCAGTCCGGGGTGATAAGTGTTGGACTGGATGGCTTTTCTTTTGGAGTTGGTTGAACTGTTTGAAATATCCTCCGTTTCCGGAGGATATTTCAAAGGCGTTGTGACGGTTTTCGGGCTGCGGCCCGGGGCCTCCGGCGGGGAGGGGCTCCGCACCCCTCCACCTGCGCCAGGGCCTCCGCGGCCCTGGACCCCGTAAGGGCCGTCGGCCCTTAACCCTTTCGCTTTTCCCTATCAGGCGTTGGCGGCCTCGAACTTCTTCATGAAGTCGACCAGCTTCTGCACGCCTTCCACAGGCATCGCATTGTAGATGCTCGCGCGCATACCGCCCACGGAGCGGTGGCCCTTCAGGTTCACCAGGCCCTCGGCAGCAGCAGCCTTCACGAAAGCCGCATCCTTGTCCGCATCGCCGGTGATGAAGGTCACGTTCATCAGGCTGCGGTATTCCTTCTGGGCAGTCGCCTTGAACAGCTTGGAGTTGTCCAGGAAGTCGTACAGCATCGCAGCCTTCTCCTGGTTGACCTTGTAGATGGCGTCAATGCCGCCGATGGAGAGCAGCCACTCGAAGGTCAGGCCGGCCAGGTAGATGCCCCAGGTGTTGGGGGTGTTGTACATGCTGCCCTTTTCGGACTGGACGGTCCAGTTCATCAGCTTCGGGCAGAGCTTGTTGGCGTTGCCCAGCAGATCCTTCTTGACCACCATGACGCACAGGCCGCTGGGGCCGATGTTCTTCTGCGCACCGGCGTAGATCACGCCGTACTTGGTCACGTCCATGGGCTCGGAGAGGATCATGGAGGAGCAGTCCGCCACGATGGGAGCCTTGACATCCGGCAGCTCGATGTAGCGGGTGCCGTAGATGGTGTTGTTCTGGCAGATGTGGACGTAATCCGCATCGTCGGAGAAGTTGGCGGTCTTCATGTCCGGCACATAGGTGTAGTTGTCCTCGCGGCTGGAGGCAGCGATGTTGACCGTGCCGTAGCGCTTGGCTTCCTCAGCAGCCAGGTGCGCGAAGTTGCCGGAGTCGACGTAGTCGGCCTTGCCAGTCTTCATCAGGTTCAGGGGGATCGCGGAGAACTGCTCCGTCGCGCCGCCCTGCAGGAACAGCACGTCGTAGTCGTCAGGGATGTTCATCACCGCGCGCAGATCCGCCACCGTCTTGTCATAGATGTCGGTGTACATCTTGCTGCGGTGGGACATCTCCATCACGGACATGCCGGCGTTGCCGTAGCACATCAGATCCTTCTGCGCCTTTTCCAGCACAGGCAGAGCCAGCATAGAGGGGCCGGGAGAGAAGTTAAATACGCGATCCATAATGAGTTCCTCCTTCAATGTATCCTGTTATCAGGAAATGGTTTTTGTTTAAGTGGGACATTTTCTGCCCGGCGGTCGTTTTCCGTACCGCTCTTATAGTATGCACCATATCATGCCAAATTGCAAGCGAAATACACAGGAAGAACAAGACTTTTGTCGGACGCCTGCTTCTTGCCCTTTGCCAGCCACCAGCCCGCCTCCGGAACCAACAAAAAAAACTCCCCGCGGCGAACCGCAGGGAGTAAAAGTTCTGTTCAGCTTTCGCCGGACGAACCGCCGTTAATTAGTAACGGGCAGCGCGCTGGGCAGCGAAGCACTCACGGCAGTAGACGGGGCGATCGCCGCGGGGCTGGAAGGGAACCTGAGTGGGCTGCTGGCAGCCATCGCAGATCACTTCGTACATCTGACGGGGAGCAGAAGCGGTGTTGCCGCCGTTCTGGGCGCGACGGGCAGCGCGGCAAGCGGCGCAGCGGGAGGGCTTGTTCTGGAAGCCCTTGTCGGCGAAGAACTGCTGCTCGGAAGCAGAGAACACGAACTCGTTGTTACAGTCACGGCAGACAAGCGTTTCATCCTGGTACATGGTGGGAAACCTCCTAAATTATGTGTCACCCATACCGAAACCTATAGGTCAATGCTTCCAGCGGGGTCAAGTGACGCCAAATGGAGGATTCTACCTTGGATACCTGGTTGGGCTGCAGTGGTAATTATAACACGCATTCTTTAAAAAGTACAGTCCTTTCCCAAATTTTTTTACAGAGGCGCTATGCTGCCTTTCCGGCAGGGGGCAATTTACACAAAAAGAGCAAATTGCTTCCATAAGTACAATTTTCAAACTTTTGCGCTGTGTATCAAAAACTGCGCTTCAAGTAAAATATTGTTTGCAGTGTTCACCTGCTGCATCATGCAAACGGCAGCATCCCCAATAGCAGGAGGAATATGACAATGATCGACTATAAGGATCTTGGAAAGCGGGTGCGGGCATTACGCCGCCAGGCCTCGCTGACCCAGGAGGAGCTGGCCGAGCAGGTCGGCATATCCGCCTCGTTTATGGGGCACATCGAGCGCGGCACCCGCATCGCCAGCCTGGAGACCCTTGTCTGCCTGTGCAATGCCCTGGACACAACGCCCCAATATCTTCTCAGCGCCAGCCTCAACACTTATGAGCAGCATTTGCCCGGCAGCCTTACCCCGGAGAACCGCATGAAGCTCAGCGAATTCCTCCGCCTGGCCCAGGATACGCTGGAAAGCTGGAACGGATAAATTGTGACCGATGCGTGAAGATTTTGCGCAATCCCTTGCATCACGCCCATTTTAGGTGTATGATAATACCAACGCAGGGCGGCCGGCGCCGCCGCGAAAAGGAGGAAATCACATGGATATTCAGAAGATCATTGCCGATGTGCTGGAAAAGCTGCAGGGCGACGACGGCCTGCTGGCCAAGTTCAAGGCCAACCCCACCAAGACCATCGAGGGCCTGATCGGCATCGACCTGCCCGATGAGCAGCTCGACGCGGTCGTCCAGGGCGTCATGGCCAAGATCGACATCGAAGACGTTGCCAAGAAGGCTACCGGCCTGCTGGGCAAGCTGAAGGGCCTGTTCGGCAAGAAGGGCTGAGCCCTCCGACCGGCGTATGCGCGCATACGGCTTCTGCATAGTACGCGCCTGGCTGATCTTGCTGCGAATTGAACACGACAAATGGGAGCTGCCGCACATGCGACAGCTCCCATTGCTTTTCAGTCGTCCTCCCGCAGCGGATCAAAGACGCACGCGGCCACACACTTGCCGCAGCGGATACAGCCGTCATCCGGTGCGGGAACGTCAAATCCCAGCGGACTGCGCTCCAGGCGCAGGTGCTCGCAGCCCAGGCAGGCGCCGCAGCCAGTGCATACGCCGCTGTCCACGATCCGTTTCACATTGTCCATGGGGTACGCCTCCTTACATATGTGCTGCCATAAAAGGGCTCCCGGATCTTTCGCTCCGGAAGCCCTGAACGTCGATTCCTCGACTTACTTATTCGATCATGCTATTCAGTTTTCCTGCCTTGCGGCGATCGTCAGCCCATCGGCTTTTCCTCCTGCAATTGCGTGGCGCGACATTCAGTCAAGCAGTCAAACTGCGATATGAGCCGTGGTCAGAAACTTCTGCGCTGTTTCACCCGCTGCCGCCCAATGAGACGGCTTCAAGAAATGAACGTGCCGGATGATGAGATGAATTTGTGCCAGATGCTAAGTGAAGAAATCGAAGATTACCTGGATGGTAATCGAGATTGATTCACGACGCAGATGGTGCAAATCCAGCCATCAGATGGTGCGGGAATTTCGCAGAAGACATCTCCTTACGCTTCCGGCTCCAGCAGACCCAGTCCGCCGTCCTTGCGCTGGTAGAGGATATTGGTTCTCTCGGTTTCCACGTTGACGAATGCGAAGAAGCTGTGACCCAGCATTTCCATCTGAACGGCTGCGTCCTCCACAGACATGGGACGCACCGGGAATGTTTTGCGGCGGACGATCTGCGGGGCTGCTTCCTCCACAGCGATCTCGTCCTCGATGTACTCGGGTTCGGGGGCAGCGAACGCATCCTCCTTGATGCGCTTGCCCAGCTTGGTACGGTGACGGTGGATCTGCCGCTCGATTTTGGCCAGGGCCTGGTCAATGGCCAGGAACAGATTTTCCGGTTCGGAGGCCTCTGCGCGCAGGTATACGTTATTGCCCATCGGTACGGTGATTTCAACGACGCGGAGGTCCCGTTTGTTTTCCCTGCTCAGACGCACCTGCATCTCGGTGTCAGGGTAAAGGTAACGGCCCATCTTCTCGGTCTTCTTTTCGATGCGGCGGGTAACGTTGGGGGATACCGTCATATTCTTCGCAGTGATCGTCAACTTCATAAGGTGTGCTCCTTTCGCAAACTGATAAGCTTTTGCGGAAGCACAAGCCGGTGATGATCGTTTGGGATAACTCAGGCTTTTTCACCTGCCGCTTGCTGCGGCTGCTGACCGATCATCCCGGTCAGGACTTCCGGTGATCCGGATGCGCCACTGGCATCACGCCCTTTCGGTTTATTGTGATTATACATTTCGCCGTCCGCCCTGCAATTCCTGCTGAAAAATTTGAAAAAAGGCAAGAAATTTTGCCGTTTTTGACAAAGACGAACATTGAATATGCGAAATCATTTTCGAAGAAGCGAAAATACCGATCCTGCCGGCCTCCGTTCGCTCCGTGAAGCACAGAACGTTCGGATTCCTACAGGATCGGTAGCCTTTATTTTTTCAGCTCGTAGCCATAGATGCGATAAAAGCTGCTGCCGAAGCGCCCCATGAAGCGGAAGCGCCACCGGTCGAGGCCCCTCAGGCGGCTGATCGCCTCCGGGGTGATGATATCGTCGTTGAGCACCGCGGTCATCCCCTGCGTACCGGCAATCAGCTCCGCCGGGGCGTCCAGAGCGAAGTCGATCTTCGCCTTCACAGCATTGACGGGGTTCTTGAGCGCGGAGAGCTTCGCCGCCCGCTTGCTGTACGCGTCGAAGATGAAGGTCACCTGTCCAAAATGCGCCTGCAGGGCCGCCATCAGGGCGCGCATGTCGCCCTCGGAGAGGTACATGCTCAGGCCCTCCGCGAGGACGAGGGCGTTTTGCGCCTTCGGGACGCCGGTCAGCCAGTCCGCAGGCAGCGCAGGCGCGGCGATCAGGTGATATCGCGCATCCTCCGGGAAATACGTGCGGCGCAGGTCGATCACGTCGGGGAAGTCGAGATCGTACCAGGGGTTTTGGCAGGGCACGCGCTTCACGCGGCTGTCCAGCCCCACGCCCAGCTGCAGGACGAGGCCATCCGGGTGCTGTGCGGCGAAGTCACGGGCATAGCCGTCAAAGAGCGCCGCCCGCATGGCCATGTAGATCGCCAGCTTGCGGGACTGGTCGACCTTCGTGAAGTCGAAGTCCACCGTGGACACGATCTCCTCCGCCGTCGGGTCGGGCAGGAAGCCCTCGCGGGACATCAGCGCCTTGCCGTACAGGGGGATGAACAGGGTCAGGGATTCGTTGGTCATGGCAGCCTCCTGAAAAGGCCGCCGCACGTCTCCATGCAGCGGCCTGAATCCTTTCATCATCACGCGGGCTCATCTTCAACCGAAGGTGCTCAGCATGATCGCGAAAAGGGTGTCCAGAGGGATGAATCCCTCTGGCAGGGTTCTAAGGGACAGCGTCCCTTAGCCGAGGGTCACAACCACTTCGTGGGTCTTGCCATCCGCAAACACCGGCAGCACGTTGCCCTCGATGGCAGTGCCGTCGACCACAACGCTCTTCACGCCGCGGCAGACCTTGTCGGGGTTGTTGATGGTGATCGCGTAGGTCGCGCCGCGGAAACGGCGGGAGACCGCGTAGGTGTCCCAGTCGTGGGGGATGCAGGGATCGATCTTCAGACCGAACCAGTCAGGCTTGATGCCCAGGATGTAGTTGCTGATGACGTAGAAGTTCCACGCCGCAGTACCGGTCAGCCAGCTGTTCTTGGCCTGGCCGAAGTTCTTCGCGTCCTTGCCGGCAATCATCTGGCTGTAGACGTAGGGCTCCATCTTGTGCTTGTCGGAGATCTCCTCGCGGTAAGCAGGAGCGATCTTGGAGTACAGCTTGAAGGCGCGGTCGCCGTGGCCCACCACGGTCTCCGCCGCGATGATCCAGGGGTTGTTGTGGCAGAAGATGCCGGCGTTCTCCTTGTATCCCGGAGGATAGGAGGACACTTCGCCCAGCTCGAGGTGGTACTCCTTGTACGCGGGCTGCAGCAGCACGATGCCGTGCTCAGTCTCCAGCCACTCCTCAACGGACTTCAGGGCCTTCTCGGCCTTGCCATCTTCAACACCCACGCCGCCCATGATGCAGTAGCCCTGGGACTCGATGAAGATCTTACCGTCGTCGCACTCCTTGGAGCCGATCTTGTTGCCGAAGGCGTCGTAGGCGCGGACAAACCAGTCGCCGTCCCAGCCGGCGGTCAGGATGACCTGACGCATCGCATCGATCTCAGCCTGGCAGGCAGCGGCCTTCTCGTCCATGCCCTTGATCTTGAGGATGTTGACCAGCTCGGGGCCGATGGCCACGAACATGCCGGCGATCAGCACGGACTCGGCCACGCGGTCATCGGGCGCGTTGGGGTTGGAGAAGGTCTGGAAGGACTCGCCGGGGGCGTCGGAGAAGCAGTTCAGGTTCAGGCAGTCGTTCCAGTCGGCGCGGCCAATGAGCGGCAGGCCGTGCGGGCCCTTGTTGTTGACGACATGGTAGAAGCTGTTCTCCAGGTGCTCCAGCAGGGTGCCGCAGTCATTGGGATTGCAGTCATAGGGGGTGGCCTCATCCAGGATGCCGAAGTCGCCGGTCTCCTTGATGTACGCGGCAGTGCCCGCGATCAGCCACAGCGGATCGTCATTGAAGCCGCCGCCGATGTCGTTGTTGCCCTTCTTGGTCAGGGGCTGATACTGATGGTAGCAGCCGCCGTCGCGGAACTGGGTGGCAGCGATGTCCAGGATGCGCTCACGGGCGCGCTCGGGGATCTGATGCACGAAGCCCAGCAGGTCCTGGGAAGAATCGCGGAAGCCCATGCCGCGGCCAACGCCGGACTCGAACATGGACGTGGAGCGGGACATGTTGAAGGTCACCATGCACTGGTAGGGGTTCCAGATGTTGACCATGCGGCCCAGCTTCTCGTCGGGGGTGGTGAGGGTGTAGGCGGAGAGCAGGTTGTCCCAGTGGGCCTTCAGGGCGTCGAAGGCAGCGGCGATCTGCTCGTCGGTGGTCAGGCTGTTGATCATGGCCTTGGCGGGGGCCTTGTTGATCACGCCGGGGGCCACGAACTTCTCGTCCACGGGCACCTCAACATAGCCCAGCACGAAGTTGTACTTCTTGCTCTCGCCAGGCTGGAGGGTGACCTTCACCTGATGGGCGGCCATGGGCTGCCAGCCAGAAGCCATGGAATTGCCCATCTCGCCGGTCAGGACGGCCTGGGGCGCGTCGAAGCCGTTGTACAGGCCCAGGAAGGTCTCCATATCGGTGTCAAAACCGGAAATGGGGGCATTGACGGTGTAGAAGGCATAGTGATTGCGGCGCTCGCGGTACTCGGTCTTGTGGTAGATCACGCCGTCCTCGACTTCCACTTCGCCGGTGGAGAAGTTGCGCTGGAAGTTCAGCATGTCGTCGGAGGCGTCCCACAGGCAGAACTCGACAAAGGAGGTCAGGATGACGTCCTTGGCGGCGTCGGACTCATTGGTCAGGGTGATCTGATGAACTTCCGCGTTCACGCCCATGGGCACGAAGGACAGCTGGCTGGCCTTCAGGCCGTTCTTCTTGCCGGTGATGACGGTGTAGCCCATGCCGTGACGGCAGGAGTACTCATCCAGCTCGGTCTTGACGGGCTTCCAGCCGGGATTCCATACAGCGTCGCCGTCCTTGACATAGAAGTAGCGGCCGCCGTTATCCACGGGCATATTGTTGTAGCGGTAGCGGGTCACGCGGCGGAGGCGTGCGTCGCGGTAGAAGCAGTAGCCGCCTGCGGTGTTGGAAATGATGCCGAAGAACTTCTCACAGCCGAGGTAGTTGATCCACGGATAGGGCGTGCGGGGCGTGTCAATGACATACTCGCGGGCCTTGTCGTCGAAATGGCCGTACTTCATGTGTCCTTACCTCCTTGTATATGAGCCGGCCGCCTGGCAGCCGACCGTCTGCCGCAGGAAAATCCCGCAGCGCATATTGTCGCAAATCCATTATATCACATGTTATTCCGTAACGCAAACGGTTTCGTAAACTTTCGCAAATTTCTTTTTTGCCGCAATTTGTGCAAATTGTCCATTCATCGACCAAACTCTCCAAATACGTTTCCGCCTTGACATTCCGTCAAAGGATTGACCGCATTACACAAACCTTCACAGCGTTTTTTCCCGAAAACAGTTTCGCTGTAAGCATTTACATTATTTGATGCTGGACAAAGCCCGCCAAAACGGGTATCATTGGTATATCTGAACGAACGCGGAGCGTGATCCTGATGAAGCTGACCATCCTGGGCATGAACGGCCCCTTCCCTGCCCCCGGCGGCGCGACCTCCGGGTATCTGGTGACCAGCGGCCCCGATGCGCTGATGCTGGACATGGGCTCCGGCACGCTGCAGGGCCTGTGCGCCCGCATGGCCCCGGAGCACCTCTGCGCGCTGGTGCTGAGCCACTGGCACTACGATCACTGCTCGGACGTGCTGCCGCTGATCTACCGGATGGAAGCTCACGTTGCGTCCGGCGGCGCACCGCTGAACGTCTACGCCCCCGTGGACGAACACAGCCCCGTACGCCAGGCCGTCCAGGCCAGCACCGGCTTCACCCTGCACGACGTCGCCCCGAATTCCGAATTCCGCATTCCGCATTCCGAATTCCGAATTTCCGCCTCCCCCGCCCGGCATCCCGTACCGGCGCTGATGTACCGCCTGACGGACGGCGCGCGGACGCTGTGCTACACCGGCGACACGAACACGGTGGACGGGCTGACCGATTTCGCCCGGGGCGCTGATCTGCTGCTGGCGGACGGCCTGTTCCCGACGGCTGCCTGGGCGGAGGGCAAGCCCCATCTGTCTGCGGCGCATTGTGCCCGTCTGGCCCAGGAGGCCGGGGCGAAGCAGCTGGTCATCACCCACCTGAGCCCGATGATCGACCCCGAGACGCTGCTGAAGGAGGCCCGCGCTATCCGCATCGACAGCAAGCTCGCCCGCATCGGCGACCAATACGACATTTGACCGGAGAGCATATGGACAGGAAAGAATTTCACCAGCTGGTGAAGGACGGCAAGGCCCGGGGCGCGTACCTCTTCGAGGGCCCGGAGGAGAACATCAAGGCGGCGGCGCTGGAAGCCCTGCGCAAGGCCATCCTCCCCGAAGGGCTGGAGGAGCTGAACGAGACCGTCATGGACAACCCCGCCACGGACGCGATCATCGCCGCCTGCGAGACGCTGCCCTTCATGGCGGACAAGCGCCTCATCATCGTCCGGGAGCATCCGGCCCTCACCGGCCGCGCCGACGCGGAGGAGAAGCTCATCGCCTACCTCCCCGAAGCGCCGGAAAGCTGCGTGCTGGTCTTTGTGTGCCGGGGCAAGGCGGACGCCCGCAAGAAGCTGTACACGACCCTGAAAAAGCAAAACGCCATCGTCACCTTCGCCCCGCTGACGGACGCGGAGGTGAACCAGTGGATCGTGCGGACGTTCCAGTCGCTGGGGAAGAGCTGCTCCACGCAGGTGGCGTCACTCCTGTCCTTCACGGTGGGCAGCGACACGGCGCTCCTCCGCACGGAGATCGAGAAGCTGGCAGCCCTCGCCGGCGACCGGGACGACATCACCGAAAACGACATCCACGCCGTGGCGACCCGCTCGACGGAATACAACGTATTTCAGATGATAGACGCAGTCGTCGCCGGGCAGGAGGGCAAGGCATTCTCCCTGCTGCGGGATATGCTGACAAACGGCGAGGAGCGGCTGGGCATCCTGGCGATGCTGCTGCGACAGTTCCGCCTGATGCAGCACATCAAGATCATGCAGTACGAGAAGGTGCCCGTGCCCGCCATCAAGCAGAAGCTGGGCGTGGCGCCCTTCGCGGCAGACCGCATGATGCGCCAGGCTGCGGGCTACTCCGGCGGCGAGGTCAAGCAGGCGGTGGACATCTGCCTGCAGACGGAGTACAAGGTCAAGTCCGGCCAGATGAACCAGGAGGGCTCGCTGGAGGCGGCCATGCTGCAGCTCTTTGCGATGCGGAGGAACAGGAGAGCATGAAAATCATCTTCATCCGCCACGGAGAACCCGACAAGGCAGCCGTGGATCAACGCGGCTTTATCGGGCAAGGCCGCAACTTCGCTCCGCTGACCGCCCTTGGCGTGCAGCAGGCTGAGGAAGCAGCCGCCCATCCCTTGCTGGAGGGGTGTCAGCTGATCGTCGCCTCCCCCTACACCCGCGCCCTGCAGACAGCTGCCATCATTTCCCGCAAAACCGGTCTGAATATCCAGGTAGAGATCGATCTGCATGAATTCATTCCCGACAAGACTTTTCAGGTCAAAGGAGAAGAAGAAAGCAAAGCGCTGCACAAGGACTTCATGCGCTGCCAGGGGGAATATCCGCCGGGCGAAACCCGCAAATGGGAAACGATCACTGAGATCATCCGACGCACCAAGCCGGTGCTGGACAAGTATTTTGATATGGGATATGAGAAAATCGCCGTGGTCGCCCACGGCGGCGTGATCCGCCGGTACACAGGCGTGGGACTGATTGCTCATTGCGAAGTGTGCGAGGTGGATTACACAAAGGATTTCGTTCCCCACGGATGGGTATGAACCGCATAGAAGCGCCGGAGCATCATCGCCCCGGCGCTTCTTCATATCCACCAGCACACGTCATTCAAAAGGGACGCGCCCGAAGGAGTGGAGAGGGCGATCGGAAAGCCCTCTCCTCGCCTCCGCAGAGGCGAAATCCCCCGGTGCGCAAGCGCCCCGCTGTGTTACCATTCTTCCTCCCGGCCCCAGCCCGTCGGCCCGACTTCGCCGATGGCCTCCGCCGTCGCGGTGCACACCAGGTCGTCATTCACCTGCACCAGCCAATCCCCGTCAGGCGTTTGGGCGATCAGCCACAGCGTCGTCGACCACGGATCCAACTCCGCGCCATGCTCCGGCAGGATGGACGACAGGTCCTCCATCTCCCACCAGGCTGCGTCGTCATAGGCCGGGAAGCTGCATCTGACCTCGTTGACCTCCGCGCCGAAGGCCATGTCTTCCGTGCGGAACCAGCCGGTCATCCCCTGCTCCGAAGAGCCGATCTGCAGCTGCACCCAGCCGTCCTGTTCGGTCATCACCCGACCCACAAGACGTTTATAGCAGTTGGCGAGGACGTTCCCCTCAGGCGCGTCGTACAGGCCCGCGCCCTCCTGCTTCACGCAGGCATAGCCACTCGCATCCGTCCTGTCCCGGACGGCTTCGATGCTCAGGGGAAGCTCCGCAAAGTCCATGCCGTCCAGCAGCGTCGGGAAGGTCGGCCGGCCGTAGCGCACCCAGTCGTTGCTGCGGTAGTCCGTGGTGATGTAGTCCTCGGTGTACAGGCCATCTTCGCCGACGCTGTAGCTGACGTCCAGGATCTCGCCATCGATCTCCGTTTCGCCCAGCACGCGCCCCAGCCGCCATACGCCATCGTCGCCGCAGTACACCCATAGATCGGCTCCCGGTACGTAGAGCTCCAGCCCATCGTTCCAGGAGTGGATCTCGTTGATGTAGATATACTCATTCATGGCCGTCGCGGTCACCTTGTCGTACGCCGTGCCGTTCCAGTGGCCGATGCGCAGGCTGTCGCGCTCCTGCGCGTCCTCCACGATCCCCACGAGGAAGTCCGGATAGGCAAGCAGCTTCGTCAGCTTTTCCCCCTCCTGCACCAGGAAGTCCGCGCAGCCCGGCAGCGCAGCCTCCGTCAGGGATGCGCCATCGTACTTCTCGAAGACCTCCTCCGGGGCCATGGCCGCGATACGCTCCGCCGCCTCCGCCGTCAGCGGAATGGGGGCATAGTGCGACTCCTCCCACGGGACGGGATCGCCCGCCTTCAGCGGATTGGCCATCGTCCACAGACTCATCACCAGCAGACGATCCGCCTCCACCCGGTACATGTAGACGATGCAGTGATGCTCATGCTTCGGCCCGCCGTTGTACAGACCCGTCCAGTATTCCTCCGTTTCCCAGACCTGCCAGTCCGGGTAGGCAGCCTGCGCAGGCTCGACGAGCTCCTTGACGCTGGGGCCTGTGTCCGACAGCCTCTGCTGCCACGAATACTCCGCCTGCGCCGCACCGAAGCACAGCAGCAGCGCCGTCAACAAAGCCATCCATTTCTTCATCACGGGTGCACCTCCGGGAATTGTCTTTCGTGGATATAACGTTCTGCGTCTGCCTTTTGTTTCCTCTTTGTACCGGAATTTTTCCGCCCTTGCAACTTGCGGCAAAACGTGGCATAATAGCATCAGCAAAACCAAGGAGGACAACCATTCATGGCCACAGCCCTCTGGCTGCGCACCATCCGGCATCAGCGGATGGATCGCCAGCACGTCGAGCCCTGCACGCGGGACGACCCCCAGACCGCCCTGGAGGAAGCCTGCCACAAGCTGGACATCGCCCGGCCCATCTGGCTGGACAAGCACACCCGCGAGTGGGAGGAATTCGGCCAGACCCGCTTCCTGCCGGACGATTTCCTCGAATCCGTCGACTTCCAGCGCCTGGAGATCGAGTTCATCGACCCCGACGCAAAAAAGAAAAAGTCCCGGGACTACCGCAACGCCTTCGACTGACCAGGGGCGCTGCCCCTGGACCCCGGCAGGGACGCTGTCCCTGCACCCTGCCAAAGGGCCATTCGGCCCTCTGGACACCCATTTCCGCCTTCGGCGGTTCGGGCACGCGGGGCATCTCACTGCACACTTAATTCCGAATTCCGAATCCCGAATTCCGAATTTCTATTGAGGAGGTTCCATAAATGGACAAGAAGCTCTACGACCTGATCGATTCCTACGCCGAGGACTTTGCCGCCAGGCTGACCAAGTGGATCCAGATCCCCTCCGTCAAGGATGAGCCCGCTCCCGGCGCGCCCTTCGGCGTCGAGGTTCGCCGCATGTACGACATGGCCATCGCCGACTGCGAAGCCGAAGGCCTCATCGTGCGCGGCTTTGACGGCTATGCGCTGGACGCTACCCTGCCGGGCGAATCCAAGGAGGCCATCGCCGTGCTGGGCCACCTGGACGTGGTGCCCGCGGGCGACGCGTGGCCGGTGGATCCCTTCGCCGCCGCGCGCGTGGGCGACAAGATCTATGGCCGCGGCACCAGCGACGACAAGGGCCCGTCCCTGTGCGCGCTGTACGCCATGCGCGCCATCAAGGAGGCCGGCGTGCCGCTGAAGAAGAGCATCCGCCTGATCCTGGGCTGCGACGAGGAAAGCGGCTGGGAGGACATGGACTGGTACGCCAAGCACGCCGACATGCCCGAAGTGGGCTTCTCCCCCGACGCATCCTTCCCCCTCATCAACACCGAGAAGGCCATGCTGCACATGTTCCTGCACGCGCCTGCGTCCGCCGAGGGCCTGCAGGTGAAGGAGCTGTTCACCGGCGAGCGCCTGAACGTCATCCCCGGCGAGTCGAAGGCCCTGCTGGCGGGCGGTCAGGAGATCGCCGATCAGGTAGCCGCCTATGCCACCAGGACCGGCCTGCCCTACACCGCCGAGGTCACCGCTGATGGCGTATGGGTCACCGCCGAGGGCATCCCCGGCCACAGTGCCTATCCCGAAGGCCGCCGCAACGCCATCGGCATGATGCTGCTCCTCCTCAAGGAGCTGGGCGTGCAGGGCGCCTTTGCCACCCTCGCCGACGCCGTGGGTATGGAGCACACCGGCGCCTCCCTGGGCTGCGCCTGCGCGGATGAGGTCTCCGGCCCCCTGACCTGCAACATGGGCATCCTGCACCTGGAGAACGGCCAGATCACCGCGTCCCTGGACATGCGCGTGCCGATCACCGCCGACCTGGACAAGCTGGAGCAGAACGCCAAGGCAGCCCTGCCCGGCTTCACCTTCTCCGAGATCGAGAAGAAGGCCCCCCATCACGTGCCTGCCGAGTCCGAGCTGGTGACTGCCCTGATGGGCGCGTACATCGAGGAGACCGGCGAGGACGCCAAGCCCCAGTCCACCGGCGGCGGCACCTATGCCAAGTGCCTCAAGCAGGGCGTGGCCTTCGGCGCGTCCTTCCCGGATGACGAGGATCTGGCCCATCAGGCGGGTGAGTATGTGCTGGTATCCAAGATGATGCTGGCCACCAAGATCTACGCCAACGCCCTGGTGCGCCTGGCCGGCAAGTAAGCCGCGACGCTTTTCACAGGAGGAACTGATATGCTGCGCACCCTGATCGCGATTCTTTTCATTCTCCTGGGCCTGGTGGGCATCGCCGGCGGCGTGTGGGGCCTTTCCCTGCAGGCGAGCAGCGACGTGAACCCCCAGCTGCTCTCCGTCGCCCAGACGGTGCTTGAATATACCGACGGCGCCATGGAGACCGCCGACGACTGGCTTGCCGGCCTCACCGGCGGCAAGAGCACCTTTACCGGGCTGCTCAACGGCCTGACCGGCGACAATGTCGACCTGACCAACGAGGCCAGCGTGAAGCTCTTCGTGATGCTGCACGCCGTGGAGGTGCTCATGGGCGGCATCATCGGCGTGGAGACCGGTCTGCTGCTCTTCAAGTCCCGCCGCTGATGCGCGCATCCCTGCGAAAGGAGCACATCCCATGCTGATCGCCGTATTCATCGCCATGATCCTCCTGCTGCTCTGGCCCCTGCTGGCCGAGGTTCGCATGGTGATCCGCGCCATCCTCTACGGGTCGGTGGGCACCAAGGCAGGGCAGCAGCTGCTGAAAGAGATGCCCTTCCTGCCCCGCCTCACCCTGCACGGCGTCGCGCCCCATGTGAAGGCGCTGGCCCGCCCCTACGGGCAGTACATGCGCCTGCAGCTGATGATGCTGCTGGCGGCCGCGGGCTGCATCGCCCTGGTGGTACTGCTGGTCAACCTGCGCCAGGCCGTCCCCGCGCTGATCCTGTGCATCCTGTTCGATATCGCCGCCTTTGCGGGCATCAGCGTGATCCACGCCCACGCAGGCTACGACCCGGACAAGCGCACCACCCGCTACAACCGCAACGAAAAATGATTTCTTCACGCAGTCCCCATATGGGGGCTGCATTTTTTCTTTTGGGGAACCACGCTTTTCCGCGCGGACGGCCTCATCGCCGTAGGGGCGACCATTGGTCGCCCGCCCGCCTGCGGGTTTTGACTGCCGCAAGGGGCGCGTCTGCGGACGCGCATGACCCTCTCACCCGCTCCGCGGGAGCTCTCCCCAAGGGAGAGCCTTTTGGTTGTGCGGACGCCTACCCCTGAATTGTTTACATTTACTTATTGACATTCAATATATCCTTGTGCTATCATGATATCGCGCATTGCATTTCCTTGGGAGGAGGCGAGAGAATGGCTCCGGAAAAGCAGCCCCGTCTGCTGTATCTGTTCATCATCGTTTTGGGTCTTGGCGCGCTCCTGGGCGTGCTGCTCCTGTGCAGCGGCCTGCTGGCCGATTTCTCCCTGATGGCCGCTGTATATCCCCTGGCGGAGGTGCTCGATCAGGAGGGCGTCGAGGTGCTGTTCTATACCCACTCGCCGGAGAAGACCCACCTGCTGGAGGTCGCCCGCATCAATCCCGGCGCGCTGGAGCCCTTCTACATCCGCGTCACCCGCATCGACGGGCAGGAGAAGCGTTGGGTCTACAACGTCCGGGGGCAGGACGAGGCCGAGGTACTCTGGCTGAGCGAAAATGTGGCGCAGATCAACGGCGTGCCGGTGGATGTACGAACCGACTACTTCCACGCAAACGCCCGGGCATATGTCGACGCCGTCGTGCTCATTGACGCCGGAGACGCACAGGCCGTGAGGCTGACCATGTACATCGGCGGCGAGCTCCGGGCCAGCCAGACCAGCCGACAGCCCTGGAGCCGCACAGCCGACGGCGATCCGCAGGTCATCCTGCGCCTGGACGCCCTGGACGAGCTGCACTGGGACGATGATCTCTCCGCCCTGCCCGCCGGCCTGACCTGCGCCGTCACCGGTGCGGACGGACAGACATACACCCTGCCCTGGCTTTGGGAATGGACGGCGGAGGAAAACGGACGCTACCGCTTCCGCCTCTCCGGCAGCGCGGAGGAGGGCTACACGCTGACCCCGGAGCATCCCTGCGAGACCACGGCTTTCACGGAGGCTACAGAATGAACACGCGGCGAAAAACCACCCAACGCCATCCCCTGCTCCGCCGCCTGCTGACGGCCTTGCTGATCCTGCTGACGGCAGCGGGCCTCCTGCTGGCCTGGTCGCTCTCCATGGACGCCCCGCCGGGCTACCTCCAGCGCCGCATCGACTTCCCCTTTCATGCGGATATCCGGTATCTGCATCAGTATGACGCCGTCGGGCACGGAAAGGATTACAACAGCATCCGGGTCTTTCAGCTGGGCCAGGACGCAGCGCCCTTCGCCGCCTATGCCGGGAGCTCCCCGGAGTGGTATGCGCTGCCCGTTCCCGCTGCGCTGCACGACATGCTGCTCTGCGGCATGGAGTCCGACCCCTATGTGGCGCAGCTGCTGTCCGCGCAGGACGGCTTCTGGACGCCCGAGCGCTTCGGGCAGGACAGCTTCTGCGGCGTGACCGTCTACGACAGCGCCGCACACCGGCTCTATGTCCGCACGTCGAGCTATGTGATCCGCCCGCTGCCGGAGGGATTCCGGCAGGAGGGGGATAGCTCCGTGTCAGAAGCTCCCGCACTTCCTGTTTCGCCGCTCCGACTGTGCGGCGGAAAGAAAATCATCAAAACGATTTTTTCATGATTATCTGCGATTTTGGTGGTATTACCAAGTCCGCGAGCAAGAGGAGCTGGTATCACAAATGAAAGTAAAGCTGTGTATGCTTTTTGCCATATGCTTATCAATGATCCTATTATGTTCCACTGTAATATTGCCGCCGGATCGGGATCCGGCTCTTACTGGCAATGAACCGGCAGAAGGGCCCGACAACATCCACGGCATTTTTGCAATACACTATGATCTGCTTGCAGAGGCTGCCGAATACTTCCGGCATAATCCCCAGGTTTATGAAGTAACCCGTGACGAATGGGAGGTTTCTTCCGGCTTCTTTGCAAGTGACATAAATGCTGCAGCGATCAGAAAAGCCTTGGGAAAAGACGGCGTGGAAATCGTCCGTCGTCTGAATGAAGAGGCGTATTTGCGATCACTTGCATACTATATACCTACCGAGGAACGTGTTCCTGCGCTGCTATTTAATTTCTTTCCCCAGGGGTATGATGATAGCTTGCTGATATATATCTACCCTGCGAACCACACTGTAGATCGAGCACACAGGGAGGGAAACACCATCTCTCTGCTCTCTGCTAATCATGGGGTATTGATCCCGCTTTCAGTGTCTGGATGGTACTATACTGCAAGGTAACATTGCTGCGATCCTATACCTCTGTCATCGTGAACTATGTTTCAATAGCCGGATGCAATGGTGCAGATCGACGCTGTGACGCCTGACCTGTCCAAGAGAGAAGTTTATGCCCGGCGGCGGCAATGCCAACGTTACTCTTGTAAATTCTTCCACACCGGATTGACACCGCCAAAAGCCCTCTGGCATAATAAAAGCAGCATCCCGGCGCGTGACGGGAGCGCAAATGGATCTGCTGGAGGTTATACCGCATGAAGAAACTGCTGTGGTTCATCCCTGTAGTAATCATTCTGCTGGCTGTATATATCGTCATTGAAGCGCCGCTGGAGGATAAGGTTTACAACAACCCCATCAGCGAAGGCGTTGAGGCGCTGGAGTTCCAGCTTGCTGATGGCAGCTCGAGCATTCGTTTGCACGATGCGGACACAATTAACAGGCTCCGCAATGCCCACCGATGGACAAACTATCACATGTACTGCTGTCTCGAATCCGACGAAGTGTACGCCTATGTATACAAGGTCACCAATAACACGCGGAACCCTGCCGAGCCCATGAAAATATACAACAGCCTGGGAACGCCCAGCTTCAACCTGGAGTTCCGCCTGCTGCTGCGAAAAACCTGCGACGAGCTGCTGGGCAACTGAAACCAAAACTTCCACGGGCGTTTCATATGCTGAAATGCCCGTGATTTTTGCATATTTCCTATCTTCCATTTTATCGGGAGGTATGGTATAATAATTTTGTATGTGCCTCCGCAGGCATGTCATCCCTCTTTGCAAGAACGACCCTTCACATAAAGGAGACCACCATGCTGACAGTCAATAACGTGTCCCTCACCTTCGGCGGCCAGAAGCTCTTCGCGGGCGCCGATCTGAAGTTCCTGCCCGGCAACTGCTACGGCGTCATCGGCGCCAACGGTGCGGGCAAGTCCACCTTCCTGCGCATCCTGTCCGGCGAGTTGGAGCCCACCACGGGCACTGTGTCCTACCCCTCCACCCAGCGCATGTCCACCCTGAAGCAGGATCAGTTCAAGTACGACGCCTACACCGTTATGGATACGGTCATCATGGGCAACCAGCGCCTGTACGACATCATGCAGGAGAAGGACGCACTGTACGCCAAGGAGGATTTCTCCGACGCAGACGGCGAGCGCGCGGCTGAGCTGGAGGGCGAATTCGCCGAAATGGACGGCTGGAACGCCGAATCCGACGCGGCGACCCTGCTGACCGGCCTTGGCATCGACGCCGATATGCACTACAGCATCATGGGCGACCTCAAGGGCGGCGAAAAGGTGAAGGTGCTGCTGGCCCAGGCCCTGTTCGGCAACCCCGACATCCTGCTGCTGGACGAGCCCACCAACAACCTGGACAACCGCAGCGTTGCCTGGCTGGAGGACTTCCTGATGGAGTTCCCCGGCACGCTGATCGTCGTCTCCCATGACCGCTGGTTCCTGAACAACATCTGCACCCACATCGTCGATATCGACTTCCACCAGGTCAAGCTGTACGTGGGCAACTACGACTTCTGGTACGAGTCCTCCAAGATGATGCAGGCCCTGATGAAGGACCAGAAGAAGCGCCGCGACGACAAGATCAAGGAGCTGCGCGACTTCATCCAGCGCTTCTCCGCCAACAAGTCCAAGGCCAAGCAGGCGACCTCCCGCCGCAAGCTGCTGGATCAGCTGACCATTGAGGAGATGCCCGCCTCCTCCCGCCGCTACCCCTGGGTCAACTTCAACCCCGACCGCGAGGCCGGCAAGGACATCCTGCAGGTCAGCAACCTGACCTACGAGCAGGACGGCGTGACGCTGCTCAAGGACGTTTCCTTCCTGGTCACCAAGGGCCAGAAGATTGCCATCGTCGGCCCCAACGAGCAGGCGCAGACCGCCCTGTTCAAGATCCTCACCGAGGAGCTGGAGCCCACCAGCGGCTCCTTCAAGTGGGGCGTGACCATTTCCACCTCCTACTTCCCCAAGGACAACGGCCCCTACTTCGACGGCTGCCCGCTGAACATGATCGACTGGTTCGCCCAGTACTGCCCGGACATGCTCGAATCCGACAAGCGCGACCTGCTGGGCCGTATGCTCTTCCGCGGCGACGACGTCTACAAGATGGTAAGCGTCCTCTCCGGCGGCGAAAAGGTGCGCTGCATGCTCTCCCGCATGATGCTCTCCGGCGCTAACTTCCTCATGCTGGACCAGCCCACCAACCACCTGGACCTGGAGTCCATCACCGCGGTCAACAACGCGCTGATCAACTTCCCCGGCAATGTGATCTTCACCAGCCAGGACCATCAGTTCGTCACCACCATCGCCGACCGCATCATCGAGATCAAGGACGACGGCACCATCGCCGACTACTACTGCAACTACGAGGAGTACCTCGAGAAGATCAAGAACGCGTAAGGGACTCCGTCCCGCTTATTTCCCGACGGGAGGGGACTTCGTCTCATTCTCTCCGCCGGGCGCGTTTTCACCCGGCGGAGGCGGAGGCTTCTGCCGGGTTTTGTGTTACGCGCGGTGTTTTTCCTGATGGCTGTCTTTCCCGCTGCCGTTTCTTTTTCGTTCCCGGGAAAGAAGCGAAGCTGTCTTGCTTGCTGCCGAAAGAAACAAAGCTGTCTTTCCCGCTGCCTCTTCTTTCTCGCTCCCGAGAAAGAAGCAAAGAGGGCCAGAGAGGGGCAGCCGAGCTCGGATCGGGGGACGTCTGCCCCTCTCTGGACTCTCCCCCCGCCGCTCCCGGCCAGCGCTTGCTGGTTGGTCGTCTGCGCTCCAACCGCCTCGCGGGGGCGGAGTGTACCCCGGTTTTCGTTTTGCTCGATCGTGGGCGGCATCAAAGCCGCCCGCCGGAGCCTGCACTTTCGTTGCTTGCTTTTTCCTTTGATATCGGTTTGTACAGGCGATTGCCTTTGAGGAGGTTTTTCATGTTTCGGAGAGGGGCAGCCGAGCTCGGATCGGGGGACGTCTGCCTCTCTCTGGACTCTCCCCCGCCGCTCCCGGCCAGCGCTTGCTGGTTGGTCGTCTGCGCTCCAACCGCCTCGCGGGGCGGAGTGTACCCCGGTTTTCGTTTTGTTCGATCGTGGGCGGCATCAAAGCCGCCCGCCGGAGCCTGCACTGTCGTTGCTTGCTTTTTCCTTTGACATCGGTTTGTGCCGGTGATTGCCTTTGAGGAGGTTTTTCATGTTTCGTGAATTGGCCCGCAAAAACAAGCTGCTCCCCCTGGAGGACTGCATTGCCCTGCTGAAAAATGAGCGACGGGGCGTGCTCTCCGTCCACGGGGATGACGGCTATCCCTACGGGAGCCCGATGAACCACTATTACCACGACGACGGCTGCCTGTACTTCCACTGCGGCCGCGCCGGTCACCGGCTGGACGCCCTCCGCCGGGATGACAAGGTCAGCTACTGCGTGATGGACAAGGGCGTCCGTCCCGAGGGCGAATGGGCGTACAACGTCCGCAGCGTGATCGTCTTTGGCCGGGTGGAGATCATCGACGACTGGGATACCATGGTGGACATCACCACCCGCCTCAGCCGGCAGTTTCCCTGCGGCGAGGAGTACATCCGCAAGGAGATCGCCCAGTCCGGCAAGGGGACGCTGCTTCTGAAGCTGACGCCGGAGCACATCTGCGGTAAGCTCGTCAACGAGGCGTAAACCGCTGCCCTTAATTTCCATCCAGATTTTTTTCAAAAAAGCTGTTTCAATTCCTGCCCCATATGGTATGATACAGGTGTCCTTAAACATCAACCACCATCAAGGAGGAAATGATCATGAAGAAGTATATCTGTGACGTGTGCGGCTGGGAATACGACGAGGCCGAGGGCTGCCCCGAAGCCGGCATTGCGCCCGGCACCAAGTTTGAAGACCTGCCCGAGGATTTCGAGTGCCCCCTGTGCGGCGTGGGCAAGGATCAGTTCTCCGCCGAATAAGCCGAGCAATGAACCAATGAGGAGTGAGTCCGATGCACCTTTCTGACAATATCCGCTATGTGGGCGTGAACGACCACGCTATCGACCTGTTCGAGGGCCTGTACCCCGTACCCGATGGCATAAGCTACAACTCCTATGTGATCCTGGACGAGAAGGTCGCCGTGATGGACCCGGTGGATCAGCACTTCGGCGACGAGTGGCTTGCAAACGTCCGTGAGGCACTGGGCGGCCGCCAGCCGGATTATATCGTCGTGCACCACATGGAGCCGGATCACTCCGCCAACCTTGCCCGCTTTATGGAGGAGTTCCCCGGTGCGACGGTGGTCGCCTCTGATAAGGCGTTCACGATGATGAAGGCTTACTTCGGCCAGGATTATGCGCAGAACCGCCGCATCGTCCGGGAGGGCGACCAGCTCTCTCTGGGCCGGCACACCCTGTCCTTCATCGCTGCGCCCATGGTGCACTGGCCCGAGGTCATGATGAGCTTCGAGGCTGCCACCGGCACGCTCTTCTCCGCCGACAGCTTCGGCAAGTTCGGCGCGCTGGATGTCGAAGACGAGTGGGCGTGCGAAGCAAGGCGCTACTATTTCGGCATTGTGGGCAAGTACGGCGCCCAGGTGCAGGCGGTGCTGAAGAAAGCCGCTGCGCTGGACGTCCGCCGCATCTGCCCCCTGCACGGCCCGGTGCTGGAGGGCGACATGCTGGCCGAGGCACTGCGCCTGTACCAGATCTGGTCCTCCTACGGCGTGGAGAGCGAGGGCGTGGTGATCGCCTACGCCTCCATCTATGGCCACACCGCCGAGTCCGCTCTGGCCCTGGCGTCTGACCTGGAGGCAAAGGGCATGAAGGTCGCCCTGCACGACCTGTGCCGCACCGAGATCTACGAGGCCGTCGAGGATGCCTTCCGCTATGGCAAGCTGATCCTGGCCTCCGTCACCTACAACGCGGACGTGCTGCCGCCCATGCGGGCCTTCCTGCACCACCTGACCAGCCGCGGCTATCAGGGCCGTCAGGTCGCCCTGATCGAGAGCGGCTCCTGGGCCCCCATGGCCGCCAAGGTCATGCGCGAGCTGCTGGCCCCCTGCAAGAACCTGACCATCCGCGAGGAGGCCGTGCGCATCCTGGGCTCCATGAGCGATGAGAACCGCAGGCAGATCGCTGCCCTGGCGGAGGAGCTGGCGGGGTAAGCAACAAAACAAGAAAGACCATCTGACCGGCATTCCGGAACAGATGGTCTTTTTCTTTGGGGTCACTCCCCCTCCGGGATCTCCTCCACCCAGGGGGCGCATTCGGGGTCTGCCAGCCGGTTCAGCCGCCAGCGGATCACCGCCAGCACAGCGCCCTCCGCCAGCAGGACAGAAAGCAGCACAGCTGCGCCGTAGGCAAACCACAGGTCGGCGTTTTCCGGTACGCCCGCGCACCAGAGCAGCACGGCCATGCAGATGATCCCCGCTGCCGCAGCCCAGGCATGGCGGGACGCCGGGGCCCAGAACTGCCTCGCGCCGCATTTGCGGCACACGCCCGAGATGCTCAACCCCTGCAGCCGGCGGTCGGCGTTCACCCGCTCCTGTAGGCGGAAAAGCTTGCGCCGCGCCATCTCCGAGGCGGTCTGCCCGGAGAGCTCCACCTCATCCGGCAGATTGTCGGTGTACTGCCCAACGGCCACCCGGTCTGCGGCACGGGTCGCGCCCCGCTCCCAGTTCATGCGGCCGCAGCGGGTGCATTTCCACTCGCAGCGGTATCGGGCCCTTGCCGCCAGAAAACGCCTTCGGATCATCGGGATCACTCCTTTTCTTCCGCTTCATGGTAGCAGATCCCGCCCGGCTGCGCAAGGGCTGCCTGCCGAAAGATACACTTTTCCGTCTGCAATATCGCTTTACGCGCTTCACGCTTCGTGGTACAATGGAAGCACGACATCACTCCGCACAGGGAGGACAATCAAATGAAGCACTACACCTTCGGCGTTGATTATTATCCGGAGCATTGGATGGAGCCCATCTGCCAACCCCGCGAGCGCTGGGCCACCGACGCGAAAATGATGCGCGAAATGGGCATCGAGATCGTCCGCATGGGCGAGTTCTCCTGGTCGATGTTCGAGCCCCGGGAGAGCGAGTTCCACTTTGAGGTGCTGGACGAGGCCATCGAGATCCTCGCCAAGGAGGGCATCGACGTGATCCTGGGCACCCCCACGGCCGCGCCGCCGGCATGGATCATCGAGCGTAACCCGGAGATCCAGCCCATCAACTGGCACGGGCATCAGCGTTTCTTCGGCGGACGGCACCACGACTGCCAGTCCAACCCCGTCTACCGCGAGCACATCCGCCGCTACGTCACCGCCTTCGCCGCGCATTTTGCGGGTAACCCTGCCGTCGTGGGCTGGCAGGTGGACAATGAGCTGGGCAACAGCCACGGCGACCTGTGCTACTGCCCCAGCTGCGAGGCCCGTTTCCGCGTGTGGCTGAAGGAGAAGTACGGCACCATCGAGGAGCTGAACCGCGCCTGGGGCACCGCCTTCTGGAGCCAGGGCTATCCGGATTTTGAACACATCCACGCGCCGAAGGTCACCGCGGCCTGGGGGCAGAACCCCTCGCAGGACCTGGACTGGCGGCGCTTTTCCTCCGACCTGGTATGCGAGTTCCACCAGTTCCAGGCGGACATCCTGCGCGCTGCTGCGCCGGAGAAGTGGATCACCCACAACCTGATGGGCTTCTGCGCCAAACCCAGCTATTACAAGCTCGGCGAGCAGCTCGAATTTGCCTCCCACGACCAGTATCCCGGCGGCCACTTCCATGCGCGCCACAATGAGTACCGCGCCGACTGGCATGCCGCCGAGCTGGACTTCATCCGGGCTGTAAAGCAAAAGCCCTTCTGGATCATGGAGCAGCAGAGCGGCATCACCGGCTGGGAGGTGCTGGGGCGCACGCCCAGGCCCGGCCAGCTGGGTCTTTGGGCGATGCAGTGCGTGGCCCATGGCGCGGACACGATCGTGTTCTTCCGCTGGCGCTCCTGCGCGATGGGTACGGAGCAGTACTGGCACGGTCTGCTGCCCCACAACGGCGTGCCGGGCCGCTATTTCCGCGAGGTGGGGGACTTCATGAAGCAGTACGCCCCCCTGCTGCGGGAGATGCAGGGCGCGCTGCCCCAGTCCCAGGTGGCCATCCTCCGCTCCTATGACCAGGAGTACGCCTTCCAGGTCCAGCCCCACCATCCCCAGCACAACTATCTCCAGCACCTGATGGCCTATTACAAGGCGCTCCACCGGGCCAACGTCCCCGTGGATTTCGTGGGCGAGCACCACGACTGGTCGGGCTACAGGGTGCTGATCGCGCCGCTGCAGTTCCTGATGACGCCCGAACACGCCGCGAAGCTCCGCGCCTATGTGGCACAGGGCGGTCACCTGCTGCTGTCCTGGCGCTCCGGCGTGAAGGACGCCACCAACCTCTGCCACACCGAGGGCGCGGTACCCTGCCTGGTGGACGACCTGTGCGGCCTGGCCCTGACCGAGTACGACTGCCTGCGGGACGTGACCGGCGTCGTCCGCTGGGACGGCACGGACTACGAGTGCCAGCACTGGTGCGACATCGTCCAGCTCACCACCGCCGAGCCATTGGCCGTCTACGGGCACGATTTCTATGCCGGCACGCCCGCCATCACCCGCAATGCCTATGGGCAGGGCCTGACCTACTACGCCGGCACGACCCCTGCTCCCGAGCTGGCGGATCGTCTCGTGGCGCAGCTGCTGGCCGACGCGGACATTGCCCCGCTGATGGACACGCCCCACGGCGTCGAAGCCGTACGCCGCGTGAAGGACGGCAAGACGTATCTCTTCCTGATGAACCACAACGCCGAAACCGGTGAAGTTACCCTGCCCGACGGCTTCCGGCCCTGGGACGGCGCCGAGTGGGACGGCAGCCTGCCGCCCTATGCAGCCAGGGTCTTTATCAGCGAATAAACCGAAAGAGCAGCGCTCCAATCCGGAACGCTGCCCTTTGCTTTTCTGTCAGATCTCCATGCCCTTCATCTGTACGCAGTCGCTCCGTAGCAGGCCGCAGGTGTGGTAGTCGCAGTAGAGCGAGACCATTTTGCCCTGGCGCACGGTGTCCTCCCGCAGGAAGCCGCATTTCTCCAGCACCCGGTGGGCGCCGGTGTTGCGCACGTCGAAGAAGAGGGCCGCGGGATTCTTCTCCCCGCCGGCGACCTTGCGGCCCCAATCGGTATACGCCTCGTCCAGGCCGAGCCACTGCGCCAGGGGGTGTTTTCGCAGCGCAGGTAATCGGACTTGGGCGCTCCCTTGCAAAAAGGCCCCGGGACAGCAATCGCGATCCCGGGGCCGGTCAGTTATTCTTACATCACAACGGTGATCTGGCACTCGTCGGTCAGCACGGCATCGGTCAGGACGCCGGCGACCTCAACGCCGTTCACCAGCACCTTGGAGGGGTTGCCTTCCTTGTGGGCGGCGTTGTCCACGGTGATGTGGAGGCGCTTGCCGCGGAAGGTCTTGTCCATGGTGAAGCCGTCCCACTCGGCGGGGATGGCGGGCTTGATGACCAGGCCTTCGGGGGTGGGACGCAGGCCCAGGATGCCTTCGACGCAGCCAACCATCACGGTGGAGGCGGTGCCGGTCAGCCAGTGCACATGGCTGCGGCCGGGCTGGGGAGACTCGTGGCCCTCGATGAACTGGCCGTGGACGTAGGGCTCGATCTCGCGCAGCTCCGCGCGGTCATTGTAGGAGGCGGGGCAGGACTCGGTGAAGTACTCGAAGGCGCGGCCGCCGTGACCCATCAGGGACTCGGCCAGGATCGCCCAGCCCTGGGGCTGGCAGAAGATGCCGCCGTTCTCCTTGGTGGTGGGGTTGAACAGCTTCATCAGCGCGCCGTCGAAGTAGTGCTCCTTGTAGCAGGGCGTCATGACCTCAATGCCCCAGGGGGTGTTGAGCTGCTCATAGACGGTCTGCATGGAAAGTGATGCCTGCTCGGGGGTGGACAGACGGGAGATGACGCCCCAGCACTGGGGGTTCATCCACATCGCGCCCTCGATGTTCTCCTTGGAGCCGATGATGAGGCCCTCCTCGGAGTAGCCGCGGCGGAAGCGGTCGTCCTCCCAGAAGTGCTCGTTGATCAGCTTCTTCTGGTTCTCGCCCGCAGCACGCAGCCAGGTGCGGTACTCGGCATTCTCCTCGGTATCGGGCAGCAGCTCATCCAGCACGCGGGTGGCGTAGTACAGCTGCATGGCCACGAAGGAGGATTCGCCCGCCGCACCCAGGCGCAGGCAGTCGTTCCAGTCGGCATGCAGGCCCGCAGGCATGCCATGAGCGCCCAGGTGGTTCATGGAGAAGTCGATGGCGCGCTTGAGGTGATCCAGCACAGTGCCCTCGTCGAAGTCCGCGTAGGGGATGACCTCGTTGAGGAAGTCCTTGTTGCCGGTCTCGGCGACATACTTGTACACGGTGGGGAAGAGCCACAGGGCGTCGTCGGCGCGGTAATGGGGATGGCCGGTGGCGCGGACGTAGCTCTCGTCCTCGGGCTTGTCCTCATGGCCGGCATTGTGGTTGAATTTTACAAGGGGCAGACCGCCGCCGTGGTGCACCTGGGCGGAGAGCATGAACACCAGGCGCTCCTTGGCCATTTCGGGGTCGAGGTGGATGATGCCCTGGATATCCTGCACGGTGTCGCGGTAGCCCAGGCCGTTGCGCTGGCCACAGTAGATGAGGGACGCCGCGCGGCTCCACACGAAGGTGGTGAAGCACTGGAAGGCGTTCCAGGTGTTGATCATGGTGTTGAAGCTGGCGTCGGGGGTGTTGACCATCAGGCCCTCCAGCTTGCCGTGCCAGTAGGCGATCAGCTCAGCCAGCTCGGCATTGACGACAGCCTCGGTATCGGCGTAGCGGTCGATGACCTCGCGGGCCACGGAGGGGGCCTTCTGCATCAGCAGGAACGCGATGGTCTTCGTTTCGCCGGGCTGCAGCACCAGCTGGGCATGCAGGGAGCCACAGGGGTTACCGTTGAAGTTGAGCACATTGCCCAGGTCGCCGTTGATGACGGCCTGAGGATTGCGGAAGCGGTTCACGCCCAGGAACTTCTCGCGGCGGCCGCAGTAGCTCTTCACAGGCGCGCCGGCCATGGCGAACACGCGCTCACGCCAGTTCTCGCCCTTCTCGTTCACGCCGCAGAAGCGGTTGATGTGCTCGACTATGCAGTCGCCCTCGAAGGTGGTGTTGGTGATGAACTGGGTGTACTGCAGGTTGACCAGATCCTGCTCGTAGTTGCTCTCGGTGGACAGCTCGCAGTAGGACATGGCAGAGATGGTGCGCACCTTGTCGGAGTTGTTGGTCACCTTCACACGCCAGACCTCGTGGGTGGCGTTCATGGGAACGTAGTACAGCACGGCGGACTTGATGCCCTTGTACTCACTCTCGATCTCCGTATAGGAGGTGCCGTGGCGGGTGATGGTCTTGTACTGGTCGAGGTCCTTCTCCACCGGACGCCAGGAGGCAGACCAGTAGTCGCCATCCTCATCGTCACGCAGATAGACATAGCGGCCCGGCTCGTCAAACTGGTTGAAGGAGTAGCGCAGGATGCGGCCGTGCGCGCCGGACTTGACGAAGGAGTAGCCGCCGGCGTTCTGCGTCACGATGGCGCCGTACTCGGGGCTGCCCAGGTAGTTCGCCCAGGGCATGGGGGTACGCGGGTCGGTGATGACATACTCACGCGCCGCATCGTTGAAATAGCCATACTGCATGGTGATTGTCCTCCTCAGCATGTACTTCGCGTTTTCGAAATCGTTTTCGAGATCAGGCGCAGGAGAATCATTCCCCAACGCAGTCTCTATTCCGCATTGTATCATAGTTCACGGCGGATTTCAATGCGTTTACAAAGGGTTACAGGAGACAAATTTGCATCGCACATCCCATCGTGATATAATCGGGTAAACGGATCCGGAAAGGAGCTGGCCTCATGCATATCCGTCCCCTCGTATCCGCCGACCTGCCCGCCTGCGCCGGGATCCTCTGCGCGGTGTACAACAACGAGCTCTGGCAGTGCCGCTGGACGCAGGTGGTCGCCGAAGCCTACCTGACCGACTTCCTGCAGCACCGGGCCTTCGTGGGCTTCGTCGCCGTGGAGGAAGACGACGTCATCGGCGCGCTCTTCGCTCACGAGAAGATCTGGTGGAACAAGCCGGAGGTCTTCATCGAGGAGATGTTCGTCCGGCCGGACCGGCAGGGCAGCGGCGTCGGCTCCGCGCTGATGCACACTGCTGAGGACTACGTCCGCCGGCACAGCCTCGCCGGGATCACCCTGTCCACCAACCGGTTTGCGCCCGCAGCCGGGTTCTACCGCAGGCATGGATTTGCCGACTGCGGGCATGTACTCTTCATGGCCAGAGAAATGAACTGAAGCCATCCGGCTGAAAAATCAACGGAGGACTCCCTACACATCAGGGGAGTCCTCCATTTTTCATGCTTGCTCACGGGTGATATTCTTCACCCACCGCCGCTTTTTGTAATACCAGATGTTCACCGGCAGCTTCACGAACTCGTCCAGACAGAGGATGAAGTACACCCACATCTCCGGCAGCTTCAGCACGAAGGCGCAGAACAGCCCCATGGGCACCGCGTAGAGCCACATCGATACCATATCGCAGATCAGCCCGTAGCGCACATCGCCGCCGGCACGGAAGATGCCGCAGATCAGCATCGTGTTCAGCGATACGCCCATGATGTAGTAGGAGTTGATGTAGAGCATCAGGTTCAGGTCGTCCCGGGCCTGCTGCGTCGCGTCCTTCACGTAGAGGTGCATGAAGTCCAGCACCGGCTGACGCAGCAGCAGCACCGCCGCGCCGCCAATGATCGCGGTGACGACCGCCATGCCGATGAAGCGCTTCGCATAGACCTTCGCCGCCTCGAGGCGGTTCTCACCCAGCGCCTTGCCCAGCACGATGCCTGCCGCGCTGGCCGTGCCGAAGCACATCACCGTACCCAGATTGCGCACGACGGAGGCCACAGAGTTCGCCGCCACGATGTCGCTGGAGAGGTGTCCGAGGATGATCGAATACACGCTGAAGGCCAGTCCCCAGACGATGTCATTGGCTGCCGCAGGCACCGCCAGCTTCACGAAATCCCGCATCAGCTGACCGCCCCGGGCCAGCAGGTATCTCACCCGCAGGCGGATGCGGCGGCACAGCGCGCCATCGGTCAGGCAGACGGCTGCCTCCACCACACGGGTGATGGTCGTCGCCAGCGCCACGCCGAAGATGCCCAGCTCCGGGAAAGGCCCGAAGCCAAAGATGAAGCAGGCGTTGAGCACCACGTTCATCACCACCGCGCCACCATGGATGATGGCGGTGATGGCCACCCGCTCCACGCTGCGCATCACGCTCAGGTAGATCTGCGCGAAGGCGCCCAGCACGTAGGAGGCGCTCACCGTCCGCAGGTACACTTCACCCTCGGCGATCAGCGCCGGGTCGGGCGTGAAGATCCGCATGATCTGCGCGGGGAAAACCGCTGCCGCCAGCGCGAAGACGACGCTCACCATCAGCGCCAGCCGCAGCGCCATGCCCAGCACGCGCTCCACCGCCGACCGGTCGCCCTTGCCCCAGTACTGCGCCGCCATCACCGACGACGCAGAGGACAGCCCGTAGATCAGGTTGGACATGATGAACGCCACCTGCCCCGCCAGGGAGGACGCGCTCAGCGCCTCCTGCGACACATAGGACAGCATGATCACGTCCGCGGAGTTGACCGCCGTGTCCATCAGGTTCTGCAGCGCGATGGGCAGCATGATCCCCAGCGCGTTGCGGTAGAAGCCCCGCTTTTCCTGCGGGGTACCCAGCTGGGCCTCCATCATGCATCCTCCCGGACAAACTCGTCCAGCACGACCACCTGACCGCCATGCAGGCGGGATCTCTCTGCCGCAAGGCACGCGTAGTGGCTCTCCACGCTGCGGCTGATGGTGGTCAGGGCTTCGCTCATGCCCCTGCCCTCCAGCAGGTCAAGGAAGTCCGCCACCATGCGCACGTCGCCGCCGCCATGGCCGGAGAAATCGCTGGTCAGCTTGCGCACGTCGATCTCTTCGGCGGGCTTCGCGCCCACCTGACCGTACTCCTGCACGCGGATGGTGTTCTTCTCCATGTCCGCATACAGCTCGCCCCTTGTGCCCATCAGGCGGATGCAGCGCCCGCCCGTGGCCGTGAAGGCCGTCATGGTGAAGGAGACCGTCACATCGTCCGCCAGCTGCAGCGTCACCACCTGATGATCGACCACGTCGTTGTTCATCCGGTAGACGCAGCGGCCGTAATCGCAGCCCGCCTCGTTCTCCCCGGCGCGCAGGGCCGCGAGGATCTTCTCCTCCGTCGGTTCCGGCGCGACCACGTTGACCGGCCAGCTGTCGCCGTGGCGTTCGAACATGCCGAGGTAGTACTTTTCCGCGTTGTAGGGGCAGGTATCCGCGTGGGGGCAGCCGTCGGTGCAGCGCTCCGCCGCGCCCTCGGGGGCGTTCGCGGCGGTGAAGTGGGTCAGATGCCCGAAGGAGCTGACCCGCTGGCACGTTTTACCCGTCAGCCAGAGGATCATGTCCATATCGTGGCAGCATTTGGCGAGGATCATGGGCGTGGTGTCCGCCGCCACATGCCAGTTGCCGCGCACGAAGGAATGCGCCTGATGCCAGTACGCCACGCGCTCGATGGCCTCCACGGACATGACCTCACCGATGCGGCCGCTCCTGAGCAGCTCGCGGATGGTCTGATAGAACACGGTGTAGCGCAGCACATGGCAGACGACGACGTGCACCCCCTTGCTCTCCGCCAGCTCCGCGATATCGCGGCACTCGGCCACCGTGCGGGCGGCGGGCTTCTCCAGCAGCAGGTGGTAGCCGAGGTTCAGGGCGTCCATGGCAGGCTGGTAGTGCACGTCGTCCGGCGTGCAGATGAACAGCACGTCCGCCAGCCTCGGCTGCTGCAAGAGGCTTTCGACGCTGTCAAAGCACATCCCCGCCGGGATGTGGTAGCGTTCCGCCGCCACCTGCACGCGGTCGGGGCGGATGTCGGCGATGGCGACCAGCTCCGCCCGGTCGGGGTACTTCTCCAGACAGCGGGCGTAGGTCTCAAGGCCACGGGAGCCAAGGCCCGCGATGGCGATGGTGATCTTCTTCATGAGCAACTCCTCCTGATCACAGGGTCGATGCATGACAGATTCGCCAAAACTCGCCGCATCCCTGCCTGCTGCTGGAATTTCCCCTTGTAAACGCCCGGTCGGATATGCTATCATACCATCAGTTCCACACACCGACTTTCACTGGAGGTTCCCCATGGACATCCGCCTTGCCCCCATGGAGGGCGTGACCGACGCGGTACACCGCCGCGTACACCACCGGCTCTTCGGGGGCGTTGAGAAGTACTACATCCCCTTCATCACCCCGTCCCACCACCGGGTCTTCACCACCCGCGACCTCAGGGCCATCGCCCCGGAGAACAACGCGGGCGTGCCCTGCATCCCGCAGCTGCTGACCCGGGATGCGGAGCTGTTCCTGTGGGCGGCGCAGCAGCTGGCCGATCTGGGCTACGACGAGGTGAACCTGAACACCGGCTGTCCCTCCGGCACGGTGACCGCCAAAGGCCGCGGCTCCGGCGCCCTGCGCGACCCGGAGGGCCTGCGCGCATTCCTCGACGCCATCTTTGCCGCCAGTCCCCTGCCCGTTTCCATCAAGACCCGCATCGGCTTCTATGACGCGGCGGAGTGGCCCGCGCTGCTGGCCATCTTCCGCGACTATCCCGTGAAGGAGCTGACCATCCACCCCCGCACCCGCAACGAATTCTACAAGGGCGGCGTGCATGAGGACTGCTTCGCCATGGCCGCAGAAACGGGCCTCCCGCTGGTGTACAACGGCAACCTGTTCTGCGCGGCAGACTGCGAAGCGCTGCAGACGCAGTATCCGGACATGCCGATGATGATCGGCCGCGGGCTGATCGCCGATCCCGCGCTGGGCCGCCAGCTCCACGGCGGTGCGCCCGCCACCCACGGGGAGCTGCGCCATTACCACGACGCGCTGATGGAAGCCTACAGCCGCGAGTACCCCGCCAGCACCGTTCACAGCCGCATGCGGGAGCACATGAAGTACCTATCCTGCTGCTTTGAGGACAGCCGAAAGGCCCTGAAGGCCATCCGAAAATCAACGCCCCAAACCTACCCTGACTCCGCTGCAATGCTCTTCTCCCTGCCGCTGGCGGAGAACCCCGTCTACGATCCCGACGTGTTCGCCAAATGAAATCGCCCCGTCCTCTCCGCCGCAGAGCAGAGAAGACGGGGTATGTTTTGTGATGAGGGTATGTTGCAGGAGGATCAGAGCACCTTCAGCAGTTCGTCACGCAGGATGTCCCAGCGCTCGTCGCCAATGCCGAAGTCCATCTCCCGGTAGCTCCACGCGCAGCGGGCAATGCCGTGGCGCTCGAACACCGCGTTGATCACCTTGAACCACTCCAGTGCATCCGCCGTGGGCACGATGTCGATCACGCCGTACTCGCCGCAGTAGAGGGTGGTGTGGTTGCGCTCCGCCGCCTCGATGGCCGGGGCGAAGACCTGCTCGAAGTACGCCTCCGTCGCGCCGCTGTCGCAGAAGGCCACACGGGCGGACTTATCCAGCACGTCCACCCAGCGGGCGCCCTGATGGGTGTAGTGCAGGGGATCATAGCAGTGGAAGTTGTAGATGACGCGGTCGTCCGCCGGCGCATCCAGCGCAGGCACGGCATGGGCCGCGTTGTTGTGGTAGCCGCCCACGAGGATCAGCGTGTTGGGGGCGTAGACGCGGATGCAGCGGATGGCCTCCTTCGCCACGCGGTTCCACACGTCCATGAAATCCGGGCTGGTCACCTCGTTGAGCAGCTCGAACACCACCCGGTCGGACAGGCGCCCGTAGCGGCGGGCGATCTGCTCCCACAGGCGGCAGAAGCGCTGCTGATATGCTTCATCCTCAAAGAAGCCGGTCTCCATCTCGCCGTTGTCGAAGGAGAAGCCAGCGGTCTTGTGCAGATCGATGACAGTCTTCAGGCCGTGCTTTTCGCACTGGGCCAGCGCAAAGTCGATACGCTCCCAGCCGGGGGCGTCATAGCCGCCGTTGCCTTCCTCCAGCACGTTGTAGTCCACGGGGATGCGCACGTGATCCAGCCCCCAGGAGGCGATGCGGGCAAAGTCCTCCGCTTTGATGAAATTCGCCAGCCGGTCGGCGGAATAGTCGCACTGGCTCAGCCAGCCGCCCAGATTCACGCCGCGGAGAATACCCATTTCCTTCAGCATATCCGTTTTACTCCTTTACTCGACGACCTCGAGGCGCACGTTGGTGATGCAGATCGCCGCCGTGGAGCCGCGATGGCCCATGTTGAACTCGATCCGGCCATTGTTATCGTCCATGCCGGTCATGGTGAACTCGTAGGTGTAGGTGGTGCGTTCGGTGGTCAGGTCGACGATGGTGTCAGGGAAGTAGCGGATCCAGCCCATGCTGGGCGCGGACACCGCCGCGATGATCTGCCGGGGCTCTGCCGCCCACGCGTCGAAGGTCAGGCGGTAGGTCTTGCCCTGCCGCATGGGCAGGTCCGCCTGATAGAGCTGCACGGAGTAGTCCAGCGTGCCCTCGGTCTTCGTGTCGATGACGATCATGCCGTCGCGGATGGTCACCGCCGCGTTGCCGCCGTTGCACTGGTAATAGACCCAGCCGGCGGAGTCGTTCACGTTCTCCGCCACAGCGAAGTCGCCGTTGATGACGTAGTTGCCATCCTCACCGGCGGAACGGAACTGCTTCGCGGGCCTGGTGACGTTGGTATCGTACGCCGGGCGCTGGTAGACGCGCACGTAATCGATCTCGAACTCCGCCTTGTCAAAGTCGGTGGTCTCGTCCGGGTCACCGGGCCAGGTGCCGCCCACGGCCAGATTCAGCTGCAGGTAGAAGGTCTGGTTGAAGGGCGCGGGATAGGGGCGCTCCATGCCATTGGAGATGGAGTACCAGTCATTGACGGTGTGGAACAGCTCGCCGTCGATGTAGAAGCGGAACTCGCCGGGCTCCCACTCCATACCGAACTCGTGGAAGTCGTCGGAGAAGGTCGTGCCGTCCTTCAGGGTGTAAACGCCCTGCTGCTCGGCATGGGGCGCTCCGTAATGCAGGTTGGCATAGGTGATGTGGGTCTGATGGCCGAGGATCTCCATGATGTCGATCTCGCCGCAGCGGGGCCAGGAGCCATACTTGCTCTCGCGGGTGGGCATCATCCAGATGGCCGGCCACAGGCCCTGACCCTCGGGCACCTTCGCGCGCACGACGATCTTGCCGTAGAGGAAGTCATGCTTGTCCTGCGTCTGCACCTTGCCGGAGGTGTAGGTGACCTTGCCTTTCTCGTCAACATGCTTGATGGCCTTGAGCACCAGCTTGCCATCGCGCAGGAAGATGTTCGCATCGCCGCCGGTGTAGGCCTGCAGCTCGTTGTTCGTCCACCCCGCCTTGCGGACCTCGCGGTTCCAGTCCGCCCGGTCGAGGGTATCGCCGTCAAACTCGTCGTGCCAGATGAGCTCGTAGCCCTCGTATTGGGGGATGTCCTCCGCCAGCGCGGCGATGGGCAGCACCAGCAGCAACGCCGCCAGCAGCATCAGCATCTTCTTCATCGGATCGCTTCCTTTCGCTTGTTGATCCACTTCGTCCGGCTTTCGCCTTTGCTTTCATCATAATCATGGAGTGGCGCTGCGTATATCAAATTTGTGCCCTGTTTGTCAGATCCGTGCTTGAACGATGGCGTCAGATGTGATATCGTTATATCAGAAGGAGGCGAGCGCATGACGAACATCCAGCGCGATCTGGCCCGCACGGAATTCGACAACCGCGAGAATCTATTCACACACCTCCCCTACGATCGGGAAACAGCCTTCTACCGCGCCATTCAGGCCGGCGACCGCGAGGAGGCGCTGCGGCTGTCCACGCCGCTGGGGCAGGAGGGCTTCGGCCGGCTGAGCGACGATCCGATACAGAACCTGCGCTACCATCTGGTCATCACCGTGGCCTTCATCACCCGCTACTGCATGGCCGGCGGGCTGGATGCGGAGACCGCCTTCAACCTCAGCGACCTGTACATCCGGCGCATCGACCGCTGCCGCGCGGAGGCGGAGATCCACGCGCTGCACCGGGAGCTGATCGACGATTACGCCGGGCGGATGCGCCATCTGCAGCGCCACGGCGGCTATCCCCGCCCCATCCTGCGCTGTACGGAGCACATCCACACCCATCTGCACCGGCGCATCACCGTGGAGGAGCTGTGCAGCGTCAGCGGGCTTTCCCGGGCGTACCTGTCCCGGCTGTTCCGGCGGGAGGTGGGCATGCCCATCGGCGAATACGTGACCCGGCGCCGTCTGGAGGCCGCCCGCAAGGCCCTCGAATTCACCGACCAGTCCATCCCGGATATCGCCCACACCCTTGCCTTCAGTTCCGAAAGCCACTTCATCAGCGTCTTCCGCCGCTACTGCGGCATGACGCCCGGCGAGTACCGCCGCCACGCCCCCGCCATCACCGACACAGACGCATAATGCAGGAGCAGTCCGCCCATCCCGGCAGGCTGCTCCTTCTGCATGCAAAAGGGCAGACCCGCCGCATCGCAGGTCTGCCATGTGTCTGAGGAGATGATCTTACTTTTTGCTGCAGCTGCAGCCTTCCTTGCCCGCATAGGGACAGCCGATGCACTTCTGGCCGCGCTTCTTTGCACGCCAGACGTAGAAGCCGGCTCCGCCGACAATCAGCAGCACGATAAGGACAATGAGAAAATCCGTCATGGTACAGCCTCCTTGCGAGGTCGTTTACGCCTTCGCCTTTGCCTTCAGCTCGTACTCGGCCTTCAGGTTCCTGCGGGTGTTCAGGATGATACCCACAATGATCGCCACGAAGGCCGCCACGGCAACGCCGCCGGCGATGGCCGCGCCCACGTTCAGCAGGGACGCGTCGGTGATCAGGGTGCCGATGGTGTACACCAGATAGCCCACGGTGAAACCGGTGGCCAGCTGCAGGCCGATGCCGCCCCAGAGCCACCTGGCGCTCTTCATCTCGGAGTTCATCGCGCCGATGGCTGCGAAGCACGGCGGACTGAACAGGTTGAACATCAGGTAAGCCAGAGCCGCGACCTTGGTGATGGCCATCACCGCCGCGACCTCCGCGCCGGCGCCCTCCATCAGGGCCAGCTCCTCGGTGTCGATCAGGTTCTCCAGGCCCACGAAGCACACGGCGAGGGTGCCGACGACGTTCTCCTTGGCGATGAAGCCGGTCACGGCCGCCGCCGCCAGCTGCCAGCTCAGCACGCCCACCACGGGCACCAGCAGGTACGCGAAGGGCTGGGCGATGGAAGCGAGGATGGAGGCGTCCGCCGTCTCAGCAGGCTGGAAGTTCCACGCGAAGGACTGCATCACCTGCACGACGGTGTTGCACAGCAGGATGATGGTGCCGGCCTTGACGATGTAGGCCCAGCCGCGGCTCAGCATGGACATGAACGCGCGGACGAAGGAGGGCGCCTTGTACTCGGGCAGCTCGATGATGAAGTAAGACTTGCGGACCTTGTGGCCGGTGATGGCATTGATCAGCAGCGCGCCGAAGAAGATCAGCGCGATGCCCACGAAGTACATCAGCGGGCCCACCCAGCTCGCATCAGCGAAGAACGCACCGGTGAACAGGGCGATGACGGGCAGCTTCGCGCCGCAGGGCATGAAGGGCGTCAGCATCGCGGTGGCGCGGCGCTCGCGCTCGTTGCGGATGGTGCGGCAGGCCATGACGCCGGGGATGGCGCAGCCGGTGCCGATGACGAAGGGGATCACGGACTTGCCGGACAGGCCGACCTTCTTGAAGATGGGATCGAGCACCACGGAGGCACGGGCCATGTAGCCGCAGTCCTCCAGCAGGGCGATGAGGAAGTACATCACCATCACCAGCGGCAGGAAGCCCAGCACGGCCGCCACGCCGCCCACGATGCCGTCAACCACCAGGGACTGCAGGATCGGGGACGCGTCCTCGACCAGAACCGCCACCCACTCGGTGACGACCTCCATCCAGCCCTCCAGCACGCCGGCCAGCCAGATGCCCAGACCGCCCTCGGCCTGGGAGACCCAGAACACGCCGAACATGATGGCCGCGAAGATCAGCAGGCCCAGGATGGGATGGGTGACCACCGCGTCGATCTTGTCCTGCACGTTCTTGTCGGCGGTCTTGACGACGCGCTTCTCCACCTTCTTCACGATGCCGTTGACAAAGGCAAAGCGGGCGCGGTCAGCCTTCTCGACCACGGCCTTGTCGGTCAGGTCGATGTCGCCCTGCACGTAGGGCGCCTTCTGCTCCTTGCCGGCCTGCTCCACCGCCTTGGCGATGACCTCCTTCAGGCCCTCACTGGTGGTGGACACGGTCTCCAGCACCGGGCAGCCCAGCGCCGCGGACAGCGCCGCCACGTCGATCTCGGTCTTCTTCTTCTCGTTCACGTCCGCCTTGTTCAGCGCGACCACCATGGGAATGCCCAGTTCCAGCAGCTGCGTGGTGAAGAACAGGCTGCGGCTCAGGTTCGTCGCGTCGACGATGTTGACGATCACGTCCGGCTTCTCGTTGCGCACGTAGGAGCTGGTGATGCTCTCCTCGCTCGTGAAGGGGGACATCGAGTAAGCGCCGGGCAGGTCAACGGCGATCAGGTCGCTCCGGCCGTTGGCATAGGCGCTCCTGATGGCGTGCTCCTTGCGCTCCACCGTCACGCCTGCCCAGTTGCCGACCTTCTCATTGCGGCCAGTCAGGGCGTTGTACATCGTCGTCTTGCCGCTGTTGGGGTTACCCGTCAGTGCAATTCTCATGGGGTTCTCCTCCTCGTTTCCGATACGATTCGCAGTCTCTAACTATAGTTAACCAGCTCTAACTCGTGGGGCAAAATGCAGCCCCGGGTTCCTTGCGTCCCCCGAGGAATGGCGGATGGCCTTCACGCGTGTCACACGATGATGGCCCCGGCCAGCTGCATATCGATGTTGTAGCGGGCGTCCTTGATCGCCACGACGCAGCCGCTGCGGCGCCGGGACACGACCGTGATCGGCTCCCCGCTGTAACACCCCAGAGAGAACAGGAACGCTTCCATCTCCTCGTCATCGGCAACGATGTCGCGGATGATGTACTCCTGCCCCACCACAGCTTTCGTCAGATCCATGCTGATCACCGAACCTTCCTTGCGAAGTTAGTTTAAGCTAACTGCGTTCATAATATACCACCTCTGCCCTGCCTTGTCAAGGGTTTTCCTGCGGATTTCCAGCGAAAATCGCGCGAAAATTTCATGTGCAATCCGCATCCGGATGTGCTATAATGTTGCACAATCCTGTGCTGACGAAAAGGAGAACGGTATACGCCCATGAAAAAGAACGCGACCAGAAGGCTGACGTCCGCCCTTGCGGTCATCGCCGGCAACTTTCTCTACGCCCTGTCCGTCAGGGTCTTCCTGCTGCCCACGGGGCTGGTGACTGGCGGCACCACGGGTCTGGCGATGGTCGTCAACCAGCTGACCGGCCTGCCCGTGTCCGGCTTCGTGATGGCCTTCAACATCCTGATGCTGCTACTGGGCTGGGTGATGCTGGGGCGGAACCTCGTGCTGTCCACCATCGCCAGCTCCCTGCTGTATCCGGCCTTCCTGGAGGCGATCGGCTGGTTCATGGGCGATCTCGTGCTCACCCACGACCTGCTGCTGAACACGATCTTCTTCGGCCTGGGCATCGGCATATCGCTGGGGATCGTCATCCGCGCAGGCGCCTCCACCGGCGGGCTGGACATCCCCATGCTGGCGCTGCAGAAGTACCTGCGCATCCCCGTTTCAGTGAGCATGTATGCCTTCGACTTCCTCATCCTGCTGATGCAGCTTGCCTTCGGCGCCTCCGTGGACGCGGTGCTCTACGGCATCGTGCTGGCCATCATCTATACCGTGATGCTGGACAAGATGCTCATGCTGGGCACCAGCCGCACCGAGGTCCGGATCATCTCCGGCAGATCCCGCGAGATCAGCGCCGCCATCCTCTCGCAGGTGGACCGCGGCGTGACGCTGCTCCACGGCGAGGGCGGCTACCTGCACACCCCCACAGAGGTCGTCATGAGCGTCATCTCCAGCCGCGAGCTGGTCAAGCTGGAGCGCCTCGTGCATGAGATCGATCCGGAGTGCTTCATGATCGTTTCCAAGGTGACCGAGGTGCACGGACGCGGTTTCTCGATCGCGAAGCGCGAATGAATCGAGGTATGTTTCAGGATTCCTCAAAGGAGGTATATTATGGGAGAGTTCACCGGAAAGGTCATCGTCGTGACCGGCGGCGCAGGCGGCATCGGCCGCTGCATCTGTGAGGAGTTTGCGAAGACCGGCGCCATCGTCTGCCCCATCGACGTGCAGGAGAACCCGTACTTCGTCGGCGATATCGGCGACAAGGCCACGCTGGAGCGCTTTGCCGCGAAGGTGATCGCTGACCACGGGCGCGTCGACGTGCTGGTCAACAACGCGCCGCCGATGATGACGGGCATCGCCGACTGCACGTGGGAGGATTTCACCCGCGCGCTGGACGTGGGCGTCACAGCCGCGTTCTACCTCACGAAGCTCTTCCTGCCCCACTTCGCCCCGGGGGCATCGGTGCTGAACATCTCCTCCAGTCGCGACCGGATGAGCCAGCCGCAGACCGAATCCTACACCGCTGCCAAGGGCGGCATCGCCGCGCTGACCCATGCGCTGGCCGTCAGCCTGCGGGGGAAGGTGCGCGTCAACTCGGTCTCCCCCGGGTGGATCGATACGGCCTTCACCGTATACGAGGGGCCCGACGCCGTGCAGCAGCCTGCCGGGCGGGTCGGCCATCCGCTGGACATCGCCCACATGGCGCTGTTCCTCGCATCGGAGAAAGCCGGGTTCATCACCGGCGAGAACATCTGCATCGACGGCGGCATGACCCGTCAGATGATCTACCACGGCGATCACGGGTGGACGCTGGAGGAGTGAGATACAGAACCGCCGGACGGCCTGTGATGGGGCGTCCGGCGGTATTGTATGTCCTTTTTTGCTTTGGCAGTACGGGGAGAATGGTCGGGATGACGGCTTCCTTGTCGGTTGCGCGGACTGTTTGAGGGATTCCGTTCCGGAATGACCCTCAAAGGCGTATGCTTCCGGGGGCTTCGCCATGGGAGGCTTTTATTTGGCAGTTGTCCTTTATGCAGCGTGCCTCCGGCGGGCAGGGCCTCCATTCAACATTCCTCGTCGTTTTCGCCTTCGGCGAAGTCCCCACTGGGGACACACTCCAACGGAATGCCCTGCACCCCGTAAGGAGCCATTCAACATCACTTGTCACTTTCGCCTCCGGCGAACTCCCCACTGGGGAGCCGTTCCGGCGTGATGCCCCTTAACCCGTTTTCGCGATTGAGTTGTCCTTCCTCTCTGAGTACGCCCGCGTGTCAGTCCAGATCGAAGATGCCGCCCTCCAGCGCGCTGCGGGCCGCGAGGATGTACTTCGCCGTGTCCAGCGGGTCCACGTTGCGCCTCGGCGCCGTCGCGCCCAGCTCCATCGGGCATTCCCGGTAGCCGCTCAGCCGCACGCTCATGCCGCCGCGCCCGCTGGTCACGCTGGCCAGCGTCGTCGCGTAATCGACGCTCGTCGCCACCGGCACCAGCGCCGTCAGCAGCACACGATCGAGGTCCGTCTCCGTGTGGGTCACCTCGCCGCGCATCAGCGCCACGTCGCTCATCACCCGGCCCACGCACTCCGGCGGCAGCTGGAAGCGGCATTCGAGGATCGGCTCCAGCAGCGTCGAGCCGCCCCGGCGCAGGCCATCCTGAATGCCCCAGGGCGTCGCCACGATGAAGTCCAGCGGATGCGTGTGGAACTGGTGATGGTTGCCCTCCACCAGCGTGATGTTCACATCGGTGACCTGCCAGCCCAGCCGCCCCTGACTCAGCGCCAGCGGCAGCGCCTGCTCCACCTGATGCTGGTAGCGCAGGAGGATGTCGCGCACAGGCACGGTGGACCGGAACGTCACGCCGCTGCCGCGCGGGGCCGGCTCGATCTCAAAGCGCATGATCGCCCAGCAGGGCTTGGGCATCGTGTAGGCCACGAAGCCCGAGGCCGCCTGCGCGATGGTCTCCTTGTAGATCACGGCCGGTTTGGTGAAGGTGACCTTCAGCCCGAAGCGCTCCCGGAGCTCCTCGGCGATGATCTCCAGCTGGATCGTGCCCATCACATGCAGCTGCAGCTCGTTGAGCGCTCTGGCGTAGCGCACCTGCAGCAGCGGATCCTCCGCCGCCAGTGCGCTGCAGGCCGCGCGCAGGGCCTGCATCTCCTCCGGCTTTTCCGGCAGCACCTGCGTGGTGATCAGCGGCGTGCGCAGCCGTCCGGGTTCCACGCGGCGGGGCAGCAGGGACGCATCGCCCAGGATGTGGCCGATGCCCACGTCGCCCAGGCCGTACACCACGCCGATCTCGCCGGCGGCCAGGCTCCCGGCGTCGCTGCCGTCGACAGAGCGGATCTGGCTGATCTTGCGCTGCACGAGGCGCTCCTCGCCCGTCAGCGGGTCGATCCCCGCCGGCAGCGTCACCGGCGCGCGGTTCTCCAGCCGGCCGGAGTACAGCCGCACCCACACGCCCCGGCCCAGCAGCCTGTCCTGCGCGGAGGCGAACACCACGCCGCACAGCGCCTCCGCGGCGTTCTCCACCGGGGCGGGCAGCATGTCCACCATCGCGTCCAGTAGCGGCACGACGCCTTCATCCCGCAGCGCCGAGCCGCTGAAGACCGGATACGCCTGCGCTGCGCAGGTCATCTCCGTCAGCCGGTCGCGGAGGAAGGCGGGATCGATCTCCTCGCCGGAGAGATAGCGCTCCAGCAGCTCGTCGTCCGTCTGGCAGACCGTCTCGGCGATGGCCTCCCCGTCCGCCATCCACACCGCATCGGCGGACAGCAGGCGCTTCACCTGCGCCAGCGCCCGCCGGACGTCCGCGCCCTCGCGGTCGGTCTTGTTCAGGAAGATCAGCACCGGGATGGCCTGCTCCCGCAGCGCATGGAAGAGCGTCTCCGTATGGGGCTGCACGCCTTCCACCGCGCACACCACCAGCACCGCCGCATCCAGCGCCCACAGGCTCCGCTCCACCTCGGCCGCAAAGTCGACGTGGCCGGGGGTGTCGATCAGGTTGATGGCGGTGTCCTTCCACGTCAGCCGCACGCAGCTGGCCTTGACGGAAATGCCGCGCCGCTGCTCCACGGGCAGGCTGTCGGTGTGGGCCGTGCCCTCGTCCACGCTGCCGGCGCGGCGGATCGCCCCGGCATGCATCAGCAGCTGCTCGGACAGCGTCGTCTTCCCCGCGTCCACGTGGGCGAATATGCCGATATTGCGTAGCCTCTTCATGTGTTGTCCTCCATGGATTCGTCCCTGACAGTATAGCATAATTCCGTTGCTCCCGCAACCAAACATTCACAGCCGCCCGACCCTTGACTTTTTCCCGCTCCGGTTATATAATGCTGGTAATACGTGTAACCGGATTCAACGCGCAGCCTCTGCTGGGCGTTGTTCCGCTATGCGCATAACAGCCGCGCAGCCGTTGCGGCTCATGGAGTGATTGATATGGAACGAGTCCTGATCTTCGGAAACACCCCGGAAAGCCGCAACACCGCCAGGATGCTGCGCCAGCGCGGGCGTCAGGTGGTCATGAGCGTCACCTCGGAGTACGCCCGGTCGCTGCTGCCGCCGGGCACCAACTGCCACGTGGGCAAGCTGGACAGGGCCGGCATGCTGGATTTCGTCCGGAAGGTCGCCCCCCAGCGCATCGTCGATGCGACCCACCCCTACTCCGTCATGGCGCAGGAGAACATCCACAGCGTTGCCGAGGAGCTGGGGCTGCCGTGGGAGCGCGTCCACTTCGAAAACATCGAGGACGCCTGGCGCGACAGCGTCGAATGGGTGGACACCCACGAGGCCATCATCGCCGCCATCCGGCGCGAGAAGGGCAACATGCTCCTGGGCATCGGGCGCGATCCCCTGCTGCCCATCCCCCTGGACACCGACATGACCCGCCTCTTCCCCCGCATCACGCCGACCCCCGAAGCCGTCGCCGCCTGTTTGCAGCTGGGCTATCCCCGGGGCAACATCATCGCCATGGACGGCCCCTTCTCCCGCGAGCTGACGATGGCGCTCTTCGACCAGAAGGCCATCACCGGCGTGGTCGTCCGCGACGCCACCGACAAGAGCTACCTGCACGAGATGGTCGTGCCCGCGCTGGAGCGCGGCATCCATGTCGTCATGTACGGTTACAAATAAACAGAACCCCACGCAAACCGTCGTTGATTTGCGTGGGATTTTTCATTTCAAGGGGTTGACAGGCGCCCGTTTGTGTGGTATTTTGGTTTTGCGATCGCACATCCACAAACAAAACCAACCAAACGCAAGGAGGCATCCATCATGTACGCCGAGGAACGCCAGCGCGAGATCGCGCAGATGATCGAAGAGAACGGCATGGTCGCCATCGCCGATCTGACGGCCCGTTACAGCATTTCCAGCGAATCCGCCCGCCGCGACCTGCGCGCACTGGAGCAGCAGGGGCTGTGCAAGCGCACCCATGGCGGAGCGATCCGCCCGCAGCAGGTCAGCGTGCTGCCGCCGCGCGACCGCAACTTCGACGAGATGCCCGTCTTCCCCAACTACGACCGCATCGCCGCCCATGCCGTGAGCCTCATCCGCCCCGGCGATATGGTGTACTTCACCGGCGGCAGCTTCGGCTTCCTGATGCTGCGCCACCTGCCTCAGGACGTCCGCTTCACCCTCGTGGTCAACAACGCGGATATCGCCGCCCGGCTGCGCCCCTTCACCAACATCGACGTCTACCTCGCCGGCGGCCGCATGCGTCCCTCCGGTTCCATCGTGGACAGCATGGCGGTGGACTTCATGTCCCGCCTGCACTTCGACGTCGCCTTCATCACCGGCGGCGGGCTGACGGCGGATTTCGGCCTCTCCAACGGCACGGACGAGACCGCCGCGCTGCAGCGGCAGGTCATCCGCAATGCACGGAAGAACGTGCTGCTCATGCCCTCGCAGAAGATCGGCACGGACGCCTTCGTCAAGGTCTGCGACGCTTCCGCCTTCGATGCACTCATCACCGACTGGGACTGCGTGGAGGACGAACTCCTCCGCCTCGAGGAGCAGGGCGTGCAGGTGACCGTCGTCCCCGCGCCGGAAGCATGACCCTTACGAAGCCGGGAAGACCAGCTTCACCAGCGTGATGATATCGTTGACGCCCATGCAGAGGAACAGCACGCCCACCGCGCCCAGACAGACCCACTCGTAGACATTCTGCCAGAACGCGGAGAGCTTCCTGCCCCGCACCAGCTCCAGCGTCAGCATCAGCAGCTGGCTGCCGTCCAGACCGGGGATCGGGACGAGGTTGAACAGGCCCATGGAGATCGAGCACAGGATCATCAGCAGCAGCGCGCCATACACGCCCTCCTCCATGACGATGTCGCCGATGGCGAGTATGCCGGTCAGATAGCCGCCGATGGTCTCCAACGCATTCCCGGGGGATTCCACCGCGTAGGCCATCGCCTCGCCGAAGCTCTCCACGCCGATGAGGAAGACGCTCCCGACCCCGGGATCTGCCTCGTCCTCCGACTCTGCATACGGGACGCCGTCATCCGCAACCACGCCGTATTCCACCTGATACTGCTGGCCATACGTCTCCGCAGAGGCGTTGTAGTGCACGACGACCTCCTCCGCATACCACAGCCCCGTACTCAGCGACAGCGCCAGCAGCAGGTTCATCGCCGGCCCCGCCAGGATGATCAGCATGCGCTTCCACACCGGCTGCGCCTCAAAGGGCAGGATATTCCCGGCGTGACAGCCGTCCACATCGTCCTCGGAGAGGAACTCCGTGAACCCGCCGAAGGGCAGCAGGCGCACCGTGTAGGCGATGCCGCTGCGGGGGCTGACATACCGCCAGAGCCGCTTGCCGAAGCCGATGGCCAGCTCCACCACCTCCACCTTCAGCAGGCGCGCCATGGCGTAATGGCCAAACTCATGCACAAGGATCAATACGCCGATCATGAACACCGCATACAGAATACCCCACATGCCAGAACCCTCCTTTGAAACGTTGATTCACCCTCATCAACGTTTCCGGAGGCTCTTTTTCCCCGCCGCTTGACATCATTTGCGCAGGATCCCCGCATGAAGCAGGCTCCCCGGTCCATCGCCGGAGAGCCTGCCTTTTCACTTTTTCGCATTCATGTACACCACGGCCACCGCCACGGCAATGCCCATGGCGACCCACGGCAACGCCGCCGTCAGGAATTCCTTCATTGCTTTTCCTTCCTCTCCCTGCGCTGGAACCAGATATTCAGCCAGAGTCCAGCCGTGGAGCACAGCAGGCCGCCCATCAGCAGCATCTTCGACTCGCCGCCCACGCCCGTGATGTACAGCCCCAGCAGCACGATGGCCGCCACCGGCAGCAGCAGGCGGATCACCATCCATACGTATTTCATTCCTTGTCCTCCCCGGAGCCGTCCTCCGGCTTGTCGTCCGAGCCCTTCCGGTGCCCCAGCGCCACGCTGTAGCACAGGCCCACGCCCATGCCCAGGCAGATGCCCAGGCCGATATTGTTCATCGCCGTGCCGAAGCACAGGCCCACGCCCAGTCCGATGCACAGCCCGATGGGGTTGAATCCGCCGCCAGACTGGTTCTTCTTCTGATCTGCCATCCGTCATTCCTCCTTCGCTTCAGCCCGGATCATTTCGAAGGACACGCTGCCATCCGCCCGCCGGCCGGTAACGGTGATCGTGTACTCCCCGTCCTTCAGGATATTCACGCGGAAATCGCCCATCTCCGGGTTGTGGCCCTCGTAGATCACATCCGCCCCGCAGGCGATGCGCAGCCTGAGGTCGCCGCTGATATGCACCACAGTCACATCGATGGCGTCGCCTGCCGCCAGCGTGTAAGTGGCCGACTGCTCCCCGCTCATGTACGACATGCCCAGGGAGTACAGGTCGTCCTCCCGCGTGACTGTCACATCCGATTTTCCCGGCCCCCTGACGCCGGTGAGCACCAGCACGCCCATCACCACAAGCACCGCCGCCAGCGCATACAACGCGATCCGCCAACCAGTCTTCACAGACGCTCACCTCACTCGAACAGCTGGCTGTCGCGCTCCAGCTGCTTTTTCTTTTCGTTCAGCTTGTGGATCCCCACGCCCAACAGCACCGTCACCGCGATGGACAGGCCGCCACAGAGCACATTGATCGCCGAATTCAGCCCGATGCCGATGCAGATGTTGTATGCACCCGCGCCGGTGTTGAAGATCGCCAGAGGCCGCAGCAGGTTGATGATGCCCCTGAGATGCCTGATGCGGGTGGCATTGTCGCCATGCAGCTCGAATTCGCCGTCCGCCGCCTTCTTGCGGAAGTAGACCCACTTCATCACCCGGCCCACGAACTCCGCGCCGGTGGACTCGACAAACCCGATGTACTGCTGCCCCTCATGGCTCGTGGGGCTGTTCTCCAGCATTTCGAGGCGGACGATGTACTCGCCCGGCTCGCTGTCCTCAAACTCGTAAGTCAGATAACGGGCGCTGACCAGCGCCTTGCCCTTGGCGGCCATCTCCGCCAGCCACGCCTCTTCCTTGTCGAACTCCCATGCCCAGAACCACTTGCGGATCGTCTCTCTCATTGTGCATCCTCCCCCAGCAGCGGATAGCCATTATCCACCAGTTCACGCAGCCGCCAGTATTCCGCGCGGAGCACCGCCTGCCCCGCATCGGTGATGGCATATTCCTTCTTGCGGCTGTCCTTTTCACCTGCCAGCGCGGTGATCCAGCCCTTCTCCAGCATCGTGCTGATCGCGCCGTACAGCGTGCCCGCCGCCAGCTTCAGCCGTCCGCCGGATAGCTTGTCGACATTCTGCATGATGCCGTAGCCGTGCATCGGCTCCATCAGCGAGAGCAGGATGTAGTACACCGCCTCCGTCAGGGCTCCCTGATTTGCGCCCATGTGCTTTCCCCTTTCTGTCGTTCGCCGTTATATCGGTCGTCGATATATAGTATATCGGATGCCGATACATTTGTCAATACCCCTGACAAAAAAAGTTTCAGCTCGCGTATCTCGCGGGAAAGGCGCCGCCGGAATCAAGCGCCGCTCGCTGTACAAAGGTACGCGGGCGTGGTAAGCTGAAAGCACAACCGAAAGGAGGGATTCCCATGAACCTTGACCCGAAGACCATCGGCGCGACCATCCGCACCCGCCGCACCGAAGCGTCCCTCACGCAGGCGGAGCTGGCCGAGCGGCCGAACGTCTCCGCGCAGTCCGTCAGTCACTGGGAGCGCGGCGAAAGCCTGCCGGACATCGCGACCCTGCCCGACCTCGCCTGCATCCTCGGCTGCCCGGTGGACATGCTGCTGGGCAACCCCGCAAGCCGCTTCCGCCGCCGCATCACCGTGGGCGACATGCAGCAGGCCATCGGCTGCATCCGCCGCCTGCGGGAGCTGCTCGGCGCGGATCACTTCATCTACCGCACCATGGCCGATGCGCTGGACGAGCGCATGAACAGCCGCATCGAAGCCGCCTTCGCCGACGAGCGCGCCATGGACGCCTACGTCTGCGAGGCGCTGCTGGAATGCATCGCCCACGGCGACTGGGTGGACGCGACCGACGTGCGCCGGCACATCCGCAACGAGAAGGCACGGGACTATACCCTGCAGAGGATGGCGGAGCTGGGCATACGGTGACGGAGTGCGATCTATCTTGTAGGGATGAGCATTGCTCGCCCGCTGCCGCAGAACGTTCACGAACCGGACGGAAGGGCTCGCTGGGATACCGTTCCTGCGGAAGCAGCCGCTTTCCGGCGTAACGGGTGGCTGATGGCCGCCCCTGCAACACGCACGCACCGATCCCCCATAGCATCCAATCGCCGCATAGCAAAGCGCCCCCTCCCCGGCATTGCGTCGGGAAGGGGGCGCAGTTCAATTTCAAAGAAGCAGCTGGTAAATGGTCTGCCCATGGATCTCGGAGATGGGCATGTAGCCGCACTTCTCATAGAATCCATCCGCATCAGAGCCAAGGGTGATGTAGCGGAAAGCCTTCTGGCAGGCAGCATCAGCCAGCATCCCCATCAGCCTGCGGGTAATCCCCTGCCTGCGATAGGCCTCATCACAGGCCACAAAGCCGCACACAAGACTCTCAGCACTCTCCGGGCGGCCCAGCACGGCAGACACGATGCGCTCGCCGTCCGCTGCATATAGCAGCAGCTCAGGGCACTCCGCCAGCCGGGCAAGCCAGTCTTCCCGACGGTAGGGAGCCCGCTGGCAGACACGCTCGCCAAGGATGCCGCAGCACAGGTCGAGCACACGGTGCAGCGTAATCTCGTCCGTCACGTGGGCATAGCAAATATCAGGCATCCTTGCCTCAGTGCTGCTGCCCGGGCTGGCCGTAGTAGGCGTTCGGGCCGTGCTTGCGCAGGAAGTGCTTGTCCTGGATGTTCTGGGGCGCGGGGGCGGCGTCCGCCTTGATCTGACGGGTATACACTGCCATCTTGCTGACCTCCTCCAGCACCACCGCGTGGTACACGGCCTGCGCGGGAGACTTGCCCCAGGTGAAGGGGCCGTGGGACGCACAGACGATGCCGGGGGTGTGCAGGGGCTCGATGCCGCGCTTGGTCAGCTCCTCGATGATGACCTTGCCGGTATTCTTCTCATAGTCCTCGTCGATCTCCTCGGTGGTGAGGTGACGCGCGCAGGGGATCGCGCCGTAGAAGTAGTCCGCGTGGGTCGTGCCGTAGCAGGGGATGTCCTCGCAGGCCTGGGCCCAGCCCACCGCGTAGGGGCTGTGGGTGTGCACGATGCCGCCGATCTCCGGATACTGCTTGTACAGCTCGATGTGGGTCTTGGTGTCGGAGGAGGGGTTCAGCTTGCCCTCCACCACATTGCCCTCCAGGTCCAGCACGACCATCATGTCGGGCGTCAGATCCTCATAATCCACGCCGGAGGGCTTGATGACCACGAGGCCCTTCTCCCGGTCGATGCCGGAAACATTGCCCCAGGTGTAGGTGACCAGATTGCGCTTGGGTAGCTCCATATTGGCCTCGTAAACGGCCTGCTTGAGCTTCTTGAGCATAGGGATTACCTCCTGTGCGGGGGCGCCTCCGGCGGGCAGGGGCTCTGCCCCT